>JACNLC010000056.1 GCA_014381725.1 Fidelibacterota bacterium | reverse complement strand
GGAAGGGCGTTAAAACCACTCGTTCCAAAGTTTGAGTTGTTTTCAAGGTCTCCATTATTCCATAAGTCTGCTCTGCCTGCAAGTTGGCTGCCTTGGTCGGTACCTCGCCATCCCGTACTATTGGCTTCGCTTTCGCTCATTCCAAGTGCCATCTCTAATTCCATCCACTCTTCATCCGTGGGTATATGCCAACCATCCGGGGCTATGTTTCTGCTGTCATTCATCGCATACCAATTATATAAATAACCATAAGTATCTGCATTGCTCTCATTATTGTCATAAACAGTATAAGCACCTGTTGAGAGATTAGTCCATTCTGAATTACTATAACCTGTTGGAATTGCATCACCATTGCGGTAATGGGTTACTTTTAGGTTCTCCGCCATCCAGGTCTGGTTGCCAATTTGCACGGTTTCGTAAATATTGCCGTCTTGGTCTGTCATTGTACAATAATCTTCTGCTAATCCTGTATTGCCACCAACACAACAATCGCAAGCGTTAATGACTGCTTCGCCAAAACAGTCTCCGTTGCAATCTTTGTCACTATTCACTTCGTGGCCTGTATTGCCTTCTGAGCAAACACCACAATCATCTATTATAGCACTTCCCATAAAATTATTATTACAATCGTTATAGAATAGTATTGTTGTTGTATCTGAATAATCTGATGTATGTCCGTTACTTGTATAGCCAAAAACACGGTAGCTATAACTCTGTCCGTATTCGAGGTTAGTATCGGTATATTGCTTTTGGTCGGGTTTAATATTACCTCTGGTAACTACAATTTTTGTTATCTCAGTAAAACTACCGCTATCCGTTTTTCGTTCTAGTTTAAATCCTGTAATATTCTCTTCTACCTGCTCCCACTCTAATAACACCTCACTATCGTTTAATGCCTCAGCTTGTAAATTTATTGGAGACCAATCCACATCGCACTCTGAGTCAAATGGGTTTGTGTGTGGGAATTCTGTGCAAGTATTTGCAAAAAATAGCAAACCACAAATTATACCAATTTTATAAAATCGTAAATTTATGATTGAAGATTTATTATTATTTTTCATATTTTTCCCTTTTTAAACCGCTAATTACGCGAATTGTTTTTATTCACAACGAAAACGCCGAACAAACGAAGTTAAAAATAACCGCGAATTACGCTAATTGTTTTACTGTTCACAACGAAAACACCGAATAAACGAAGTTAAAAATAACCGCTAATTGCACGAATTGTTTTAAGATCCGCAACGAAAACGCCCACCTGAAAAACATTGTCGGACAAGCCGAAGTTGCGTACTTGTTTAATTTCGTCCGTTCGTCAGTTCGTTGTTTTTTTAACTTTTTCATCCTGCCTGTCCCGCCCTGCGGGGTAATCCGGAGTATCCTAATTCTGATTCTATACATTACAAATTTTCTAATAAATTACTCAAAATCTTTGCATCTTTATCATCATATCCAGTATGAGAATAAATAATTTCACCTTTTTTGTTTATTACAAAAATTGTAGGTAGATTTATATTTAACTTACCATTTTCATCTGTTATTGCTACTTTAAACTTCTTTGAAACCAAACCATAATTATCTAATAAAATTGGTATATCTGTTTGCATTTTACTAATCCATTTTTTTACAATATCCTTTTTTTCTTTATAATTCACCAAATAAAATGCTATATCTGGGAATTTTACAGATAGACTATCCAATGCCTTTATTTCTTTTTGGCACGGCGCACACCACGATGCAAAAAAACTGATGACCGTTACAGTTGGTGCTTCGGCTTTTGCACCATAGACTTCGCTAGCGAAAAAGTGATTTTCATCAAGTGTTGGCAAATAAAATTGTGGTGCAATTTCTTGTGTAAATCCAAATATAATCAAAATACTTGTTAAAAATATTATTTTCATTTCTCTCCTTTTATTACACTGATCTTCACTGATATAGTTTTTTTCATCTAATCTGTGTTTATCTTCGTCCTAATTTATCACTTTTCCAATTTCTTACTCAATTTACCAATATCAAAAGTATACTTTAGTGTAGGTATCATCAATACCCCTGCAACTCCTAACATTGCTTTAGCACCCACTTCACCTAATTGAGCATTTCGATAAGTAGAATCTGTATTTTCATCAGCTGTCGGATATTGTTCTAAACTATAATCCGAAAACAATTGAAGTCCACCTGCAATAACTACCGTCGTAATCGCACTCCAAAAATATCGATTGCGCTTTTTAATTGAATTATCAATATCTTCCTGAATACTTCCTTCATAGGTCATCAGTTTAAAACGAAATTCTTTCTTTTCATCTAAAGATAAACTAAATTTTTGTGTCTGGCTCAAAAACTCCGGATGAGTTACCTTAATAGTATGAACTCCAGTTGGAATACCATTGAGTATCTTTGGCGTTTTACCTTTTGGTTTTTCATCCAAAACTACATCTGCTTGAGGAGGTTCAGTAATTACAATAAGTTTACCAGAGTGTCTTTCTAGTCCAAAAGTTTGGTTGTAAGTTTGCTTTCGCTGAACTTGTATAAATTCAGTTTTAGAATGATAATCTTTGGATTCCACTTTCAGTGCAACCATCCCTTCAGCAATCCGATAGTTTGTAAGAGGGATTTCTCCAATTTTATTTCCATTAGCATAAATAATTGCACCTTTGGGTTGCCCAGTGATATTAAGTAAACCTGAGCGAGCTTCTAACTCAAAATCCAATTTTTCAGTTTGGCCATCTTCAATTATAATATCTTTATCAATCGTTTGAAATAGTTCTTTTGAAACAGTTAAATGATAACTCCCAGATGGCAATTCATCCAATTCAAACGGAGTTACTCCTTTTTTCTGTCCGTCCAATTTAATTTTTGCACCATTGGGTTTAGTAGTTACAATCAATTTACCAAACGCAGGTATTAAACTAATATCCCTTACATTTTCACTACGGTCAACAATAATAAATTTTTCGTCGTGTGAATGATATAAATCTTTAGAAATACTGATATTGTACGAACCAGATTTTAGCATATCAATTTGATACGGTGTTTTTCCCTTGATTTGTCCATTTATCATTACAACTGCTCCAGTAGGATTAGATTTAATTGATAAGTTCCCAAAATTAGGTTTAAGTTCTGCACGGGTCTCACTAATCGCATCGGGTTGAATTTTAACGATTTCGGTATAATCATAATACAAATTTTTCACCACTTTAATTGTATGCTCACCAACGCCAATGTCCGTAATCTGTAGTAGCGTCTTCCCTTTTTCTACACCATCTACAAAAACAGTTGCATTTTGTGGTTCAGAATGCACTAATAAAATTCCTGTGGATGCTTCTGCGGTTTTCGTAATTCCAGATAGCAATTCAACATCATACGACATTTGCTCATCAGCAAGGACATTGATTCCTTTTTCCCAATCGGAAAATCCGCTTAATGAAAATTTTATTGAATGTTGCCCTTCTGAAAGAGATAATGATATAATATTACCAGAACTCCGACTTGAATATCGTCCATCTATAAAAATTGCAACATTATTTTGGTTTATATTAAAAACAACCGAGCCAGTTTTTGTTGAAGAAATTGTACCGTCTGTTTGTTCTGTTGCTCCATCGTCACCAGAAGCTTCTGCCGCCATTCTTAACGCCATATTTTTAATAGTGATTTGTATAAAATCTTTGACACTACCTTGGTAATCATCCATATCCTGGTACAAAATTTCACCAGACTCAACATCAATCAACCGAATACTGAGTGAATAGAAATCCTCAATTTTGCTTATGCTTCCAGCAACAATCTGCCGAACTCCAATCATTTGACCAATTTCTACAGCACACTCATCAGCTACACAACCAGATTTTTGGAATTTTTGTTCGTCTATAATTTTATTCATCATTTCTCTTTCAACAATATCAAATCGTTTAGTTCTGGATAACTCAAACGAAAATCGTGATGTGATATTGGAAGCTGTAGTTTCATCTACTCCACTAGGGGCAAATTGTACAACAGCAATTTTATCTTGTGCATTTATGAAAATAGTGTTAATCATTACAAGAATTAGACAAGTTCGCAATAAGGTGTTTATCATAGTACTCATACTCTTTATATTTTGTGCAGTTTACTGCTATAAAATACAAACATTCTAAACTACTACCAAATTCCTATTATTAGTTTTATCTCTTGAATACTGCCACTGCTTAATGCTACTGCTTACTGCTACTGTTTTCAATTATATTCTAACTTTATAAACTTTATTACTTTCGACATTTTACTAATAATTCTGTAAGTTATCCGTCTATTATGAAGCATATTTTAAAATATTTGATTACAATTGTTGGTTTATTTGCGGTGTTAAATGCACAGGATAAACCTCAACCAGGTGCTTTTTCTATTACTAGAATTCACTATAGTGGTGGTGGAGATTGGTACGCAGATCCGAGCTCATTACCAAATCTATTAGAATTCGTTTCTACACATACAAACATTGCTGTTAATCCTGTTGAAAAGAGAGCAAAAATTGGAGATGATGTATTCTATGAAAGTCCATATCTCTACATAACAGGGCACGGCAATATTAAATTTTCGGATAAAGAAGCACAAATTTTACGAGAGCATTTAATGAACGGTGCTTTTCTGCACGCTGATGATAATTATGGTATGGACCAAGCTTTCCGTAGAGAAATGAAAAAAGTTTTCCCAGACAAAGATTGGGTAGAGTTACCCACCGATCACGAAATTTTCCATGTTCTTTTTGAGTTCACAAATGGATTACCCAAAATCCATCAACACGATAACAATCGACCACAGGCTTTGGGATTGTTTCACGATGGCAAACTTGTGGTTTTATACACTTATGAATGCGATCTTGGAGATGGCTGGGAAGATGCTAATGTCCATAACGATCCTCATGGAATCCGCAGATCCGCTCTAGAAATGGGAACTAATATCATAGTAACTGCTTTAAGTAGATAATTTAGATTTTATACATGACCAAAATCCAAAAGTTTATTCACCTATTAAGAAAACAGCGAGCTAATTTTGCTCTGTTGAAAGGCATAACATATTTCAGATTCATTTTTCTTTCTTTATTATTCTTTTTTCTAAGTCTTGAGTCAATATTTTATTTCAGTCAACCTATAAGAGAAAATTTGTTTGTCTCTCTTTGCTGTACACTTTCAACAGGATTGTTATACCTTTTAATTAGATGGTTCATTAACAAGAACGGATTATTTAACAATAGTTCAGATGAAGAAATCGCAAAATGGGCTGGCATAAAACTACCGCATATTGCTGATAGACTACTCAACACATTGCAACTAGAGAAAACGCTATTAAATCAACAAAAACAAAATGACCTGGCTCAAGTTGCAATTGATAAAACAAATGAACAAATAGAATCAATTTCTGCTAAACAAACTAAAGAAAAATTATCAAATAAATTATTGATAAATACCGGAATATTTTTGGGCGTAATTTTGGTTTTATTTATAGTTTTTCATAACACATTTATTCAATCTGGTTACCGTATTCTACATCCAAAAACAGAATTCCCAATTCCGCTTCCATTCCATTTAGAGTCAATATCTGGAGATATAAATATTATTGGTGGTGATTCTGCATCTATCGCCATTACTGGGATTGGAGATTTGCCAGATTCAATAATACTAAATTGGACTTCTAAAGAAAAACAACGACATATTACCATCCCTAAGAAAAATGATTTTTACAATTTCACTTTTGAAAATGTACAAGGCGATACTAGATATTGGGGTGAAGTAGTTTCGTCATCTTGGTTAACTCCGTGGGATACAATTAAATCTACAGTAGATACAATTTTTGTTACTGACAGACCTATTATCGGAAATATAGAATTTACAATTATTCCACCAGATTATACAGGTGAGGATATCAAAACTCATCCTGGAAATATTACTGAAATAATGGCTATTGAAGGTAGCAGAATTTCTATTAATGCTGATGCAAACAAAATACTCTCTAGTGCATTTATCGAAACTGGTTTTGAGAGTCTTGAATTGACAGTATCAAATAAACAATTAAATGGCTATTTTACACTAATTAAGGATGAAATACTTACAATTCAATGTATGGATTTAAACAATGTAGTAAATCAAAATCCTCCACAATATCGAATAATTACAATTCCCGATTCCCCGCCCGAACTCTTTGTTACTTCTCCTGATAAAGAAATTACTCTAGATGAATCAATGTTAATATATTTCAATATGCTGATGAGTGATGATTATGGTTTTTCATCTATGAATATTGAATATCAAATTCAACATCCTTCATATCTTTCAGTTGATACAAATTTGTATTTACATAATATCCCAGAAATGATGAAATCTGCACGAACTCAGCAAATTTTCCATTCTTGGGATTTGAAAAATCTACGATTGGATTGGGAAGATGAGCTACATTTTCGAATTCATTTAGCTGATAATAATTCATTTAGCGGACCTTCTGTAACAATTTCTCCGCTATTTATTGCTCGATATCCCTCAATGGAAGATTTGTTTGAACAATTAGAAGAAGAGGAAAATTTCACAACAGAAGAAACTGAAGAAATTTTAATGACTCTTGAAGATATAGAGGAAATGGTTGAAGATTTACAACTTGAAATGCTAAAAGCAGAAGATGTAAACTGGGAACAAACCCAAAAAACTCAAGAAACTCTAGACAAAATGGAGGATGTTTTGTCTCAAGTTCAACAAATCCAAGAACAACTAGAGCTAATTTCTGAACTGTCGGAAAAAAATGATTTAGTTAGCGATGATTTGCAAGAAAAATTCTCAAAACTTCAAGAAATGCTAGAATCCATTATGACACCCGAATTAATGGAAGCTATGGAAAAACTACGAGAAGCAATGGAAGAACTAGATCCTGAGAAAATGTTAGAAGCACTTGAAGATTTTGAATTTAATATTGAAGAATTTGAGGAACAACTTGATCGTTTTCTTGAGATGTTTGAAATGGCAATGGCTGAACAAAAAATGGATGAAATTGTCAAACGATTAGAAGAAATGCTAGAAGAACAAACTGAAATTGTTGACGAACTGCGTGATAAGGAAGATTCCGAATTATCTGATTTAGCTTCAAGAGAAAGACGGCAGGAAGAAAATTTCTCTAATCTTCAAGATGCGATGAAAGATGCTCAGACAACAATGGAGAATGTATCGCCATCAACTTCAGAAAAACTAGAAGATTTAAAAGAGAGTAAACTTTCAGAAGAAACAAGTGAAAATTTAACTGATGCCAGAAAATCTATGCAAGAGAATGATTCACAAAACTCCGAACAATCTGCTTCACAAGCTAAGGAAAACTTGGAGCAAATGCTATCTCAAGCAAAAAGCATACAATCAGCTTTTCAGAAAGAATCGATAGGCGAAATGATGCGTGATTTTCAAAAAGTATTGCATAATGCTCTATCAATATCCAAACGGCAGGAAAAACTTAAAAAAGAATCAAAGGGCATCCGTGCGAACAGTCCAAAACTTGCGCAAACGGCGTATGAACAAGATGCGATTCGTAGGCAAACAAACCAGTTAATTTTGCAAGTCTCAGAACTTTCTAAAAAAACATTTTATATTACTCCAGATTTAAATCGTGCTATTGGCGGAGCGCGAATGTCAATGGACAAATCAATTTTAAGTTTAGAACAAAAGAAAACAGGAACAGCACTAAACGAGCAGAAAAAAGCAATGTCTGGTATCAATGATGCTGCCAAATTACTACTTAGTTCAATGGAGCAAATGCAACAATCGGGCTCTGCTTCAGGTTTTGAAAGTTTTATGGAACAGCTTGGTGAAATGTCAGGTCAACAGCAACAAATCAACCAAGGGACTCAGCAAATGATGCAGTTGAGTATGATGGCTCAGCAACAAATGATGCAACGACTCCAACAACAGCAACAACAACTTCAACAAGCGTTAGAAGAGATGTTAGGCGAGTATCCTTCCGAAGAATCTGGTGGCTTAGGGAAAGCAAAACAAGAAATGGAAGAAGTCATTAAGGATTTTAAGCGAAAGCAAGTGAATCAGAGAACTATTGATAGACAAGAAAAAATACTCTCAAGAATGCTTGATAGTCAAAAATCACTTACACAAAAAGATTATTCAGAAAAACGGAAAAGCGATACAGGTGAAAAGTTTATCTATTCTGGACCATCCGGATTACCATCTGATTTTGGAGAACGAGAAATTTTGTTAATGAAAGCAATGGAGGAAGCATTAAAAGAAGGTTATTCTCGAGAATATCAAGAACTGATGAAGATTTATTTCAGAGAACTCCAAAAACATCAGGAATCAAATGATGATTAGAAATTTAATTACTATTGGTCTGACGACTTTGTTTTTATTTGGGTTTGCATTTTCTCAAACAAACGCTATTTCAAAACGAAAAATTGGTGAAGAACAAACAAAATTAAGCAGTGATTCTTTTGAGAAGAAATATCATCGAGCAAAAGCTCTCGAAAATGCAAAATTGATTGATGATGCCAAAAAATTGTATCTCGAAATCAATCGTAAAAAACCTGGAGTGACTCGTTATTTTACTCCTTTGAAAAATATCTACAGGCAACAGAGAGATTGGAAATCTTTAATAGAAATTTCAATTCGATACACAAATAATAGACCTAACGATTTTAATGCTGTTATTGATCTTGCTGAAGTATATCTTTTGGCAGATTCAACACAAAGGGGCTTGGATATTTTCAGGTCTGTCATCAAGAAAAATCCAAAAAGCGAAAATATTATTAAACAAATTTTACCTCGCCTTATTGGAAATCGCTTAATTGATGACGCTTCAAGTATTTTGGCAAAATATCGAAATCAAAAACAAGATAGTGATTTTTATGCATTAGAAATGGGTAGCCATTTTGCAAGAAGTATGGCTTATGACAAAGCAATGGAAGAATATCTACTCTACCTCGGCGAGAACCCCACTAGAGTTAGAAGTATTTCAGATAGAATTGTTGGATTTCCGAATAGTGCTTCAATAAATAAAACTGTAATTAAATATCTTACAAAATCTTCTATACCTCAAACGCAAATTATTTTATCTGATATACAATTCAAAAACAGCGAATATGAGGTAGCTTTTAATACTCTAATAAATTCAGTTGCTCCAATTGGAATGGTTTTTGAACTCGGAACAGAATTTATATCGGTGAACGAATTTCCATTAGCAATTAGTGTTTTTGAGCATATTCTAAATTCTTCAGACAATAAAATTGTAGTAGAACAATCAATTTATCAGATTGGTTTAGTACTTGAAAAAATGACTGTTCAGAAAACACAGAATCTTCCATTATCTGGTTTTTACAAAGATAATCCATTTTTCTCAACTCCATTTCTGAGAATGGACGAATCTGCTTCTAAATCACTGTGGAAAGCAGTATCAATCTATGATTCACTTTTTGTGAATTCAAAAACTGCAGATGCAGCATTCCGATTAGGTGAAATTCACTTTAGAATATTAGGCGATATTGACGGTGCAGAAAATTACTACAAAGAAAATTCACCATCTTTGATAAAATCTCAAAAACATCTTGATAATAACTTGCGGTTAGCTGATATCCAAATTGTACGCGGTAATTTAGTTGATACAGAAGAAAAACTATCTAAACTAATACTTAGAAGCAGGAAAAGATATAAATTTCCACTTAAAATTAAACTCGGACAAGTTTATTTCTATCAAGGGAAAATTGATTCACTGCAGAATTTATTCTCAGAAATGTTTGATGAAATTGATACTGCTAACGAGTATTTTAATGATTTAGCAGAATTATCGAGTTTTCTAATGTCGTTTGACTCATCGCCGGATTTGTTAAATGAATTTGTGCGAATCCAACATTTAGTATTCCAAAATAAACGAACAGAAGCAATAGCTCAATTAAAATCAATTGAGCAAACTCAAGAAGATATTATTGCAAATATGGCTAAGTATCAATCAGCTTATTTGAATTATCTGCAAGGAGATTTTGATGTAGCTGTAAACTTGCTAAATCAACTTTTAGGTGATAATATTTATTTGGAAAAAGGATATATTTTATCAGCTGAAATTCAAGATTATGTTTACCAAAATCTATCACAAGCTGTTGATATTTACTTAAAATTTTTGGAACTTTATCCAAACAGTATTTATTACGATAATGTCCGAAAACGACTTAGAGAAATAGCAGGTTAATCTTATGAAAAAAACAATCACTATCATTGCATTTTTGTCAATTATGGTTGGGCAAAAAATTCTGATACCAATGGATATTACTCAAACCGACCATCTAAAATCTTATGGAGTTGCATTCTTAATTTTGGAAAAAAATATCAATGTTGAATGGTTACTGAATTATAGAGGTGGCTCGTTTTTGGTTGATAACTATCCGATGATTGAAAGAGAATGCAAACTCCGTGATGTAAAATACGAAACAGTTAATGCATCTCAGCTTGGCAGTATCTACGGGGAAATTGACCAAAATAATATGGATATTGTTTTACTCGAAAAAGCTCCGGATATTGCAGTTTATTCTCCGCCAGATTTACAACCTTGGGATGATGCAGTTACTCTTGCTTTGTCTTATGCAGAAATTGAATACGATGTTGTTTTTGATCACGAAGTTCTTATTGGAAAATTGGATGATTATGACTGGCTTCATCTCCATCACGAAGATTTTACTGGACAATATGGTAAATTTCACAGAAGTTACAAGAATTCCGCTTGGTACCAGAAACAGAAGGCAGACTTTGAAATGACAGCACAACAACACGGATTTGCTTCAGTGCCAGAGCTTAAAAAAGCCGTCGCCCTAAAAATAAGAGAGTATGCAGTTGGTGGAGGATTTTTATTTGCAATGTGTTCGGCAACGGACTCATTTGATATTTCTTTAGCTTCTACAAATGTTGATATAACTGCATCCATTTATGATGGAACTCCGGTTGACCCAGGTTATCAATCAAAATTAGATTTTAACAGATCTTTTGCTTTTGAGAATTACCAACTTTATACTGATCCGATGGTGTATGAGTATTCTACAATCGATATTCCGCCAAGCCATAAACCTGTTACTCACGGAGCAGAAGCTGACTATTTTACGCTATTTGAATTTTCTGCAAAATGGGACCCAGTTCCTACAATGTTAACTCAAGATCATGTTGGGGTGATAAACGGATTTATGGGACAAACAACCGCTTACAATCGTCAAACTTTAAAGAAAAGTGTAGTAATAATGGCAGAAGTTGAAAATACTGATATTGTAAAATATGTTCATGGAAATGTTGGCAAAGGGACATACACTTTTTTAGGTGGACATGATCCAGAAGATTATCAACATTATGTAGGAGATCCACCAACGGATTTATCTCTTCATAGAAATTCACCCGGTTACAGATTGATTTTGAATAATGTACTCTTCCCTGCTGCACGGAAGAAAGAACGAAAAACTTAGAGAATAGAGGTTGGAAAGAACCTAGCGAAAGTTTAGAATAAAGAGTAACAATCTTGGAAACATGTTGTACAGCTGAATTTTAAATTAATTACCATCGCCATTGGTTATTTAGCTTTGCCCCTTTCACTAATCTATGGGTATTAAAATTTTCTACTAGTACATCTTCAATAACTCCTATTTTTGAGAGCTCATGAACAATAATATTTGCAGTACTTAAATCTGAATTTAATCGGATTTTTATTCTTTTATCCAGACCGTCTGGTGTATTAAATCTAGTTGCATTTCTATGATTTAATGGTAATTCATTTTTCTCAGTTTCATTCAAAATTTCAAGCGTACATTTAATTAAACTTTCATTTATGTGAATGCCATGGCAATGATATGGAATTTTATTGATGTGCTTTTCAATTAAGTTTTCAATTTTTTTGTATATCTTGTCAGGGATTGGGTTATCAGATAGTAACACATTTCTATTTGATTTATTATTTGAATAATTATTAATTCTACTTTCTGTAATCTCATTTATTGATTCTAATTCACGAATCATATTTTTTATTTTAGAATTAATATCTCTCCCGAAATCACTCGAAAATATATCTTCATTTGCCCCGTTTCCTTTAATAAACTCTCTAGTATTAGTTAAAGAATCAATATTTTTAGATAAGTAGACAGTTAACTTAGAATATTTTTTTTTCGCATTTTGTATTCTTTTATGATCAGACTTGTAAATAGATATAATAAGGTAGTCAATTAGTATATTTCTAGAAACACCATATGTTTGTGAATATTGATTTATAGTATTCCTTGCCTTCGTGCTGATCCGGATGGTTTTTTTAATTTCTATATCTTCTGAATGGTCATAAACATTTTCGATATAATTATTTATCTTATCTTCATCAACAAAAAACAAATTAAAAAATTGAGAAATATTATTATTGTAAACCTTTATAATTTCATTTAAACAATTAAGTCCTTTTTCAGAAAGGAATATTGTAGCAACTAAGCTTTCTCCCATTTTTTCAATTATCGGATTATAATGATTAAACATTGCCCATAAATATGATGGTGCCATAATTGATCGACTAAATTGACTTGGCTTCTCAACTTTATTAACTAAATATTCAGCATATGCGTTAATAACTATGGTTTTTCTTAAAGTAAATATCTCCTTTCCATGTTTAATAATTACAAGCCTATCACCATTGACTAGATATTTAAAATCTTTTTTAGTTTTTGTAAAAAAGGTATTCCCTTCGTTCCCCTTAATAAAATTCCATAATTTGTCTATTAATAAATCCATTACTACTCCATTCTAAATATTATTGTCATACTACATTTTTTACTTGGTTCATATTACTGTAGTAGTATTATATTATACCATTGTTGTTTATTGAAATTTACAACATTAACAACCAAATCATCAAACAAATAATAAATCGAGGCACAAATGAATACCACAAAAAAACAAAAAAAAACACAAAACACAAACAAACACAAAACACAAACCACAAAAAACCCACAAACACAGCTCACCTATTTTCTTAATGATAATATGGATCGGAATACACTGAAAACCATTCATGATAACTTTTTATCTTCTGATTGTGAAATGGTGGATAACCTAAATATTATATTAAATACCTCAGGTGGAAGTCCTAGCGCAGCTTACGACATTGCATTCTACTTAAGAAACTTTTCCAAACACATCACTGGGTATATTCCTGCGGGTGTCTTTAGCTCAGGAACAATTCTAGCTCTTTCATTTGACAAACTGATTTGTGGTGATTTCGGACACCTTGGACCAATCGATGTGCAAACTCCTTCATACAATGCTGGCATGGGGTTTAAGTCCGATTCAGTTTTAAATTTGCTTGCATCATTCGAAGCCGTTATAGAGGGAGGAGTACATGCCATGGATATATCAACTGCGAAAATAATGGACAAAAGTAAATTGAATATTGTTGAATCCATTAACGCATCAAGAAGCATTGTTGAAAACGCGATGACACCATTAAAAAATATAGATGTAAACAAGCTTGGCGACCTATACCGCGCCAGAGACTTGGGAGCATACTATGCTTATTATGTGTTGAAGAATATACAAGGATGGTCAGGCGAGAAAGCTTGGGATTTAGCCAAGTTTATGAGTCGCAACCTTCCAACCCATGGTTTTAGAGTACGAGAATGGCATCTTAATGAACTTGGATTACCAATTGCTAAACCAACAAAGGATGAATTAATTGGATTAAATAAACTCGCATTTGAACTTGATGAAATGGAACTTTTTCAAGGGTTTGTTGAACTTAATGAAGTTCTAAATCTTAATACAAAGAATCAAAAACCTAAAAAAGCGGCGTAATGTATTTTGGGCATCCTACTTTGTAGGGTGCCCATTCATTATTCTATTTATTATGTATTGGAAATATCTTAGATATCAATGGAAAACACTACTTTCAGGACTTGTCTTTTCAATCTTTTTTGGATTGGGCAGTTTTGTTTTCACTTGGATTTTAGTATCAGTCATTTATTTATGGGAATACCGCAGAGCAGTGAGAGAACTTGAATCTGACTACAAATATCAAAACTTGATTAGGACAATTTTAGAATTAAACCAGGAAAAGAAAATTAAAAAGCCAAAAAAACCAAATATATGGGGAGAAGCATAATGAGTGATTTCATAGATGCAATAATAGGTTTGATGAGAAAAATATTATGGTTTGCAATCTTTGTAATTGTTATGATCCTATCTACATTTAAAAATATCATATCCATTGATGTTATCAGTGATTATGGACTAGATCAATACTGGAGAAATATTTATCAGTTCCAAGTATTGGATACATATTACAAAGTAAAGACACCTACAAAAGTATATACTGATCCCGTATTAATTTCTAATCTAAATTCGGCGGAATATCAATTTTACTTAAAACCTGGTAATGTTTTTTCGGCAACCGGCTTTTATGAGCCTAGTAATAATATATGCTGGATAGCAATTGAAGTATATGATGGTGAAACTCCTGTTCATGGATATGTTATGGAGCCAAGCGGATGTTTAGGTTTTTTTGGTGCCTATATAAATAAGGATGACAGGCTTGAACAATTTTTGGGTTATGAAGAAGACAAATATAAAGATAGCTTGATGAATGAATTCTTTTCTGAACTAACCAGAAACTTTTCGATTTTTACTGCGGAAAGCAATTATAAAAAAGAACTGTTAGAAGAAACCGGCAATTATGAAAATATTTCGGGTTTTATAGAGGATTTTTCCGGCTACAACAAAATATTATCATCTGAAATTGTTTACTATTGTAAAAATACCGATTATACTTCCATCAAGGTCCTGCGCAAAAAATACTTCGGTTCATGGAATTATATAAAACGGTTAACACATATTTAAGGAGGCAATTATGAAAATATCAATCAAATGTGTATCAAGAAAAATAATACCAACTGCAAACTTTACCAGATATTTGGAATCACAAAAAAGATGTATTAAATTTAAACAAGGCAAATTTGATGAATTTTACGAATTAAACAAAAAGCTTATAAATAACAATAGGGAGGGATATGACAAATAATAAACAAACAACAAAAGACAATACATTTTATTTAGTAGACCTTACAGACTGGGTTTACGGCACTATCGAAAAAGTGGAAAAAGATGGTAAGAAATGGAATGACGCTTGGTGGGATACATACAAAACGGACCTTGAAGGAACAAGTGAAGACAGCGGCAAAAAGGGCTGCCCGAAGAACGGAACAAAGACATTGTATAAACTTGGAAGAATTCAGGGGGCCAAGATGAGCTACGATACGACCAGCTCGCTTCGTGATGTGCTGAAAAATCATTCAAAGAACGGCGTCTATTCACTACTCGCAATCGATATTTTATCAAAACAAACAAAGAGGATATCGCTAACAGGTTTATGGGATGAGGTTAAGAAGTGCTTTGAAGATGAGTTTAATATGGATGGTGATCCAAAGCCAGCAAAAACCAATCAAGGAGCCACAACTGTGGCCTACAAGCTTTGGCATCTAGGGAAAATCGAAAAAAACGAAAATGAATAGGGATGTAAATAATATTAACAAAAACACTTTGTTGATAATTCCTTGCTGTGCAAGAAAAAGTAGTGGTGGTAAACCCTTACCAAAAAATTACAGCGACCCCTTATCAAAATACATATGTCCAAGTGCATACAAGAATCTCGTCGATATTAGAAAAGATCACATAGCTCAGCATATTAAACATAGTGATCAATATATGCCTGCGATTGATAGATATAATGGGAATTTATATACAGCATTTCCAACTTTGTCCAAATGCATCCGAAATAATACCAACATCGAAGGAAAACCAAAGCTTCTTATTTTGTCGGCACTTTATGGACCATTACATCCAGAATCCTTAATAAATGATTACAATCTGATAATGCCGATATCAAAAAATGGCTTTTGGGCACTAAATTTCCCAGCCTTTCTTTCGGATTATGTCAATCACAATAAAATAGAATATATTCGATTTTATTGTGGCACCAGTACAGGCTACTATACTGTGGTTAACCAATCGGCCACACCATTGTTAGGAGGTCATACCACGCTTAAAGGGGTAACTCATTGCAATGTTGTAAATGGAAATTCTTACCACACGCCATATAATCACGGCTTACAGTTAGCTACTGATTTGGGTTGCGGTTCTTTTAAATTTACAAGAAAGGTGAAATGTATAGCTAATGGATAAAGAGATGGTTGTATTTTCAGAAATTGAGTCGGCGTTAAATATCCGAAATAACATAGATTCTTATTCCACGGAAAGTGGAGTTTATATGCACTTTGTTGATGAAAAAGGCCTGAAACTACTAAAAGGTGTCTGTCCAGTTAATTTTGAAAAACACGGAAAGATAAAACTTGGGTTGGTTTATATTGGTAAGGCACAAAACATGAAGCAACGGCTTAGGTGGCATCTCGGGATAATTAATATAAAACATGTAAACATTTGTAATGGTACTCTGTCCACATTAAGGCATTCATACATGGCAAACCATAGTGATATCGAATGCCTAAGCCAGCAAGATAAACTCAATGAATTCCTGGATAATTATGTGTATATTAAATATTGTCTCAGTGACCAATATAAATCCATTGAAGAAGAAATGATAAGGAAATATTCACCACCATTAAATATTCAGGGGAATACCAATCCTTTTATTGCTACCAATAAAGAACGCCGCAAAGCAATAAGAGATGCATATCGTGAAAAGTTCGTGTGCTAACTGCTGTAAGCCATTAAAACAACATATAGCCTTAACCGTTAGTGGCTGTAAATAATAAAACAGGAAAATAGAACTCTCAATTTGTTAAGCGAAGATTGAGATTGAGATGGAAATGGGTATAAAACTTTCATCAATAAAATTGAGATTGGAGGATGGTTGTACTCTGCTTTCTAAATGGCGTCGACTAAAATCTGGATGGAAAAACCTTCAAGTAATATATTGCAATCAATTCATAACCCCAAAATCACATCAATTTTTCAAACATCTCTAACTGTTTTTAAAATCGATTCCGCTTTCTGCCTACTGCCACTGCTTACTGCGACTGTTACTACTCCCGCTTTCCTAAAGTCTCCAAAAACTTTTACCACCATGGGATTCAAGTTTGATGTCTTTTAAATCTGAATTTTTGATGTTGATTTTCAAGAAAAACCCTTGACCTGCTCCTGATGGAGTCCACCTAAAACTAAACTCCCAACAATGTAGTGGTCTGTAAAAATCAAAGCTGTGACTAACCATTTCCTTTTCGAGTAAATCAAAGCGAGTGCTATATCGCAATTTCCAATTTTCCGTTACTTGAATATTTAATCCGAGATTTGCCCAAAAGGTTTCATTATCTATTATTTCAGCACCACTAATTATTTGAGACAAAGAATATCGCAGACTCAAAGATGCTTCCCAAAGGTTTCCGTCAGAAATTATTGGTTCAAAATTGTCTTCTGTGATAATTAAATCATCTTCCATTTCGTCCAGTAAATTTTCGGATGTATCCGGCTCGGTTGGTGCAAATCCCATAAACCGTCCACCATTTAGTTTTAGTCTGGTGGACGCACTCATTGATGTCATTCTTGGGAATTCCAAAAATTCATCCATTCGTTTGTAATTTCCACTTGAGTCCGGTAGTAAGGCGTAAGGATCGTGAGTCATTGAAATATCGAGCTTCAATCCACCGGGGATATTGGTGCGAATAGATGACCGGATTGTAGAAAATTTTAAACTATCAGCAACTGCGTTATATCCAGAATTTAGTGACCAAGTTAAAAAATCAATTTTCTTGTAGCTATCACCGGATTTTATTTTTGCTTGAAAAACATTGTTAAGTCCCAAGCTTATTGATTGTTGTTCAGTTTTTGATGTAGAACCAATCATAGAGCCAGAGAATTTATCAAACAATTCGCCTTCTGCATCTTTTTGGAAATAACCCAAATCATAACCAAACATCTGTTTGGAAAAATCTGGTTTCCAAGATAATCCAATGCTTGGAGATGCAACATGTCTCAATGCTTCTAAACTTCCAATAGAAATCGGGAATATACCATACAATTTGGTGCTTGTAGAAATTGATGCCGAACCGGTATGTCGTGGAATAAATTTCTCAACTTCCGAATACAAAATAGTGTTATTTGTATCTCTTGCAAACAATCCAGTTTCATCATCGATGTCGGCTTCTCGAAATTTGAAAATCCACTCTTCCTTTAAACTAACTCTATGATTAAGCGTTAACCACCCAAAAAATGTTTGAGGTGAGGACAACGAAAATGAATGAGTAATTTTCTCACTATTAGTATAATCCCGATTGTTACTCCAAGTTGAGTCATTCATTGCAATTAACCCGATTTTTCTATTTGCTGTGTAATTGCTCGACATTGACGCATAAATTGAATGATACCATTTAGATTTTTTCCCGTTACCAAAAATCTGGGTTTGTCCGCGTCTAAAATTCACACTAGGAAGTGTTTGTGTTCTGTCAATGTAAACTTCGCCTGAATCTTTACTAACTTCCGATGGTAGTTTTGCTATCGCCATCAAATCATAACTATCTGACAAACTTACAGACATAGAATTTTTTGTCCCCGGCCAGTTTTTAGAGTAATTCGCTCTAGATTCAATTTTTTGTGTTAAGCGAGTATTTTGATCCCAACCATAATCTTGATACATTGAACTACTAGAGACATAAGTTGCATTTACACTAAATTTCTGTGTTGGGTCAATTGTGTGTGAATGTCGCCATTTCAAATCCCAACTTTGGTTGTATTCAGAGAAAATATTAGTAATTTCTGAATCCACAACTTTTCTATGAACTGTAGAACTTAATGAACCCGAAAATGAATATCGTTTTTCGTAGCGGATTTTTCCATATAAGTCAATTCCAGCTTGATCGTGGAAATTTGCTTTTACTAACGCATCCCAATAATCGTTTGGAGCCCAAAAGTACCCTAATCCCCTAAGCAAAGTTGAACCCCTGACAACATCAAAAGATGGCATAATCCAGCCACTTCTTCGTCCTCCTCCCTTGTTTGGGAAAACTGCAAATGGAATCCCAACTATTGGGATATCTTGAATAAACAACACTAAAGGTTTGGCAACAACTCTGTCGCCAGAAACCATTTTCATTTTGTTACTACCGAGATAGTAATGCGGATTTTCATTATCGCAAGTGGTGTAAACACTCTCATCCACATGGTAAATATTAGGTTCGTCTCTAAAAATTTCATCACCGTAATAATTTCCGTTGTTAAATTTGGTTTTCCCCTGATTCACTCGACCGTGTTTTGTAAGCAAATCAAATTCCATAAAATCGCCACTCATCGGTTCGTTTGATTCTGAAATTACTGTCGGGAAAATATCTTCATCTGCCTTAGCTGTCAGTAGATTTGTATTCCAATTAGCTTCGATAAATTCCGAAGTAAGTTTAGTATCTTGATAACTGACAACTGCATCTTTTTCTAGATAAGTCAGTTGCTCGTTTATGTGATAATCCAGATATTCTGCTCTATATGAAACTGTGGAATCAACTTTGGCATTCCCTGCTTCTGGAGTGAACTTACCTCTAGCGCCACCCAAAACTTCAATTCTATTCATTTCTTCATCAATAAACGAAATAGTAATTGTATCGCCAGTTGCAGAATTTACTCCCATCAAAAGCGAATCATCAACAACATTGTAAATTGTTTCAGCCATACCAATAAGTTGCAATATGGAAATTTCATTGTCGGTAAATTGAGCAAACATTTTGGTGCTGCTCATCGCATCTCTAAAATTTTGAAATTCTGATTCCGCACGAATTTTTGCACTTAAATTGTGATAGGCAGTGGCGTTTTCGGAAACAGCAATATTCTGCAAAATACTATCCGCATATTGAATGATTATTCTTGTGCCGGATAGTTCTTGTCCGTCTTCGGAAACCGAGCAATTTTCATCCAAAATCATCTGTTGAATATAGTCATCATATTTGATTACTGATGCGCTGATAATTCGGTTTCCATCTTGAAATTTTGTGTTGTTTTCTGCAGAAAATGACATCCCTCTAAAGCCTTCTGTTTCAGTATATCGGAAAATATCTGTTGTAAGATTTTTATCTTTTTCATGCATTCTAACATTTCCCATCGCCACACCATAGTCTTGGTCTGTCCAGTAATTTAGCGAGTCACAAAATATTATTCGGTCATCTTGACGAAATCGAACATCGTCAATTGCTTTCAGATAATTTATATCCTTGCTAAAATATTTTAGTTTCTTGCAAGTCAGTGTATCCAAATTTTCGGTCATTTTTACGGAACCGGTTAAATGAAATTCGTCGAGGTTTTGATAGTGTGTGGCTTCGTCTGTATATAACATCATATCGCCTCGTTGAAAGATTACATTCCCTCGAAATTGTCTAATGGATTGGTCATCAATTGTTGTATTTTCTAAAATTTCGGCATTGATAATTCTCAATCGTTCATCTTCGGTGGAAAATGCAAAAGCTAATAACAATAATATGACGATTGCAAATCTCATTTATATCGGTCTTTCCATAAATGAATGAGTCGTTCTTTTAGAAATTTTTCTCTGCCCTGAGTGGTAGGTTTGTAAAACGATGGCGATGATTGAAATGAATCTGGGAAATATTTTTCTTTTACAAAATGTTCAGGTTTGGAGTGCGGATATTGATAACCTTTCCCGTAATCTAAATCCTTCATCAATTTTGTTGGAGCATTTCGCAGATGCAATGGCACAGAACCTGCTCCGTGTTTTTTAACAAAATCCATTGCAGACTGGATTGCCTGATTTGCGGCATTGCTCTTTGGCGCACTTGCTAAATAAGTAGTAACTTGTCCGAGAATTATCATACTTTCCGGCATCCCAACACTGTGGACAGATTGCATTGCAGAATTTGCCAACATTACTGCGTAAGGGTCGGAGTTACCAATATCTTCGGATGCTAAAATTATTAATCGGCGAGCGATAAATTCCGGTTTTTCGCCAGCTTCGAGCATAATCGCCAACCAATACACAGATGCATCAGGATCAGAGCCACGCACCGATTTAATGAACGCAGAAATAGTATCGTAATGATAATCACCAGTTTTGTCATAAATGATATTTTTCTGCTGAAGGGCTTCTTGTAAATTAGATTTCGTAATTTTGATTTTACTTTCATTGTGGAGTGAAACCGTTAACTCCAAAGTGTTGAGCATTTTTCGTGCATCACCGCCTGAAGATTGAATTAATAATTTTTCCATCCCATCATCAAAACTAATCATTTTTTGTGACAGAACAATATCTTCAACAATTGCTCTTTGTAGAATATTTTGTAATTCAGTTTCTGTGAATGAGTTTAGTTTTAGGACTTTGCATCGAGACAAAAGTGGAGAAATTACTTCAAATGATGGATTTTCTGTTGTTGCTCCAATCAAAATAATCGAGCCATCCTCAACTGCATGGAGCAAGGCATCCTGCTGGGATTTGCTGAACCGATGAATTTCATCAATAAACAATAATGTGGTGGTGCCAAGTTTGAGCGATTCTTTGGCTGTTGCAATTATTTTTCGGACATCTTTCACTCCGGAAGAAACAGCAGAAATTGCAAATAATTGTGCTTTGGATTCCTTTGCTATGATTTTGGCAAGTGTAGTTTTTCCAGTTCCTGGAGGTCCCCAAAAAATCATTGAGAATAACTGTCCTTGCTTCAGCGAATGAATAAGCAGACTATTCTCATTTAGCAACGACGATTGCCCAATGAAATCGGTAAGCGTATGCGGACGAATCCGCTCTGCCAATGGTGGTAAATTTCCTGTTAATTGTATAGTTTCTTTTTCTGTCATAATAAAGTGAAAAGTGAAAATCTAATATCTAACACCGAGCTCCTAGCACCAAGCAACCAATTTTCTCTTAATAATCACTCTCTAAAGTTACGGGAATCATTTCTTTCCACCAAAGTTGGAAATTACTTTGAGAAGATATGAATAACCTCCTAATATTTCACTTGTGTAAACGATAAAATTAATCATAACGAATGAAATTATTCTTAATTACAATTTTAGCAACATTTGGTTTCAGCACATCGCTGACAACCATTTCTGGATTTATTACAGATGCAGAATCCGGTGAAGCACTCATCGGAGCAAATGTATTTTTGAAAAATACAAATTACGGAACCGCTGCTAATACCGACGGTTATTTTGTGATAAATTCCGTAAAACAGGGAGATTACATACTTCAGACCAGTTATCTTGGCTACGAATTTAAAGAAATTCCTATAAACATCACATCAAACAAAAATACACGGATTGATGTAGAACTCAAGTCAAAAATGATTGAAGGAGAAGCTGTAGAAGTAACCGCCGAGAAAAAGAAATTTCAGAGAGAAATTTTAACCAGCCGAATAACCATAAATCCTCTTAAACTTAGAAAACTTCCTCAGATGGGAGAAACAGATTTATTCCGAACTATTCAGATGTTACCGGGAATTCGTTCTCAATCCGAACTATCAAGTGGACTTATCATCCGCGGTGGAAATACTGACCAAAACTTGATTTTGTATGATGGAATTACAGTCTATAACCCATCACATCTAGGAGGAGTATTCTCCAACTTTATTACGGAAGGTGTCCATGAAGCTGAACTGGTAAAAGGTGCTTATCCAGCACAATATGGTGGGCGATTATCAGGAGTTTTAGATATCCGCAGTAAGTATGGAAACTCCAAAAAATTTGCCGGTAGTGTGGAAATTAGTTTAATTTCATCAAAAGCGTTGATTGAAGGACCAATTGGAAAAGGTGGATTTCTGCTCACTGCACGCAGAACTTATATTGATAAAATGATTGAAATTATGAACAATGCCAAAATAATCGATTTCACATTTCCATATTATTTTTTTGATTTTCAAGGCAATATTTTCCAAGATTTTACTGAAAATGACAGAGTTTCGTTCAGTATCTATAGTGGTGATGACAAATTTGATTGGCCAGAAATTTTAATGGGATTCAATTGGGGAAACAGAACTATTAGTGCTAGATGGAGACATTTATTTAACGAAAAATTATTTTCCAATTTCTTGATTGCTGATTCTAGATTTTGGATAAATATGGATATGGGCGGTTTTCTTAAAGAAGATGATGACATTGTTGATAGAACTGCAAAAGGCGATTTGACTTATTTTGTTTCTGACAATAATCAACTGAAATTCGGTGTTGAACTGAAAGACTTGGAAATTCATTATCTTGCTACTTTTAATGACTCAATTGAAATTGCTGAAATCCATCAAACTCCAATCTATGGTGCAATTTATTATAATCAAAAATTAAATTATCATCCGTGGGTTTTCCAAGTTGGATTTAGATGGAATTATTATGATTGGGCTGAAGAACCGTTAACTAATACTTCTCGATTTTCAGTTAAAAGACTTGTTACTGATAATTCTGCATTTTCATTTTCTGTTGGTAGATATTATCAACATATTTTTACAATGAACGATGAATACAGTATCCAAATTATAAATGCATGGATTGCACAGGACAAAACAGTTCCAACGCAATACGGTGACCAAGCAATTTTGGGATTTGAGTATTTTTCCTATAATTACAATTTTACTGCAGAATTCTACGCGAAAACGATGAACAATCTGTTGGTTTACAAAGAAGATAGAGCTTCTATGGATGATAATAGTGGATTTGATAACCCAACAGTAAGTGATATGTTCACTCCATCAGATGCCGTTGCTTGGGGTGCTGAATTTATGGTTGAGAAAAAAGTTGGAAGTGTTACAGGAAATATCAGTTACACTCATTCTTATGTAGTAAAAGAAATTGCAGATGAACCAAAATATTGGGCAAATTGGGACCGTCGACACGAGTTTAAATCTATGGTAAATTGGGAGATTAACAAAAAATGGAGTTTGGGTTCAGTATTTCAATTTGGAGATGGATATCCATATACAAAAATGTTGGGGACTTATCCGTATTGGGAACCCGGCAACGAAGACCCAACTTATCAACAAATTCCCGGAACACGAAACAATGAACGATTACCAAATTATCATAGGTTAGATGTAAGTTTAACTCGACATTTTACTAATTCGTGGTTTGATGGAGATTTCTATTTGAATATCATAAATATTTATAATCACAGAAATATTGAGGGAGTTTATTGGGATACCGATTCACTTGATGATGGAGAACCTGCTGAAAAAGATGAACTCAAAATGTTACCAATTTTACCAACTATCGGATTTAGGATAAATTTTAGATGATAAAGAGATTTCAAATATCAATATTTATCGGAATGCTGTTCTTAGCTTTTTCATGCGAATGGATTGAAATGCCAACAAGTTCTGATTACGAAGAAAAAATTGTAATAAACGGAATGCTGTTTGCCAACCAAAAACTCATGGAATATGAAGGTGATTTTGGTGACGAAAGCCTAGATATGTCTTTTATAAAACTCAACAGAACTGCTGATATAACTGAAGTTTATTCATCCGATACAACTACAATTTCTAATGATTTTGTAACACTTGAAGATTTGACAATTGACTCATTATATACTTTAACTGAAAGCGATTCTTTACCTGGAGTTTATTATCATTCAGAATTGGTTTTTGAAGAAGGACATACTTATCGAATTACAGTTATTGATACGCTTTCTGGTGGTTTTGTGGATACAGTTTATGCGGAAACTACAATCCCGTCAGCATTAGAAATTACAGAAACTATTGTAGATGATGAAAATATAGGTGATTTGATGTTTAAGGATATTGTTTATAAGCCAGCTGTTTCAGGTCAAGCGAGTATGTTTGAGCCAATACAGTTTACTCTAAAAATTAAGTCATTGGATGAAGACTATCCTCCAGCAATGGGTCGAATTATTAATATGGCGGTTGATGAAAAATTAGATGATTATTTGGAATACTATGAAAATGAAGAAAATCCGCCAGTTGAATTAGAGCAAGATATTCGTGAAAACTTGATGATTACTGAAGACGATACTCTTTTAGCTTTTTTGTGGAAATGGCATCATCTTCCAGAGGATTCACTAATGCAAAGAATTTTATTGAGACGAACATCTCAATGGTCGTTTTCTCAACTTGAAGATGATTTAATGATTGGGTGGACATTTCTTACATTTTACGGTCCGCAATTTTTGGGGATTTATGCGTTGGACGAAAATTATCTAAATTACCACAAAGGGAATTTGGAAGGACCTCCGAGCGATCCTCACTATCTACCGGAAAGTAATATAATTGGCGGATACGGTTTATTTGCATCAGGGAATTTAGGTGAAATTTCACCATCGGGATTCCCTGAAAATACCAAAATATATTATCTTCTAAAACCTGAACAAAATAAATGATGAATAGTGCAAATAAAATTGAGCGGATTAACCGTGTTAATCCAACTATTGTAACCTTTAGTATTATTCAAAATGTTAAATTGTTAATTCTATTAATATTGCTCGGTTTAACTTTTCTACTTGCAACTGAAAAACCAATTGTTATTATGGTTTCATTCGACGGATTTCGATACGATTATATGGAAAATGTAGATACTCCACATTTTGATTTTGTCCGTGAAAATGGAGTAAAAGCTGAATCGTTACAACCTGTATTTCCATCACTGACATTTCCAAATCATTATTCGTTGGCAACCGGAGCTTATACAGGGACTCACGGAATTACAGCAAACACTTTTTACAATCGCCAAACCGAAGAGGTTTACTCAATGTATGATGCGTCCACAGTTCAAGATGCCAAATGGTATGGCGCAGAACCAATTTGGGTAACTGCAGAAAGGCAAAACATACGCTCTGCTTCATTTTTCTGGATTGGTTCAGAGGCACCAATTCTCGGAATTTATCCATCAATTTACAAAAAATATAACGGGAAAATTCCGTTTAAAACTCGAGTGGATTCAGTTATAACTTGGCTCAAACTCCCAGAAGAAATTCGCCCTCAATTAGTAATGCTGTATTTTAGCGAACCAGACCATACAGGTCATCGCCAAGGACCTGACTCTCCTAAAATTCCTGAAGTCGTAGAAGAAATGGATAGCATTTTGGGATATTTACTCAACCAAATTCAAACGCTAACCATAGCCGATAATATTAACTTAATAATTGTGAGTGACCACGGAATGGCATCAGTGGATACTTCTCGTTTTATCGTGTTAGATGATTACATTTCACAAATGGATGACATTTATGTTGAAGGAGACGGTTCATTTTCTCAGATTGATATAAACTCTCATGATTATGTTCTAACTTTTATGAATGAATCGCGCAGGATTCCTCATTTAACTGCATATTCAAAAGAGAGTATTCCATTGCGATTTCATTTTATAAATCACAATACTGCAGATTTTTTACTAGTAGCTGATGACGGTTGGTTTATATCTACAAATGAGTATTTGGAATACGGATTTCCATCTGTAAGAGGGATGCACGGATATGACCCAAAATCGAAGTTAATGCACGGAATATTTTATGCTTATGGGACAAAATTCAAAGCAAACTTACAAATTGATTCGTTTGAGCTAATCCATATTTACCCACTTGTTTGCGAAATTTTGGATATAAAACCGTTTGGTGGCACTGCCCCATCCTACAAAGACAAACCTGATGGAAATATTAGAGTTTTGAAAAATATTTTAGTTGGACAAGATTAATAAATGAAGAAAAAGTGGCAACCAAACTCTTGGAAAAACTATTCTGCTCTGCAACAACCTGAGTGGCCCAATAAAAACGAGCTTAGTAGAAATTTAACAGAAATTGAAAAAGCTCCTCCACTAGTTTTTGCTGGTGAAGTAAGAAAATTAAAAGAAAAATTAGCGTGTGCTTCACAGGGTAAATGCTTTATTTTACAAGGCGGAGATTGTGCAGAAACATTTGCAGATTCTTCTGCTCCAAGTGTTCGAGAAAAATATAAAATTTTACTTCAAATGAACACAATTTTAGCGTATGAAATTCCGAAAGATGTCTTGTTAATTGGCAGAATAGCTGGACAATTTGCCAAACCAAGAACTTCCCAAACAGAAACTCATAATGGAGTAACCTTACAATCATATCGTGGTGATTCAATAAATGATATTAAATTTACAAAAGAAGCACGGACTCCCGACCCAAAGCGGTTAGTTCAGGCGTATCATCAATCTGCTTCAACTCTTAATTTGTTGCGAGCATTTACAATGGGTGGATTTGCTGATTTGAATAAAATCCATATATGGAATAAAGAATTTATCACGAGTGTTTTATCAGAATCTCACCATCATTTAACCACAAGAATAGATGAAATATTAGCGTCAATCAAAAATAATGAGCAAGAAGTTTTGTCAAAAACAATTACCGATTTTTACACTTCACACGAAGCGTTGATTTTGGATTACGAACAAGCACTCACTCGCAGAGATTCGTTAACCAACGATTGGGTAGATTGTTCAGCTCATACACTTTGGATTGGTGACAGAACTCGCCAACCAAATGGTGCGCATGTTGAGTTTTTATCCGGTGTGATTAATCCAATCGGGATAAAAATTGGTCCAACTTTTGATGTAGATGATTTACCTTTACTAATCAATAAATTAAATCCACAGAACGAACCTGGAAAGATTGCTTTAGTTCTTCGATTGGGTGCAGAGCAAATTGGTGAAAAACTACCACCAATTATACAAAAAGTGCAGAAGGAAGGTTATCAAATTTCATGGATGTCTGACCCAATGCACGGAAACACATACACAACTCCATCTGGCTATAAGACTCGTTCTTTTGACACAATCTTAACCGAGTTAAAACAATTTTTTGAAATCCACCGAACAGAAGGAACTACACCTGCAGGAATACATTTTGAGTTTACCGGTGAAAATGTTACAGAATGTTTGGGCGGAACTCAAATGATTGAACCATCAAATCTAGATGAATGTTACGAAACAGCTTGCGACCCTCGTTTAAACAATGTGCAAAGCTTGGAACTTGCTTTTGCCGTAGCGGATTTGCTGAAAAAGTAATATAAAATTACCTATCAAAAGTTTATTATCACATTTGCTTTTCGTTTTAAATTTACTTGTTCTATAGGATAACAATTTGCCACAGTAGCTCAGTTGGTAGAGCATATCATTCGTAATGATGGGGTCGTAGGTTCAACTCCTATCGGTGGCTCAAAGTACTAAAATATTGATATTGTAAAATAGGAGAATTTATGTCTGAACTCAAAATAACAGGTTATGGCGATGATCTAACAATTAACGGAACTAGATTGGGTGATTTATCACCAGCTGATCATGAAAATATAGAAAAAGAAAAGGGCGGACGAAATTACAGTCCATTAGAAAATGTAGTGGTTTCCCATGTGCAGGATTCCTCTACTCTAATTTGCAGAAAACCTGATCCGGATAATATAAAATCATTTATCGAAGAAGAACTTATTGACGGATTATGTTGCTATTCTGCAGTCAATCAAGGACAGCTAAATCAAACGATAGTAGATGCAGTTGTACATCATCTCACGAAGGAAAAATTGCCAACAGTTCCACGATCAATAAGGCACAAATATATGAGTGCATTTTTAATGTCAGTTACCAACATTACCGGTATGGATCGGGTTGTCCCAAAAGTTGCTGGTGTTGAAGCTCCTGAACTGTTGTTTAAGTTATCTCGTAGATGGGGTTATCGAGTAAAGGGGATTCCTGAAAATGAAGCCATTATCGTTGCTGCAAAAGGCAATTTCCACGGTCGCTCAATGACTGCCGTTTCGCTCTCTGATGATAGTGTTGCGAGAGACGATTTTGGTCCTTTTGTGCCTGGAATTGAACTCGTTCCATTCAACGATATAGATTCTCTGCAACAACTTTTTGACGAAAAAGGTTCAAGAATTGCATCATTCATTGTTGAACCAATTCAAGGTGAAGCGGGAGTAATTGTACCCGACGATGATTATTTTACAAAAGTTTCTGAATTATGTAAAAAACATAATATTTTGTTAGCTATGGATGAGGTCCAAACCGGATTTGGAAGAACCGGTGCAAACTTTGCTCATCAATTGTTCGATGTAAAACCTGATTTAATGGGATGCGGAAAAGCCGCTGGAGGTGGTCTTCTCCCAGTTTCATTTGTTGCTGGAAAAGATGAAGTTATTGGCGTTTTAACTCCGGGTTCTGAGGGTTCAACATTCGGTGGATATCCATTAGCTTCTGTAGTTTCTGTCTTTGCTATCAAAGTTTTGGTCGAGCAAAAACTTGCAGAAAATGCTCGAATTCGTGGGGCGCAATTAATCAGACATTTTGAAGATATGAAATCTGAGTTCCCAGATAAAATCAAAGAAGTCAGAGGAAGGGGTTTGCTCACAGCTTTTGAAATGCAAAAGGGGAAACACTTAGACGGGCACAAAGTATCATTAGAATTGCTCCGACAAGGTGTGTATGCAAAAGAAACTCACCACAGTACTGTACGAATTGCACCAGCATTAACCATAGAAGCATGGCAAATTGATAATATAGCAGAAGCTATTCGTAATGTAATTGCATCGTTGTAGAAAAATAAAATGTAATCTATTAGAATCCTTTGAGAAACCATCAAATCGGTTTTAATGAATTTCGAGTGTTTCAAAAGATTCTATTTATAAAGCAAGGGGGTTCGCCCCTTGTTTTGTTTAGAAATAATTTTCTTTACAAATCTGTCAAAATATATTTGTTCTGCCAGAATATTGATGTAATTTTAAAGGTAGATAAATCGTTAATCATTTTAATTTTACTTTTGATAGCATCATGAAAAAGCAAAACAATAATAATCAACATCAATCTGACCTTGAAATTATTTTCAAAGCATTACCTGATTTATATTTTCGATTAGATAAAAAGGGTAAGATTCTCGATTACCGAGCTGGAAATATAGCAGATTTATATCTCCCACCTGAAGAATTTATAAATAAAAAAATAAAAGATATATTTCCATCCACAACATCTTCAAGAATAATGAAAGCTGTTAAGGATTCATTAAGAAATAATAAACTATCTCAGATCGAATATTCACTTCAAATTTCAGGTGAAACTAAATACTTCGAAGCACGACTTCTTCCAACTGAAAATAAAGAAGTAATCTCAATTATTCGCAATATTACAGAACAAAAACTTTCTCAACAAAGACTAGAAAAAAGTCGAGTTTTACTTGATGAGTCTCAGCATTTAACACATATTTGTAGTTTTGAGTACAATATGCAAACTGAAAGTGTTGTTTGGTCTAAAGAAGCTTATGCGATATTGGGAGTAAAGCCCGATACTTTTGAGTATTCGAATGATATTCTTTTTCAAATAATTCACCCAGAAGACAGAGATGATATCCGACAGATAATTAATAACAATATTGCAAATCACGAACCTATTGACTATGAATGTAGATTTATTAAACAGGATTCGCAAGAGGTGCGATTTCTGAGATGCAGAGCTAATGTAACTTACGATAAAGATAGCACTCCGATTGCAATCATCGGAACAACTCAAGATATAACCTCCAAAAAGCTAGCTGAAAAAAAACTACTCGATAGAGAAGAATTGTACCGTACTTTGTTTGAGCTGTCTCCGGACGCAATTGTCGTTAGCGATTTAGATGCAAAAATAAAGTATGTTAATCGTCAAACTCAAAAATTATTTAATCTTGATACTAAAGATGATGTCAAAGGGAAAACAACATTTTCTTATGTTGTTCCCGAAGATCGAGAAAAAATTAATCAAGATGCTTTAAATGCAATTGAAAGCGGTAAAATCATAGATGTAAGATATACTTTTCTAAGAAAGGACGGAACTACTTTCTTGGGAGAATCTAGTGCATCAATTATTCTAGATAATGAAGGGAATCCAACAGGTTTTATCGGAATTATCAAAGATATTACACAAAGAGAAAAAACTGAAAAGGATCTCGAACTTCACAGAAATCATTTAGAAGAACTTGTAGAAGACAAGATTTCAGAATTACATTATAGTGAACAAAAGTATAAGACTCTTGTTGAAACAATTGATGATATTATCTACACTATAGATGTTGAAGGAAAATTTACTTACGCAAATCCTAAATCTGAAGAACTAACCGGATATTCATCCGAAGAAGTTATTGGGCGCTCTTTCACAGGTTTAATAGTGCCTGAGTACCTTAAAACAACAGTTGAAAATTTCAAAAAGGCAATTTCTGGAAAACATGTTCCGCCCTATGAAACCGCTGTTATATGCAAAGATGGTACTGTTATTTATCTTGAACTAAAAATAAGTACTTTAACAGATTCTTTTGGTAAAATTATCGGAAGATTAGGTGTCGGTCGAGATATTACACAAAGGAAGAGAAACGAACAAGAACTAGAAATGTATCGAATTCGATTAGAAGATCTCGTAGAAGAACGAACCATAGAGTTAAAAAATGAAATTTTTGAACGGCAACAAACAGAAGATGAACTTCGAAAATTATCAAGAGTTACTCAACAATCTAATTCTCATGTTGTAATTACGGATAAATCAGGATTAATAACTTATGTTAATCCAGCATTTGAAAAAGTAACCGGCTATTCATTCGACGAAGTTATAGGTAAAAATACTAGAATTCTAAAATCCGGAAAACATAATCAAGAATTTTACAAAGAAATGTGGGATATTATTCTCTCCGGTAAAACATACAAAAATATTTTGATCAACAAAACAAAAACAGGCAAATTATATTATGAAGGTAAAACAATATCCCCATTAAAAAACGCAAATGGTGAAATTACACATTTTGTATCAACAGGGAATGACATTACACAAAAAATTAAAGATGATGAAGCTATTCGTGAAAGTGAAAAACACTTACAAACTATTTTTGATACTGCTCAAGCAGGGATTTTTGTAATTGATGAAAAAGATCATACGGTTGTTGATATTAATTCTGCTGCAGTAAAGTTAATTGGTGCTCCAAAAGATAAAATCGTTGGGTCGGTATGCCATGAATATATTTGTCCAGCTGAAAGAGGAAAATGCCCTATATCTAACTTGGGTCAGGCAATAGATAATTCTGAGAGGATTTTGCTGAATATTGATGGGAAGAAAATCCCAATACTGAAAACAGTTACTACCGCAACCATAAAAGGACGAAAGTGCTTAATTGAAAGTTTTGTGGACATTTCAAATCTGAAACGAATTGAAAAATCTCTTCGATTAAGTGAAGAAAAATACCGGACAGTCATTGATTTAACAACACAAGGCTTTTATCTTGTAGATTCTAATCAGAGAATTAGTGAAGTAAATAACGCATTTTGTGATTTGATTGATTTCAACAGAGAAGAAATTATTGGTAGAAGATTGACAGAATTTGTAACAGACAAATCAAGAAATTTAATGAATTTGGAAATTGAAAAAAATCCAATTGCTAGCCATCGAAGATTTGATGTTGTGTTGGAAAAGAAAGACGGTGAAGAAATTTATACAATACTGAATAGTGCAATAATTTACAGTAAATCAGGTCAAGAAAATGGGGGATTTGGGTTTTTTGATAATATAACAAAACGAAAGAGTGCAGAGGAAGCACTCCGTAAACTTTCTTCACGACTTCAAACACTTCAAGAAGAAGAACGAACAAATATTGCTCGAGAAATTCACGATGAATTAGGACAAAATTTAACTGGAATGAAAATGGACCTCGCTTGGCTTAAATCCAAAGTACCAGATAACCACAATCTTCCAGTTTATAACAAATTTGATTCTCTAGAAAAACTTGTAAACCAAACAATAAATGATGTGAGGAGAATAAGTTCAGAACTTCGACCAAGTATTTTAGATGACCTTGGACTAATAGCGGCAATCGAATGGCATATCAAAGAATATGTTCAACGAACAGAAATCCATTGTAAATTACATCTACCAGATGATGATAGCTGGATTGACACCAAACGATCTACTGCTCTGTTTAGAATGTTACAGGAATCATTAACAAATGTAGCTCGTCATTCTGAGGCAACTGAAGTGTCAATTAAACTCACAAAGGAAACTAACAAATTAATTTTGGATATAAGTGATAACGGGCTCGGAATTGATGAAGAAATAATTTTCAACCATAAATCATTAGGTTTACTTGGCATGAGAGAAAGAGCAAATATTTGGGGTGGAACTGTTACAATCTCCGGGAAAATGGATATTGGTACATTTATTCATGTAGAAATTCCATACAACGAAAAGGAACTAAAATGATAAAAATACTATTAGTTGATGACCACGCAATTGTCCGCGAAGGTCTAAAGAGAATAATTGATGAAACTATGGGAATGCAAGTTACCGGTGAAGCCAATAATGGTTCAGAAGCTTTAAAAGAAGTATGGACAAACAAATATGATCTAATTCTGTTAGATATCTCAATGCCGGGCGGACCAAACGGCTTGGATGTCTTAAAGGAAATAAAGAGTTTTGATAAAAATATTCCTGTATTGATGCTAAGTATGCACTCAGAAGATCAATATGCGAAACGAACCCTAAAAGCAGGAGCATCGGGTTATGTAACAAAAGATGGTGCTTCCGATTTGCTTGTTAAGGCAATCCGTAGAGTAAATGATGGTGGAAAATTTATTTCTCCACATTTAGCAGAAATATTAGCAGAAGATATTGGTCAAGATTCCAACAAAGCACCCCACGAATTGCTATCTGATAGAGAATATGAAGTCTTGTGTTTGATTGCATCAGGAAAAACAATTAGTGAAATTGCATCGCAACTATTTCTCAGTGTTAAAACAATCAGCACTTATAGATCTCGGATTTTGGAGAAAATGAACATTAAAACTAATGCTGAAATGACTTACTACGCTATATCAAATTCTTTAGTTGAGTAAAATTTCACTTTTCTTTCTTCAATTTCGTGTGGATATCTGCTATATTAATGTAGTTTAATTTCACAACTCACTTGTAAGACAAACCCCTACAAAATATTCCGTTTCCAACTTATTTTGTACTTCTTGAAAATCAATTATTATTAGCATAGAATACACGGAGATATAGTCGATTATAGAAGAAATCCTTTGAGAAACCAATAAAATGGTTAGTATTATAAAGGACTCTAAAATTATTTAGTAATGGAACGAATAATGAATGTAATAATTTCAGAAGAATCAAAAGTTATACGCGAAAGATTAGCAGAAATGCTACTCTCAATTGGGAAAATAGAAGTAACCCAGCTTGTGAATTCTACTAGAAAGCATTGTGAAACAATTCTCAAAACAAAACCGGATATTATTGTTATCGGTATTAAAATGTCCGTTGAAGAATGTATTGATAAAATGAATTTAATTAACAAAATAACTCCTGACACTCGGGTAATCATTCTTTCAAGTTATCCTTATCAACAAATGAAAGAAGAATGTAAGCAGTTGGGGATAATTCACTTTTTTGACAAATATACAGAATTTGACAAAGTTATAGATGTTTGTAAAGAATTATTTTACAAAGATAAAGCTAAAAAGGAAATATAATGAAAGTAGTCATCGCCGAAGAATCTATATGTATTAGTAGAAAATTGTCAGCAATGTTATTACCATTTGATGGTGTTTCAATAATTAGCGAAATTATCAAACCTGAAAAAGTATTGAAGACTGTTATCCAACACGATGCAAATTTATTGGTGTTAAATTACGACTTCTGCGGATATGAGTGCATCTCAGCAATCCGTAGAATAAAATCATCTTGCCCAAATACTATCATTATATTAATGACAAACAATAACTTACAAAATATTGATATTGATGGAAATGTTATAAAAGTGAATTCTAATGGTTTGTCTCAAGAAATTTATAGAGTTGTAGAAACTTGTCAATATCTGCTAGATAAATCAATAAAGAATAAATTCCCGTCGCGAAAAAAGTGGTGTTTTTTTCGCTTATCAATGCCTGATATTTTTTATGTTGTACCACAGATTGTCTATCAACAAACAAATATTAAACACAACAATTATCTTCAATCTGCATTAGTTTGATGAAAGTCATTCTTTGTATTGTAAGATTTTTCCCTACAATACAATCGGCTTTTATCTTATTTTTTGATAATATTAATAAATGTATTATTATAGCAGGAAAAGGTTTTTGAAATAGATAGATTTATAAAGGGTTTGTGCCAACCCCTTCCCTTATCTCCTCCTCCTTCAAGGTGAATTTGGTACACTTCAGGTTTCCTCCTTCAAATAAACCTGAAAATTAAAAGAGCTCCAGTTTTGGGGCTCTTTTTTTATATGGAACTTGATGCTAATTTTATCGTCTGATAGAGTAAGTTTTGAAACATCTATTTAATGAATGTAATTTTACATCATAATAAAATGAGCATAAATGCGTAAGATAACAAAATTTTGTACTATTCTCATCCTAAGCTTGATGTCATTTGGTGTAGGTCAAGACGGAAGCGTAGTATCTGAAATGAAGAAACAAGCAGAATATTACAAAAATTCTGGGCAGTTTGTTGAAGCAATTTCTGTTTATGAACAGATTTTATACTTGCAAGAATCTGTATTGGGTAAAAATCACTTAGATGTTGCAATAACATTGAACAACATAGGTCTTACGCACCTTAACTCAGATAATACAAAACTAGCAGAACAGTTTTTTAATCGCTCAATTCTAATTTATAACAAACACATTGATGAAAGTAAAAAAAGGTTAGTCCAGCCATATAAAAACTTGCAGGAATTGTACTCAATATCTGGAGATGTTCAGCAGTTGCAACACATAACTAATAAACTCTCTGAAATACAAGTAGATGAACAAAAAGAAGAGGAAGAGTTAGCTGAATATCCTGAAATATATTTACCGTATGACCATGCTCTAGAACTTATGGATATTGGATTTTCTTATATTGAAAGTGATTTACTTACAGAAGCTGTAGATAATTTTTCAAATGCGTTACTAATGGATGCACCAAGTTTAGACATAGATTATTTTCGTGACAAATTTTATCTAAGCGATGCATCTTATTTTGGAAGTTTAAAAAATGCATTTGTTTTGGATCAAAATTATAATCACAGCAAAATTGCACCTGATTTTTATTTATCTTTAATACAGTGGAATTCCGATAGTTTAGAATCAGCAAAAAATTATATGCAAAAATATATAAAAAATAACCCTGCAGATTACAGAGGATTTTTCTTTTTAGCTGATATGTGTTTTGAAGCTAATGATTATTACAATGCACTGATAAATTATCAACAATCTTATTGGTTAAATCCTAATTTCTTGGAATCAATGTATGGTACTGGAAAATCTCTTGCTTCTATGGGGAATTATAATGATGCACTTACTGCATTTGAAAATGTTCTCACGGATGATTCTTACAATTACAAGGCACTTTTTGAAATCGGAAATACTTATAATTTGTTAGAAGAATATAGTTCTGCGATTTCTTACTTAACTCAAGCATTACTTTTGAACCCAGACAATGAGCAAACATTTCATCAGCTGGGCATTGCTTACCTAAATACAAATAAAACACTACAAGCATTAGAAGCATTTAACCGTACAGTTTCAATCAATCCCGAGAATGGAGATGCACATTATTATTTGGGTGAAATTTACGAGAACATTTTAAACATCGATCAAGCAATTGAGTCCTACAAAAAAGCTCGTGAATATTCTACTAACACTAAAAATATCAATTATCGATTGGGAATGTTGTTATACAAAACTGAGCAATTTTATTTAGCTTTGGATCCTCTAAGGGAATTTATTATTTTAGAACCGGATAGTATTTCTGTGCTAAAAATTCTTGGCGAAGTATTTATGAAAGAAACTAGATTTCCAGAAGCAATAGATACATATAATCGACTCAATCTGTTAGATATGGAAAGTGAGTATTATTGTTCTCAAATTGCTGAATCATACTGGAGTCTTGACGAGATGGAGGATGCAAGTTCTGCTTATAAAAAGGTTCTTCTTTTTGATGATGAAAATACACAAGCCCACTATAGATTAGGATTAATTTCAAATGAATTGGGTGATTTTGAAGAAGCTCAAGAACATTTGCTACATGCAATAAGTTGCGGTACACCAACTCTAAACATGTATTATCAGTTGGCGTTAGCTTTTGGTAATTCAGGTAAATATATGCAAACCCTGATTGCATTTCAAGATGCACTAATCCTTTCATCAGATAATTCAAAAATTCAATATCAAATGGGAGTAGCTTTTAAAGAACTTGGATTGCATAATCAAGCAATAACTAAATTTGAACAATATGTTGAAAATTTCAGCAATGATTCTGTTGTTTATTTCTTAATTGGGCAATCCTATTTAAAACTTGGAAAAATCAAAGTCGCTCTAGAAAACTTCAATAAATCTTTGGAGTTAAATCCAAATGATTATCGAATTTTATATTTTATTGGAAAATGTCATTACAATTTGAAAGATTATAAAGACGCAGCAAAGTCGTTAAAGAAAGCATTGAAAATTTATTCTGATGATGCTGAAACCCATTATCTTTTAGGTCTAACTTATTTAGAATTAAATAAAAAACGATCTGCAAAAAAAGAAATGAATATACTATATATGTTAAATCAAGATTTATACGATTCGCTTCAATACTACATTGAGTTTAACTAATTTCTCTCAAATTTCGTTTATTTTCGTACATTTTTTTATCTGCTAAAGCTATTATTTCTTCAATTGTGGCATCCGTTTTTTTAGGACTCCAATAAGCACTACCTAAAGCAAAAGAAACTCTATACAAAGCGTTAGGATTTAGTTTATTCCATTGTTCAACACGAATATTAATTCTCTGTTTTATAATGTCCACCTCTTCGCCTGTTTCAGGAAGAACAATTAAAAATTCATCTCCACCATAGCGGAATACAACATCAGTTTGCCTTGCTTCTTTTAGTAATAAATCAGCAACAGTGTGAATCAGATCATCACCAATTTTATGTCCGTATTTATCATTAACTTTTTTCAACCCATTGAGATCAATCATAATAAACGCAACTGAACGGCTATATCTTTTAGATCTTTTTTCTTCTTGTTTCAGTATTTTGTGTAAATAATGTCTATTATAAACTCCTGTTAGTGGATCGTGTATTGCTTGATTACGAATTTCTTTTTGTAATTTAATACGGTTCAACTTTTCAGCTGTATGACCAAGCAGTAATTCTAGCATTTGAACATCTTCTTCTGAAAAAGCATTAATTTTATTTGAGATTACTTGAAATATCCCAAGGCTACCGATAGGCGCACTTATTGCTGATTGAATATTTTTGGTTGATGGCTTTGCATTTGCTTCTTTTGATAAATCAGTAATCAAAATTGTTTTACCAGTTTTGTGAGTTTTCCCGGCAATACCTTCGTCAATATCCATTTCCCTTGTCCATTCTTCTTTAGAGAAAGTTTGAGCAATTTTTGCTTTAACTACAAATTTATTGTCTTCTATAATATCTAATGTGCAATCGGTGTAATTTAGAATTTCTCTTGCTTCCAATACTGTAGTGCGATAGACTTCTACTTCAGTTTCACAAGTTGCAATATTTCGTGCAGCTTTGTGTAGCCATTCAATTTTTTGTTTTGATTGTTCAATGGTTTTAATCTCATCCCTAGTTGAACTCTCTAGCTCAGAAATCCTAGTTAGTAGGGTTTCAATTTCTTGAATAAGCTCAGATTTTGTTTTAGTTTTGAGTTTGTCTTTTTTAATTGAACACATAAATATAATTGATTATCTATAGTGGAAATTTATATATACATATTTACAAATGCTACATGTTTATGAAATATTGTTGTATTTCTCTTATCTGTCTGTAATAACTTGTTACAAATAATGTTTTGCTAAAGTAATGATGTAGCTCTAAATTTGGGTGTGAGATTATTATTAACAATAGTATCATTTTCGTTGGCTCTAAATCTCGGAGCTCATGTCAGCTTCGAGAAATGTTGCAAACCATTCTCTAAAACAAAAGGGATGAAATCTTGTTGCATGATGGACAAAAAAGGATGCCAATGCAATATGAAATTCAAATGCAACAAAACGGATTTCGACGGAGTCCAACATCCAGCTGTAGCTCAAATTAATAAGATTGAAAAACAAACTGAAATTATTAATCTGGATTGTAATTTTGTGCCAATTTTAATTTCACGAGTTATGCCAAGAGATTATAGCCGGCATAAATATAAAATCCCTCCAAATACAAGTAATCCTCTTCTAATTTAGACTTCTAATTTCCTGTTTTTAGTCCGGGGGTTTTGTATCCGGAATTAGGTTTTTTGTATATAAACCACGAGGGAAATATGAAGTATTTTATAATTTTAATATATTGTTCTCTACTTATTGGGAACGAAACAAATTTAGAAAAATTATTATCAATTGCGTTTGAAAATAACCTAAAAATACAAAGTAAAATGGAATTGGTAAGCAAACAAAAGTCAGAAGCGAAAGTATTGAGTTCTCTGCCAGACCCATCGCTGTCCGCAGGATATTTTCTTACACCCATTGAAACTAAAACCGGTCCGCAAGAATGGAAAATTGGAATTAGTCAATCAATTCCCGGATTCGGGAAGTTGGCATCAAAAAAGAAGATTGGGTTATTGCGTGCAGAAAAAGAAAAAGTAAGTTTACAAAAAACACAATTGGAAATACAACGGGAAGTCATCACTGTTTATGAAAAGCTTCGATATTTACAGACAGAAACTTCAATCACAGAAAATCTATTGGTGATACTCAAGCGTTTGGAATCTGTGCTAACAACACAATATATAACGGCTTCTGTAAATCACGCAAATCTTATACAAATTCAACTCGAAGTTCTAAAACAAGAAGATAATCTAGCTACAATTGTCAATGAAGAAATAATCCTATATCGTGAAATGAAATCTTTATTGGGTGGACAAAATCCCGGAGATATCGTTTTTGATGAAATTGAATTGACTATCCCTGAATTTAAGGATTTTGCAAAGAATCCCGAGTTGCAGACGGTGTCAATATCGGTAGATATTGCAAAAACCAAAGTGCATCTGGCAAATTTATCTTACTTACCGGATTTCAAAATAGGAGCCGATTATATTATGTTGGATGGTGCTGTCGAAGACAATCCAATCGATATTCGATTTGGGTTAACTCTCCCTTTATGGTTTGGCAAAAATATGGCAAAGAAACAATCTGCAAAATCAGAATTAACATCTACGGAATATCTGGTTTTTGACACAGAAGAATTATTAAAATCTCAATCAGAACGACTATTGTTTGAAATGGAAAATTTGCAGAGAAAAACTCTATTATATCAAAATGAACTTATTCCAAAAGCTGAACAATCGTTTACTGTTTCTGAAACTGCTTATTTGTCAAATGATATTGATTTTGACAGATTTATGGATGCCGTTCTAATTTTGCTAAATCTCAAATTAGAAAACGCATCTCTACACAAAATTTTTCAAACAACAAAAGCCCGGTTTTATGAATTAATTGGGAAAACACTTTAGGAGGTATTATGAAGAAATATTATAAAATAATAATTATTTTGATTGTAATTGCACTTGGTATTGGATATTGGATTGGAAGCTCAACCGGTCATCCTGCCAACACACATCAATCCGAAGAAAAAGCGACGGTTTGGACCTGCTCAATGCATCCACAAATTCAGTTGCCGGAATTTGGTCAATGCCCAATTTGTTTTATGGACTTGATCCCGTTAGATTCGGATGATTCAGTATCAGAAGTAGAACTGAAATTGTCGAAATCTGCAATGAAATTAGCAGAAATCGGAACAACTCTGGTATCTCGTGAAGTAGCTGAAAAACATATTCGTTTTTCCGGAAAATTAGGTTTCGACGAAACTAAAACAAATAGTATCACCGCTTGGACTGACGGAAGAATCGATAAACTATTTATTGATTTTGTTGGAGTTGAAATTTCAAACAATGACAAATTAATGGAAATATATTCTCCTGAACTTATTTCTGCTCAACAAGAATATTTGTTATCTGTAGGAACAGCGATGGAATCAATTACTTCTGAAAAACTCCGTTTACTTGGAATTTCAAGTAAACAAATATCCGAAATAAAGAGCAACGGAAAAATTCTACAAACAATATCTATCACAGCTCCAATTTCTGGAACAGTTGTTGAGCTCAATATTGCTGAAGGTGATTATGTGAAAACAGGTTCACCAATCGCAACTGTTTCTGATTTAAGAAATTTATGGTTAAATATTGATGTTCACGAATCGGATATTTCACTAATTCAAATCAACCAAAATGTTACTTTTTTAGTTGACGCTTATCCGGGAGACTTATTTGAAGGACTTGTTTCATTTATACATCCTACGATGAACAGTAAAACTAGAACTGTATCCGTGAGAGTTAATGTGGACAACAGCAATAATCAACTAAAACCTGAGATGTTTGTTTCGGCTCAAGTTCAGGTTAGACTCAATGCAAAAGGAGAAGTAATATCGAATGATGATGACATATCAGCAAATCCACTAATTGTTCCATCATCAGCGGTAATGAAAACAGGCGAAAGAGCAATTGTATATGTAATGAAACCCAATACTGAAGAGCCTGTTTTTGAACTTCGCGAAGTAACGCTTGGGCACCGAATTCAAGACGAATATATTATTTTAGATGGATTATCTGAAGGTGAAAATGTAGTTTCTCACGGAACATTTAAAATTGATTCTGCAATGCAACTCGAAGCAAAACCATCAATGATGAGTGGAGATATGAATGACGATGAAAAGGTAGTAGTTACAATATCCGATAAACTTCTAGCAGAAGTTCTCCATCACTATTTTTCTTTACAAGAATATTTGGCTATTGATGATTTCGATTCTGCTTATATGTCAACGATGGGAATCCACAGATTAACGATGGGTGTTAAGGGCGTTGAACCAATTATGGAGCCAACGATGCGACCGAATCAAAATATCTCCGAATTGCGTAATTCATTCCGTGAAATATCGGAAGTTATTCGACAAATCGTGCGAGAGAAATCAATCAATCTCGAATTTGAAGAACGGTTTTGCCCTGCCCCAGATGGTGGTTATTGGTTGCAAAAATCAGGAAAAGTGAAAAATCCATATTTTGGGAAAGAAATGATTCCTTGCCACGCAGAAATCACATGGGAAAATCAATCTGTTAATGATGAGAATAAATAAGGAAAGGAAATCAAATGCTTTCTAAATTAATTCAATTTTTCTTAAACAACCGATTAGCAGTCGGTTTAGCAACACTTTTGATTGCATTTAGTGGGATAATGGTAGCTCCGTTTGACTGGGATATCGGACTTCAACGAAATCCGGTGCCAGTGGATGCCATTCCTGACATCGGAGAAAATCAGCAAATCGTTTTCACTGAGTGGCACGGTCGCTCTCCACAGGATATCGAAGACCAAATCACTTATCCTCTCACATCCGCGTTGATGGGAGTTCCGGGTGTGAAAACCGTACGAGCAATTTCAATGTTTGGATTTTCAACCATTTATGTAATATTTGACGAAGATATCGAATTCTATTGGTCAAGAAGTCGAATTTTAGAAAAACTAGCATCCTTACCTGATAATCTATTACCAACAGGAATTTCTCCATCGCTCGGGCCAGATGCTACTGGTCTCGGTCAGATTTTCTGGTACACACTCGAAGGATACGACCATGATGGAAATCCAGCAGGAGGATGGAGTCTTGACGAACTTCGAACGATTCAGGATTTCACCGTTAAATATGGATTGATGTCTGCCGAAGGTGTGGCAGAAGTTGCCAGTGTCGGAGGATTTGTAAAAGAATATCAGATTGATGTTAATCCAGATAAAATGTTTGCAAAGGGTGTTACTCTAACAGAAGTTTTTAATGCTGTGAAACATTCTAATTCGGATGTAGGTGCAAAAACTATTGAAGTTAATAATGTGGAATATGTAGTCCGTGGAATCGGATTTGTAAAAGAATTAAAAGATATTGAACAAGCTGTTGTGAAAGTTACTGACAATATTCCAATTCTCATTAGTGATATTGCAGAAGTTTCATTTGGACCAGCTCTTCGTCGTGGTGCGTTGGACAGAGAAGGAGCTGAAGCAGTTGGCGGAGTTGTGGTTGTCCGTTATGGTGAAAATCCGTTGACAACAATCAAAAATGTAAAAGAGAAAATAGCAGAAATATCCCTTGGATTACCTAACAAAACACTATCTGACGGAACTATTAGTCAAGTAAAAATTGTTCCATTTTACGACAGAACAGAACTTATACACGAAACTTTAGATACACTCAATCGTGCTTTGATTGACGAAATTTTACTCACAATAATTGTTGTGATTTTTATGGTAATGCATCTGCGTTCTGCGCTATTGATTTCCGGATTGCTTCCATTAGCGGTTCTCTGTGCATTCATCGGCATGAAATGGTTTGGGGTTGATGCCAACATTGTAGCACTTTCTGGTATTGCAATAGCCATTGGAACCATTGTGGATATGGGAATCATAATGACAGAAAATATCCTTAAACATTTCAATAAAGCCGGTGTTGATGAATCACGATTAAAAATTATTTCTCGGGCAAGCAAAGAAGTGGGAGGTGCCATTTTAACAGCAATTTCTACAACTGTGATTTCATTTTTGCCAATATTTACAATGACAGGCGCCGAAGGAAAATTGTTTAAACCATTGGCATATACTAAAACTTTTGCACTTATTGCTTCTGTAATCATCGCATTGTTTATTTTACCTACTTTTGCGATGGTAATTTTTAGAAGACAAAAAAAACTTGGTGGAAATTCTAAATCTGAGAAAAAATCAAAACGACAAATAATCGGCAACGGATTATTGATTTTACTGGTTACATTATTCCTTTCACTGCATTGGAGTCCGTTGGGTAAACATATCGCTGATTTTTGGAATTTCCTTTTTGTGATTTCGTTTTTGGCACTCATTCTTGGTTTGTTTCAATTATTTTTGAAAAAATATGAAAAATTGTTAGGGTGGTGTTTAACACATAAAAAGCAATTTATTACAATTCCTGCAAGCATTGTGATTCTAGGTTTAACAATTTGGTTGGGATTTCCTAAACTGACAGGTTGGTTGCCTGATAGTATCAAAAAAATCCGCCCAATAGTTGCATTATCTCACGCATTCCCCGGGTTGGGTAAGGAATTTATGCCATCATTGGATGAGGGTTCGTTTTTGTATATGCCTACAACAATGCCACACGCTGGTATGGGTGAAACTTTGGATGTTTTACATAAACTAGATATGGCAATTGCAACGGTCCCGGAAGTTGAATCTGTAGTTGGGAAAATTGGTCGAGCAGAAACTGCACTTGATCCTGCCCCGCTTTCGATGGTGGAAACAGTTATCAATATAATTCCTGAATATGTTGAAGAAAATGGCGAAATCGTTCGACAGTGGAGAGACCAAATCCGAACAATGGACGATATTTGGAATGAAATTGTAGCTGTTACCAAAATCCCCGGAACAACCTCTGCCCCAAAATTGATGCCTATTTCAACTCGTTTAGTGATGTTACAATCCGGAATGCGAGCACCTATGGGAGTCAAAGTCAAAGGACAAAATTTAGATGCGATTGAGCAAACCGGACTCAAATTAGAAGAATTGTTGAAATCTGTATCCGGAGTTAGTCCTGAGACTGTTTTTGCCGATAGAATTGTTGGGAAACCGTATCTGGAAATTGAAATAGACAGAGAGAAAATTGCACGATTTGGTTTGCATATTGGAAATGTACAAAATGTAATCGAAGTAGCGTTGGGTGGAAAGCCATTGACGCAAACAGTTGAAGGGCGAGAGCGATATGCTGTTCGTGTGCGATATGCACGAGAACTTAGAGATGATTTTGATGAACTTGGTCGAATTTTGATTCCTACTCCAACTGGCCAGCAAATTCCATTATTAGAACTTGCAGAAATAAAATATCGTAGAGGTCCGCAGATGATAAAATCAGAAGACGGCTTTCTGATAGGTTATGTTCTGTTTGACAAACTGCAAGGTTATGCGGAAGTGGATGTTGTGGAAAATGCAAAATCATTTTTGAGTGAGAAAATTGCTAATGGAGAATTAGAGTTGCAATCCGGAGTTAGTTTTACTTTTGCCGGATCGTATGAAAATCAGATTAGGGCACAGAAAAAGTTAATGGTCATTTTACCGTTGGCACTTTTAGTGATAATGCTGATTCTGTATTTTCAGTTTAAGAAGTTTTCCACAACTGTTCTTGTATTTATCGGAATTTTTGTTGCGTGGAGTGGTGGATTTATATTGATTTGGCTCTATAGTCAGGGTTGGTTTATGAATTTTTGGGGGTTACGGGAACTGTTTCATATTTCTCCAGTTAACTTGAGCGTTGCAGTTTGGGTTGGTTTTCTTGCTCTATTCGGTATCGCAACGGATGATGGAGTTTTAATAGCAACATATCTGAAACAATCTATGGAAACAAAAAAGCCAAAAACGGTTAAGGATATTCGTTTGGCTGTTATGTCTGCCGGGAAAAAACGGGTTCGTCCAGCAGTGATGACAACTGCTACAACAATTTTAGCGTTATTGCCAATTTTAACATCTACCGGACGAGGATCGGATATAATGGTTCCGATGGCAATTCCTGTTTTTGGTGGAATGCTTTTTGAAGCATTAACAATGTTTGTGGTGCCAGTTTTGTATTCTGCAATTGAAGAGAGAAAGGTGAATAGTTGAGTGGGAATGTTTGAGCAAAATACAGATATAGTTAGTAGAAGGCAATATTAATGAAACACTTATTTTCTTTGCAACTTTGTTTGTTTGCGAGAAATTATTTTAACTTTTTGAGATTTGATATGTCGAATATAGGTTATAGGAAAATAGTAAAATAAATAAAAATGAATGGAATAATACAAATGAAAAATAAAACAAATAAATGGAAATTATTGTTATTAGGATGCACACTTGGAATGTTGTTTTCGCAACCTCCTGGTGGTGGCAGAATGATGAATATGAAAGGAAGCATCTCTGGGTCAGTTGTGGATTCTTTGAACTCCGCTCCAATCGAATATGCGTCAATTTCTGTTACAAGTATTCGTGATGGTAAATTAGTAACGGGTGGAGTAAGTGATGAATTTGGAAAGTTCAAAATCAATTCTCTCAGGCCTGGGAAATATGAATTGCTCATAGAATTTATCGGATATGATAAGAAATCAATCAAACCGGTGATGTTAAATCCAAGAGGGGGATTAGACAAAAATATTGGAACAATTATGTTGGTTCCAGGGATTCTGCAAATGGATGAAATTCAAGTAACTAAAGAAGCTCCTCTGTTGATTAATACTATTGATAAAATGATTTTCAATGTAGAGCAGAGCAAAACATCTATTGGAGGTTCGGCTTCAGATGTTTTGGGAAATGTACCGTCTGTTGATGTGGATATTGATGGGAATATTAGTCTGCGTGGTAGCGAAAATGTACGAGTGCTAGTTGACGGCAAGCCATCTGGGCTAACCGGAAGTGGACGACGAGCAATTTTGGATAACATCCCTGCTTCAACCATCGAAAGTGTGGAGGTTATCACAAATCCATCTGCTAAATATGACCCCGACGGAATGGCTGGAATTATCAACATTATTTTGAAGAAAAATAGATTACAAGGATTTAATGGAAGCACTTCTGTAAATATCGGTGATAATAATAGATATAATGCAAGTGCAATGATCAATTATCGAACAGGACCACTAAATCTGTATTCAAATTATTCTTGGAGATCTCACGAAAATAATGGTTCAGGTTGGCAATCTATAACAACAGACTCACTTCTTACTGAATCAAACACAAATGGAATTAGGAAGTCCGATTCACAAATGATAAAATTTGGAGTAGATTATAATTTGACAGAGAAATTATCAGTTTCTTCAAATATTTCATATAATTTGCACGGAACAAACCATAATAATTCCACTGATTTTGATTATGAAATTCGTGATTCATCGTTGGTAAGTACAGATGATTTAGTAGATTTAGTAAATGTATCATCCAATGAGAGCTTTGATAATGGCGAAAGTATTGATTGGACTTTGGGTTTATATAAAGATTTTGAAAACAAACAACAAAAGTTTTCATTTGAAGTAAATCAATCTAAATCATTCGGAGACAATGAATCAACTAGAACGGACACTTATGACGACATCGATCAAACTCAAAACATTTTGAAAGTTCAGCAAGATGAAGAATACAAAAACACTACGCTTCAATTTGATTATAGTCATCCAATTAAAGATAAAACTAAATTTGAAGTTGGTGCAAAGTCATATATGAAAGATATCTCCAAGTATGAAGAAGAAGAATCCTACGATTCTTTAGTTACAATGAATTTTCAATACAATGAAAATATTTATGCTGGTTATTTAATTTTTAGTCACCAACTTAGTGATGAGTTTGGATTACAATTAGGGCTAAGAGCTGAGCACGCGGAAACAATTATTGATACTGGCGAAACAGACAAAATATTTAACAACACTTATGAAAGTCTATTCCCAAGCGGACATTTCCAATATAAAATATCTGAAAAACAAACATTACGATTAAGTTATAGCAGAAGAGTGAATCGTCCACACGATTGGCATATCAATCCATTTAAAAAACGATATAGCCCAATTTTTGAGCGGCAAGGAAACCCATATTTAAAACCAGAATATATTAATTCGTGGGATATGAGTTATATGGCTATGGGTCAAATGATATCATTTTATGTAAAAGATGTCGAAGATATGATTCGCCATTATAGAATCGAAACAGTGGAGCCAACATTGCTTACATTTAAAAACTTAGGGAATGCTAAACAAATGGGAATTGAATTAGTTTCTAATTTTAAACCATTACCTTATTTGAGTTTAATGGCAAGCGTTAATGCTTTTGAATCAATAATCTATGCCTTTTCTGAGGACATAGAGGAATCTGAAGATGATTTAAACAAAGATACGAGAGGGGTTAGAGGAATGGCTTCAGCTACTTTATCTTTACCAACAAATATTGACATTCAATTTTCGGGGCGTTTTAGGTCACCAATGGAAGTTCTCCAAGGAACCGTTGGCGGGATTGGATTTTGTGATATTGCAATAGAAAAAGATATTTTTGATAATAAAGGATCTCTTGTACTAAAAATAGGGGATGTTTTTAATACTAGAAAATTCTCTATCAGTTCCGATAATTTTGAATCTTGGAGACGATGGCGTGAGGGGCAAACAATTTCATTGGCGTTCACCTATCGTTTTGGTGATATGAAAGATAATAAACGAAGAGGTAGAAGAGGTTCCGGAATGAATGGTGGTGATATGGATTCTGAAGGAATGGGATATTAAATTTAGATTAAGGTTAAAATAAACAATCGCAGAAAGTGTGATGAAAATTGAGTTCACTATGCTCTATGCGATTAAAAAACAGAAAGGAAAAAGATCATGAAAAGAGTACTCTTTATGATATTTGTTGTTAGTTTATTTGCTTGTGATAAAGCAGATTGCTGTAACAAAAGTGATGAAAAATGTAAACATGCAACCGAGCAAGGTTGTGACAAACCTTGTGATAAACACAAAGATTGTCCAAAAGGTGAAAAATGTAAAGACAAAGCAAATTGTCAGCACAAAGATTGCCCGAAAAGTGATAAATGCAAAAATCACGGCAAGCACCAAGATGTAACCGAAGTTGATAGCGAAAAACCCAGCAAAGGTTGCAACAAAGGCGGTATGGACAAATGCAAAATGAAGGGCAAAAAGTGTGGTTCAATGGGAAAAATGACGAATAGTGGTGAAGAAAAAATAATCTACTATACTTGTCCAATGGATTCACATAAACACATCCGAAGCAGAGAAGCCGGAAAATGTAGCGAATGCGGAATGGATATGGTAGCTGGTGTAATAACAACAGAAGACAAAGCAGATTTCTATGGCTGTCCTATGTTGATGCATTCTCATATACGGTCTGATAAACCAGGGCTTTGCGATAGAGCTGGAGGATGCGGGATGAACCTTGAACCAATGAGATTAGTAAAATAGTAATGAAATTGGGTTTTGGAGTAATGGAGTAATGGAGATTTATCCATTACTCTAAGCTCATTGTTTATAGGAGATTACGATGAAACATACTTTTAAAGTACTAGATATGATGTGCGGAAATTGTGCATGGACTATTAGAAAAACATTGGATAATGTAGAAGGTGTAGAAAATATCGAATTTGATGTACCAAATAAATTCGTAATAATTCACGGAACATCAGACTCTTACACTCTTAGGAATAAGATTGAGGGTGCTGGATTTACGATAGAAGATGAAAAATAGAACCAAAATGAATTGGAATATTGATTTATGAACAAGGATTGCTGTAATCCATCGGATAAATCTTGTAACCCAAAAGTCATTCCGGGGATGTTATGCTATTGCTTTAAATTTACTGAAGATCATATCAAAAAAGATATTGAGAGAACCGGTGCAACTGACATCCCTGATAAAATTCGATTGGAAATCCAAAATGATAATTGTCGTTGTTCTGAATTAAATCCGTCGGGAAAATGTTGTTTGGGAAATGTTCTAAAATTTGTAAATTCTTTGGAATCGTAATTTAATTATTGGAGAAGAATCTTATGAAAGTTGAAATTTTTAGTGCCGGTTGCAGATTGTGTGATGCAATGCTTCAATTCATCAAAAGCAACTTCCCGAAATTAGAGTTTACTCTTCATCTTGCTAGTGATTGAACTGATGGAAGTTGTTGTCAGTTGGCAGCCAAATATAACATCCGAGCTGTACCTTCGATTGTTGTTGATGGTAAAGTAGTGCAAGTCGGAATACCTAACGATAAAGACATAAAACGACTGAATCAGGTAATTCATGCATAATTAATTAATTTAGGATTTTATGGCAAATAAATATCAAATATTACTAATAGATGACGGAACTCGGATTACGGGATTTATTAAGAATTTTTTACAATCTTACGATTTTACAGCTATTGCATTCCATAAACCTGAAGATGGTATTAAATTTCTAAACAATCGTAAAGTAGATTTCGTAATTTTAGATGTTATGTTACCTGGCACTGATTGGTTTACAATTCTTAAAGAAATCCGCACTATTTCAGAAGTCCCCGTTATTATGCTATCTCCTAGAGATGCTACAGATAGAATAATCGCCTTAGAATTAGGTGCAGATGACTGCATACACAAACCTTTTGATCCATACGAACTGCTGGTAAAAATTCAGGCAGTTATCCGAAGAAGTTTTTCTCAATCTGTTAACCTTTATGTTAGATCATTTGAAGGTTTGACAGTCAATAGATTAACCGAAAAAGTTGAAGTTGACGGTAAAACGATTCACCTCACAACTGCTGAATACGAAGTGTTTAAATTGTTTATTGACAATCCCAACGAAAATCTAAATAGAGAATTTATTATTGAACATCTAAAAGGTATTCAGTGGGAAGCAACTAATAGGTCGGTTGACCTTTTAGTGAGCAGGTTACGCAAAAAATTATTAGAGGACATCAACAACCCTCGTTACATTAAAACTGTCCACGGTGAAGGTTATAAATTCATAGGTAAACCTATCTCTTAATTTAAATTCGTTACAAATGGTAACATTTTTGTACAAATTGATACATTTGAACTCTTTGTTAAAATTATAAAGTACAATACTTTATTACTAGTGGAATCTCTTAAATTAGGAGGGGTGAGGTTATGAAAACATTATTTTTACTTTTAATTTCGTTGACATTTGTTTCAGCTCAATATACTCTAGATTGGGAAATTGAGCAGGACGGAAATGATTTTGGATCAATATATTATGATCTAAATGATGACGGTATAAAAGAATTAGGCAAGTTTTGGCTTAATACTGTTTCATTTTACGATGGTGCAAATGAATTCAGTCCGGTATGGCAATTAGAGAGTACAGATTTTGAATATCTTACATTATGGAATATTTATGAATTAGACGGAAATATCAAGAAAGCTATTTTCTCAAGTTCTAGTTTTTACGATACTCTTACTGCAAAAATATCTGCTTATTCTATTTTAAGTACTCAGCCAAGCTGGGAAACCGAAACATTCAATGCTTCAATTTACAATATTGATTCTGAAGATTTAGATGATGACAATCAAAGTGAATTAATTTTTTCTTTAAACTTCTACGATGATTCAGATACTAGCTATACAAGTCAACTCCATATTTTAAATGCACTTACAGGTGAAACCGAATGGTTAAGTGAGATGTATTCGGGATATATGGTCGGTCCTTACATTGGAGATATGGACGGTGATAATATTAACGAAATAGTTTTTAATGTTTACGATTACAAAAATGAATTTTATACGATACACTCAATCGAATATCAAAACAATACCCCTCCTAATTATCCAAATTGGACAGTTAATCCAAATGATTACGAATTTAATATGGTTTTAACTGGTGCATTATTTTTTGATGGAGTGGAATCTTTTGACGAAAATGATATTGTCGGTGCTTTTGTAAATGACGAATGTGTTGGGGTTGCATCTCCAACTTATTTTCCTGTGACCGAACATTTTACCGTGAATTTAATGCTCTACAGCAACGAAACTATAGGAGATGCAATTACCTTTAAGGCATATAATAATGATGATGATTTGGTTTATGATTTTGTTCAAGAAAATATAGAATTTTCTGCAAATGATATTATTGGAGATGATATTAATCCATTTGAAATTAACGCAAGTAGTGCATCCCAAATGGTATTGAATTTCCCTGTTGGGTGGAATTGGTTTTCTTTAAATTTAGAAAATGAAAATATGGATGTAAATTTTGTTCTAGAATCTTTAGGAAATAGTGGAAGTTTGATAAAAAACCAAACAGGTTTCGCTACTTATTATCAAGAGTTTGGATGGTATGGACTTGATACATTTGATGTTTCGTTAATGTATATGATTGAAATGAGTGAATATAGCGATTTGATTTTCAGCGGATTTCCTGCTGATACTAGTATTCCTATTAATCTAAACGAAGGTTGGAATTGGATTGGATATTTACTACAAGGTTCAACTTTTGTAAACGATGCACTGGCCAGTATTGAAGACCATGGTGAAATGATAAAAAATCAAACTAGTTTTGCTACTTATTATGAAGGATATGGCTGGTATGGTTTTGAGTCGATGAATCCAGGAGTCGGATATATGCTAAAAATGCGAAATTCTACAAGTTTAATTTATTCTCCTCCTCCGGAGATAGTTGCAGTTCCCCGAGAATGTTATCATAGTGAAAATACAAACTTTGATTTCCGGCAGTTTGAATATAATATGTCAGTAATTGGCGCTGTAGAAATCAATGGAGATGAATGTACAAATTCAGAGATTACAATATCAGCATTTTGTGAGAATGAAATTCGGGGAACTGCTTCACTTCAAAAATTTCCACTAAATGAACGATATGAATTTAATATGATGATTTATGGAAATACAGAAGATGAACAAATCAGATTTGAAGTAATTGATACGGATAATATAAGTTATCAAATCAACGAAAAATTACAATTTGAAATTAATGGAATAATCGGAGATGGATTTAACCCATTGCTATTGAAAACTGACGCAAATATTCCATTAGAATTTCAACTTTACAAGAGTTATCCAAACCCATTTAATCCTGTAACCACAATGAGTTACCAACTCCCTGCTCATAGCTCCGTGCTACTCGCTATTTACAATGTTAATGGCCAACTTATAGAAGAACTAGTAAGCAGTGGCAGTATGCAGGAAGCTGGTTTTCACCAAGTAATTTGGGATGCGTCAAATTATTCAAGTGGAATATATTTTGTAAAATTAACAACAGATAACAATTCAATTTTCAATAAAATAACATTACTAAAATAGAAAGGAAAAAATAATGAAGAAATTAATTTCAATAATAATAGCATTTTCGGTGATAGTGGCTCAATATACCGAAGAATGGCAAGTAGCACAAGATCCATCAGAAAAGGGACTGATATATTTTGATCTAAATAATGACGATACACCAGAATTGACCAAAATATGGATGAACAATGTTGTGTTCTTCGATGGTGAAAACGACTATCAAATTAATTGGGAAATAGTCGAAGACAATTATGATTATCTAAATATCTACGAACTATACGATTTCAATGGTGATGAAATAGAGCAGGCAGTGTTTGTATCTACCAGTTATGATCCGATTTATCGAACGAAGTTAGCTGTATGGGATATTTTCGCTACTGAACCTGTTTGGACAACTGGAGAACTATCTGGGGAAATATACTTCATTGATTCCAAAGATATGGATAACGATGGGATGGAAGAACTTGTGTTTGGATTAAACGATTACAATTACGGAACTTCTACTTACACCAGTAAAATTTATATTTACGATGGTGCATCAGGTACACTCGAATGGACAAGTGAGTTGTTCAACGGTTATATTGCAGGCCCGTACATTGGTAATTTAGACTTAGACGAGCAAATGGAATTGATTTACAATTTGTATGATTACGAAAACGAAATTTACACTCTACATGTGCTTCAATACACAGGTGGAGCATTTATTTCTGGAGAAACTACTCCAGTTGATTTTCAACTAGGACAAAATTTCCCAAACCCTTTTAATCCCTCAACAGTTATCCCTGTTAAACTAAGTGAACCATCTCATGTTACGATAAATATTGTTGACATTAAAGGGAATTTAATTTGTAGAGTTATCGATAAAATGTTACCATCTGGTAATCACCAATTCCCTTGGGCTGGAGTTGGTCAAAGAGGAAACCATCTTTCCAGTGGAGTTTATTTTTATCAAGTTAAAACTAATTTAGGTACTATCACTCGTCCAATGATGATGATGAAATAGTAATATTTTTAAATATAATGAGAAAAAATATCATGATTAATCTACGATTTTTGTTTGTTGTAATTGCATTTCTTTCAGTCGCTTTTACTCAGTCAACAATGAGCTTAGATGCTTTATATCCTTGGAATTTGGGAACTTCTGCTTATTATACTTATGGTAAATATTCTGATGGGAAACAATATCGTTCGTATGCAGGATATGTTTCAATGGATAGAAGATGGCGCGACAGATTTGCAATTTCTTATGAAGATTTGAAAGTTACAACTGACTCAACAGTATATCGTCAATACAATGTTTTAGGACGAGATTTCTTTTGGATAAAAACAGGATTTCGTATTGGTGGGATTGTTGGGTTTTTTGACTCAAATATAGGTTTAGATACTATGTTTGTTAATTCTTTATCTCAAGAAAAACAGACCGAAACACACTTAAACGGTTGGATTGCTGGAACTCAAATTACTGGAGATTTGAGAAGGTTTGGATACGCTGTTTCATATATTCACTCGGAATATTTTAATGTGGAGCATGTTACAGATATACGAAACTATCCAGAACGATTTTCTCTAAATGATACAACATATTATTATGATGAGATAAGCGAAATATTTGTAAATCAATATACTGGAATTATCGGTAAAAAATTCGGAGACCATATTTTTAGGCTTGGTGGAATGGTTCAACAAGTAAATGATGATTATATGTATTCTGCAATTGGAACTTGGTTATGGCAACCAACCGACCCTCTTTCAATTTCAGCATCTTTAAATATTGGGGAAAGTCGGTTTTCTGTTGACCCTTATGCATTAGTTATAAACAATAATCCGGATGTGTTACGGGATTTATCCAACATTAACATAACTTATAGAATTAATACAAATTGGCATTTGATTGGAGTTTATTCATTTCACCGATATGAAACTCTTGAGGATGACAAACCATATCATTCCAACTTTTTTACGATCGGTTTTCAGGGGAGGTTTTAATGAAATATAAATTTTTGGGATTATTATTATTTGCTGTTATTATGTTTGCTCAAGATTCATCTACAATGACTGCTGAAATTATTATAAATGCTGACCACGGCTGGCCAACAAGAATTTCTATCAATGGTGAATGCAATAATGAAAACGCTTGGCTTGGAATTTCTCTGTATCCATACAATACCGTTGATGCCGTAACAGGTGGAAGACACAGTAACTCAGTAATTAATAAAGGACATTTTTCGCAGGAAATCCAAGTTGATAAAGATTTACTCGGTGGTAGTTTTGAGGTTGCATTATGGGGAAACAAAATAGATAAAATTGATTGCACTTTAGAATACTGCCATTGGTGCAAACTCAACGGTTATCACTTTGATGATTTATTGGTTTACAAAACAGGGTTGCTAAATAATATCGAAGGTTATTAAGAAATTGTTCTAATTTCTAAACACAAAATGGCCGAAAATAAAAGGCCTACAATCAATAAAGAAAGGAAAAAGATGAAAAATATATTTAAATCAGAACTAACTCTAAGTCAAAATGGATTTTTATTTGACCACGGGTCAGGCTTGACTTATACATTAAATCCAACCGGTCAGTTTATCTTCAAGAACATTGAAGAAGGCAAACAAGCACCAGGGATTCTACGACTACTTATCAACGAGTTTGATGTAAGCGAAGAAACTGCAAGAAAAGATATAGACGATTTCTTTCGTCAATTATCTGAAGCGGGGCTTATTGACTAATGGGAATTAATATAGGAATAACAGGTCTTCACGCTGCGGATAATCCTGCACCTGGAATCGGGGTTATTAGAAGTTTGCGACACCCAGATGGATGGGATGGGAAAATTGTAGGTTTGGGTTACGATGTAATGGACACCGGAATTTACGACGACGGACTTTTAGACGATGTATATCTAATACCCTATCCAAATCAAGGCTTTGATGCGATATTTGAAAGATTAGCATATATTCACAGCCAAGTTCGTTTGGATGTAATAATTCCTACACTTGATAGTGAATTGGCATTGTACCAGAGTTTAGAACCTCGATTAAAAGAAATAGGAATATCTTTATTTCTTCCATCACCTGAATCCACAAAAAATGTCTCCAAAGCATATATTGATGAATTCTGTCAAGAGATAGGAATTCCTTCACCAAAAACATTTGTGGTAAAAACACCTAGTCAACTTGACGAAGGATTTAAGGAAATTGGATTTCCATTGATGGTTAAGGGAATCTTTTACGAAGCATATCATTGCGAAAATAAACTAGATGCATTGTCATATTTCGATAAAATTAAACTAAAATGGGGATTACCGATTATTCTGCAAAAAGTCATAAAAGCAGAAGAATTCGATATCTGTTGCGTGGGAAGTAGAGATGGAGATTTGCTAGGGTCTGTTCCAATCCGTAAAACTCGTTTAACCGATAAAGGAAAGGCGTGGGCTGCGATTACTATCAAAAATCCAGAACTAGATAAATTATCAAAAAAAATTATTAAAGGATTAAAGTGGGCAGGTCCTTGTGAACTGGAAATACTTCAAGAGAAAAAGACAAATAAATACTACTTACTTGAAGTAAATCCGAGATTTCCTGCGTGGATTTATTTATGCACAGGAGCGGAACAAAATCTACCAAAGCTAGTGGTTGACCTCGCGCTCGGAAAAGATGTAAAGCCGATGCCGTGTGCAAAATCAGGAATGACTTTTGTTAGACACGCTACCGATTTAGTATGCCCAATTGAACATATTGAACATTTAACAACATTAGGTGAATTACACTATACAAAAAGTGGAAAGGAAGAATAATGGCACCAAAGAAAACTTATAGTAAACCAACAATTGTTAGACATACTGTAGGAGTTATGAATAAATTCGGTCGTCCTCCTGCAACGGTTCCGATGAGTCGTTTATCAGGATTTTCTGTTGAAGAGTTAGCTGGGGAATATGGTTCTCCGTTATATGTTTTGGCAGTAAACGAACTTAGGGAACGGTATAGAGATATGACTCGTGCTTTCCAAACTCGTTATCCAAAAGCACAAATTGCATATTCATATAAAACAAATTATCTAAAAGCAGTATGCTCTATTCTTCATCAAGAGGGTGCTTGGGCAGAAGTAGTTTCCGGGTTTGAATATGATATTGCTCGAAATCTTGATATGCCGGGAAATAAAATTGTGTTCAATGGACCTTATAAAACTCGGGAAGAGTTGATTCGTGCATTCAATGATGGTGCAATGGTCAATATTGATAATTACGATGAAATGCAACTCATTGAAGATATATCCGACGAGCTTGGTAAAATACTTGAAGTTGGAATTCGTGTTAATATGGATTTAAACAATCCTCCTTGGCATAAATTTGGATTTAATATTGAAGCCGGCCACGCATACGAAGCTGTAAAACGAGCATTATCAAATAATAAGCTTAAAGTTGTTGGATTACATTTACACGCAGGGACTTATGTTGACGATGTTACAGTATATTCCCGAGCAGCACAGGGTTTGGTTGATTTTTACGCTTATATCAAAGAGCAACTTGGTGTTAAACTAAAATACTGGGATATTGGTGGTGGTTATGCATCTAGAAATACGCTCAATTGGGCGTGGATGCCTGCTGAACAAACCTGCCCGACTTTTGATCAATATGCAGAAGCAATTTGTCCGATTTTGATGAATGGTCCATTCCAAGCACAAGATGCACCACGACTATTTTTGGAACCGGGTAGAGCTTTAGTTGATGAACCATTTTCTATGATTACATCTGTTGTAGCTCAAAAGAGACTTCCGGGTGGAACTCGCGGAGTTGTTTTAGATGCAGGGATGAATGTTCTCTCGTCTGTTCAGTGGTATAACTATAATTTCCAAACTGCTCAAGACTCAGGGCAAATGTTAGAAGATACTATCCTATTTGGTGGTTTGTGTATGAATATTGATGTATTACGGCAAAATGCGTCAGTTCCACCAGTTAGGCGAGGTGATTTATTGGTGATTCCACATGTTGGAGCATATAATATTAGTCAATCTTGGCAATTTATTTATTTGCGACCAAATATCATCGCAATTGAAGATGGAAAAATCCATGTAATTAAAAAATCAGATACACGAGATTATGTTCAAGAATTTGAAAATGTACCTGATGAGTTTAAGAAATAAATTCTAACAAAATATATCTAATTTACATCGAGTTTAACTAAACTCGATGTAAATTATGGAGGAGATAACGAAGAATTTATAATCTATTGATGAAACGACTTAAACAGATTACCAATGTTACTTTTCTTTCTTATGGTGTGTTGGCTTTTTCACCACATCCAATTACTGCTTTAATAATTTTTACATCTACACTTTTTTATCCAGTAATTGGATTGATGGGTTTAATCGGAGATATCATCTCCAATTTAACAGCCCGGTGGATGCACGCTCATCCCGATGCTTGGAAATCAGGGATTTTCGGAGTAAGCGGAATTCTTATCGGATTAGCACTCGGCAAATATACTGAACCATCTTTGAGAATGTGGATTTTCCTCATTGCTGGATCTGGAATCTCAGGAATTATTTCAGTAATGTTGGCAAATTTCTTATCAAAATACGACCTCCCAATTTTGAGTTTACCATTTATGATTGTGATTTGGTTAGTATTACTTACCATCGGTGTTGTGGATGATTCAGTGGTTTCATTTGCTCCTATTACATTTCTCAAAACATTAGATTTATGGTTATTTAATTTCCTCCCATACAGTATTTTTGAATATATAAAAATGTTTGGGAGTATTCTATTTCAAGACAATCTACTTTCTGGTGTTCTTGTGCTAATCGCAATCGGATTATACTCGCGAGTTTCAATCATCTACGGATTATGGGGTGGATTTTTAGGAATGCTTACCTACACATTTTTACACGGAAATGTTGATGGCTTTCACGGTCTTAATTATGTGCTTACTGCATTAGCTTTTGGTGGATTTTTTATTGTGTCAAATCGCCACGGTTTTGTTTTAGCATCAATCGCTATTGTCACAGTTGGATTGGTAGATGTAGCTATGACTACAGTTCTGAATCCGATAAACCTCCCCCCTCTCGTTTTTGCATTTAATATGGTAACTTTCGTTTTCTTGTTTCCACTTAAAATGTTACCTCAAACTACAAGTTCATTCAGACTGATTCCAATTCCGTTGCACATTATTAAAAGTCCAGAAACAAATCGCAGATGGTATCGTCGTTGGTCTGGGCAAAAAAACAATCTCAAAACTGTAATAACACTTCCGTTTATGGGTGAGTGGACAGTTTTACAAGGAAATCATGGTGAGTGGACTCACAAAGGTGTTGGGCAATACGCGTGGGATTTTGTAGTTAGAGATGAACGAGGTCATCAAGCCAGTGGATTTGGGAACAAAGTTGAAGATTTTTATGCGTTTGGATTGCCAGTATTGGCGCCTGCTCCAGGTACCGTTTACATCGTAGAAAATTCAGTTGAAGATAATCCACCTCAAACTGCAAACACAGAACGAAATTGGGGAAATTATGTTATCATTGATCACTGGAACGGTGAGTTTAGTGAGCTTAGCCATTTTAAACAAGGCAGTATTATTGTTGTACCTGGACAAAAAGTAACTCGAGGTCAAATTTTAGGATACTGTGGAAATTCAGGTCGTTCTCCTGTTCCCCACATCCACTATCAACTACAAGCAATTCCGGTTGTGGGTTCACCCACTTTGCCTGCATCATTTTCGGAAGCAACTGTAAATGGAGATATAGTTTCTCATTCCAATCCTAACAAAGACGATTTAATTTCTCCAATTGAAATTGAATCTGAAGTTGAGTGGTCGCTTATTGGCAGAGAAGGTGAGCAGTGGATTTTCCAATGCAAAACCGGAGGTCGCTCTTTTAAAGAAACACTGACTTTCGGCACAGATGAATTTGGACTCCCTGCAATTTTATCTGATAATAATCGTTTATGGAGAATTATTGATATGCCTAATTTTGTTGAAATCCGCCCTGATTATAAAACTTATCCGTCTTTGTTGTCTCCGTCTGCGTTTTTAAAAATTACCGGTGAGAGTCTCATTCTCCCCAAAAAGTTATTAAATAATTTTAAATGGAACAATGGTATTGTTGTTCAAGCGTCAGACAATTGGGTAGTAAAATCTGAATTATTCCAAATCACCATTGATTCTAAAAATGGTATTTTAGATGTGAAGTTTAATAATAGCAACAATTTCCAATTTAAGCAGATTTCAAAAGTTTCAAAGAATAAGTGATTTTAATTTTTAGTTATTAGCTGTTAGCAATTTGTGATTCAAATTTCGGAAACAGTAGTGGTATTTCTGATTTGTTTCTACTGTTTTTTGGTATATTTAAAATAAATAGCTACTTGGGATAGTATTCTTTCTTCTGTTTTATCGAACTTTGATTCAATTTCATTCAACTGAATAGGAAAATATTTGTCTACACCATCTGTTTTCTCTTTAATCAATGTGATATGAAGTTCATCCGCAAAGGGTAAAAATTCTGAATAAATCTGTTCTCCACCAATCACAAATACATTTTGAACATCATCTTTTTGAAGGACTGACAAGCAATTCCCTACAGAATTATAGCACTCTACATCTTTCAATGGCTTAGAACTTAAAACGATATTTCTTCTTTTAGGTAGAGGTTTAAACGGTAAAGACTCCCAAGTTTTCCGTCCCATTATAATTGTTGAATTCAATGTTAATCTTTTGAAGTTTTTCAAATCTTCTGATATGTGCCAAGGAAGTTGTCCGTTTTTCCCGATTCCCCCGTCTTCATCTTGTGCCCAAATAAGATGGATTTTCATTATACAGCAACCTCAAATTTTATAGCTGGATGATGTTGATAATTTTTGATAGTGAAATCTTCAAATTGTAAATCCCAAAATGGTTTATCTGAAATTTCTAATTGAGGTAGAGATTTTGGTCTTCTTTTAAGTTGCTCTTTTAGTCCGTCAATATGATTAACATAAATATGAGCGTCATTGATGTAGTGAGAAAGTTCTCCAACTTCTAAATTAGTTTCCTGTGCAATCATTTGTGTCAATACTGCATAATTCGCAATATTAAAAGGAATTCCAAGTGCAACATCACCACTTCTCTGAGTAAGATGGCAATTTAGTTTTCCACCAATTACATTAAACATAAAAAATGCATGACAACTTGGCAACGCTATTTCATTCAAAACTGACGGATTCCAAGCCGTTACAACCATCCGTCTTGATTCAGGATTATTCTTTATCAATTCAATTACATTTTGAATCTGGTTGATATGGGTAACTTCACACTCGCCCGTTGCAAGATTATGAGAATGCTTTTCCCAATTTACCCATTGGTAGCCATACATTTTTCCTATTTCCCAATTCTTCTCTTCTGATGTCCAAGCATCCCAAATTTTTGTATGGTTCCGCAAATCTCTTATATGTGTCTGCCCAGATAGATACCAAAGTAATTCCCTTATTATTGATTTATAATAAACTTTTTTGGTTGTCAATATAGGAAACCCTTCTTGCAAATTGATTTTGTAATGTGCACCAAAAATCGCAATAGTATCAACTCCCGTTCGGTTTTCTCTGAGAGTTCCATTTTCTAAAATATTTTTTACTAGATTGTGATAAACTTCCATTTTATACTCGATATTGAAATTTGTAGGATAATCTAAGTGGTTATTTTACGAATATTTTTTATCAGGTTTATAAAAATATTTCATTGTGATTCAATTTTATTTTTCTAACTTAGAACAAAATCCCTAAGTCTTTGTTTTTGTTGATATAGAAAAATAATGTTACAAATTGTAACAAATATTTTGAGAATCACCACAACATATTGTTATATTTTAGCAGTTGATTAGCACATCTTGTGTTAATCATTTTTTTCCATCCGACGGTAGAACATTGATAAAACGGTGATAATCCAAAACTTCATCGTATCTGTTGTGGAAAAACTAATAACTGAAAGTTAATAATCTGTAAGGGAACGAGGTAAATCTTGACTATATTCCATTGTGACTTTTTGAACTGTGAATTTTTATAAATGCGGACACAAACAATGAACAAAATGTTTAACCATGAAGGCAAAACAACATCTGTTATAGGGAAAAAAAGAATTTCTATTTACACAGAATTGTATCAATATATTTCTGATTTACAAAGTTCCGATGACTTACAATCTAATGGTGATTATCTAAACGGAAACGAGCTAGCACAAAATATTTACGCTAAAAAGTATTACTTAAAAGATTTAAATAACAAATTAATTGAAGATTCTCCAGAGGATGTATTTAAGCGAATTGCTTCTTTTATTGCAACTTCGGAAACTACAAAAACAAAACAGAAACAATGGGCAGAAAAATTTTATACCGAATTATTTGAGGGTCGATTTGCTCCGGGTGGACGAGTACTTGCTGGTGCTGGCGATTTATATCGCCTTAAAACTCTAGCAAATTGCTTTGTTGCTAAAATAAATAACGATAGCATAGAAGCTATATATGAAGCGGCGTATGAATGTGCACGAACTTATTCTTTTGGAGGAGGAATTGGCGTGGATATTTCATCTCTACGACCTAGAGATGCAATAGTGCATAACGCAGCAGATAGTTCATCCGGAGCTGTATCGTTTATGGATTTGTATTCTACCACAACTGGGCTAATTGGACAAAGTGGTAGGCGTGGGGCTTTGATGTTAACAATTGACATTAAACATCCAGATATCGAGCATTTTATAAATGTAAAAAAGGTTCCAAATTGGGTTACAAATCAAATTGTTGAGCAGTGTAAATGGTCTGGTTTGTACGATGACAAACAGCTCGCAATGATACAGAAACAAGTTGTAGAAAATAGTCAAATTCGCTTTGCAAATATATCAATAAAAACTAGTGATGAGTTTATGCAAGCTGTTGATGAACAATGCACTTACGGACAAGACAAATATCTGATTTATAAAAAATCCAATAAAAATGTAGTAATAAATGCACCACAAAGTGAAAAAAATCATTATTCTATTGGAATCCCATCTAAAGATATTGATGATTATGAATTACTTCAAGTCTTTCCATCATTTACAGAAATGAATAACTGGCTGTTCCAAAATTACGGTTTAACCAGTAATAAAAAAGAATTATTAGATCACGAACGACGCGATGTTTTTGGTGATTTTGTTTATCAGCTCAAAGATCGTGATTTTGATATTGTCATCAAACAATCTGGTGATTATTTATTGTATTTCAGTAGCAAAGAAACTGGTGAAATCCGTCGGTTAGTTAAAGCACGAGATATTTGGGATCAGTTTATTGAAGGAAATTACAAAACTGCTGAACCAGGTTTGATTTTTTGGACCACAATGAGTAAATACTCTCCTTCAAATTATGTTGGACGACCTATTATCTCCACAAATCCTTGTGCGGAGGTTCCTCTTGAAGATGGTGGTGCTTGTAATCTTGGTTCTTTAAATCTATCGCGATTTGTTTTAAATGGTTATGATGATAATGCAAAAATTGATTGGGATCAACTTGCAGAATCAGTTAGTATTCTTGTTCGATTTCTAGATGATGTAGTTACTTGGAACGAAGATTTGAACGCTCTTGACAAACAGCGAAAAGCTGCTTCAGAAACTCGCCGCCTTGGTCTTGGTATTATGGGAATAGCGGATATGTTTAACCAAATGGGTGTTGGTTATGATTCTGAAGAAGGTTTGCGTTTGACGGAAAAATTGATGTCCTTTATCGCTAACGCATCCTACCAAGCATCTGCAAGTATAGCCGAGGAAAAGGGATCATCATCAATTTTCTCAAGCAAAAAATTTATGGAATGTCCATTTGTTAAAGAAGCATTAAGCGAAGAAACTCGAAGAGTAATCCGTGAAAAAGGATTGAGAAATATGGCAATTTTGTCAATAGCTCCAACGGGTTCAATTTCTAATATTGTGCTTGGATACAAGTCAAAAGACAAAAATTATATCGGAGTTTCTGGTGGACTTGAACCAATATTTGCACAATTCTACACTCGTAGGTCTGAATCGTTTGGAAATAAATTTTTTAAAGTTTTTCATTCCACAATTCAAGCATATATTGATAAATTTGGGCTACAGGCAAAAGCGGAAAAATCCGATAATTTGAATGATATTCTGCCAGATTGTTTTCAGAGAACATCACATAATATTATCCCAAAGAAACGGGTAGAAATCCAAAGTATCTGCCAGAAATACATTGACCACAGTATTTCCTCGACGGTCAATTTACCGGAAGATATTGAACCGGAAGTGATTTCAGATATTTATTTAATGGCTTGGAAAAAGAAGTTGAAGGGAATTACAATCTATAGAGACGGTAGCCGATTACCGATTCTGACAACAGATGAAAAATCATCTGAATTTCAGAAATCAAAAAGTAAAGTATATCGCATTTTACAAGATGAGGAAACGGAAATCCTTTGTCAAGGAGACGATATACTCAAGTTACCCGATGGAACGCTATCAACAGTTTTTCATCACCTTGAAGGGGATGAAATTGGAATTGAAGAAGTATTAGATACACCTAATTTTGAGGATGTTAATTAATGATAAAATTGAAAACAGTCGAAACTAAAATTGAAGAAGTGAATATTTCACAAGCACCAAAGGTAAAGACCAAGGTAAAATCTGAGCGTAAGAAAATACCAACACAAATAAAATATTCTGCTTTTTCACAACGACCAGATGTGGTTGATGCAAAAGTATATAAACTTAAAAGTGCCTTTGTGAAAAACTCAGTTTTTGTAACTTTGGGGTTTGTTGTTGAAAATGATGTGAAACGCCCAATTGAAATATTTATTAATTCAAAAGATTTATCTCGTGCACCGGAATATGTAGTGTTAACTCGTTTGATTTCTGCAATTTTTAGGCGTTCTACAGATCCAATGTTTATCCTAGAAGAATTGCGAGGAATCTTTGACCCAAGTGGTGGATTGTACAAACAAGGGAAATACTATCATTCGTTTTACGCAGAAATTGCAGATGTTATTGAACAGTTCTTCTTTGATGTAGGAATTACTGCACGACCCGACATAATGCCTCTCGCAGACAACGGCATTGTGGAAGATATGAAAACACCAGAAACCGATGATGATTTATTTGATCTGAATAGTCTATTTAAAATTTGCCCTGAGTGTAATAGAAAAACACTAAAAACAGAAAATGGTTGTGATAATTGCGTTGATCCAGGATGCGGATATAGTAAGTGCGATAAATAAAAGGTTACGGAGAAACGAAGACCAGATATTGCAGAAATGACTGCTAAAATATTAAAGCTACTAGTGTAAATCTAGTGGCTTTTTTTATAATTCTACAAACTTATCTGTATATTCGATTAACTTGCTTCTAATTCCTGGCTCCGTCATAGAATGTCCAGCATCTTGAATAATATGGAAATCTGCTTCAGGCCATTTTCGATGTAAATCCCAAGCAGATTGCATCGGACAAACTACATCGTATCGCCCTTGTACAATTACCGCAGGAATTTGTCTTATTGAGTTTATATTTTCTAACAACCATTCGTCGGTTTTAAAAAATCCTTTGTTGATGAAATAGTGACATTCGATTCTAGCAAAAGCATCGGCTATATCGTCAATTTCAAAATGATGTAAACTTTTTTCGCTTTGGAATAGTTTGCTTGTGCTTGCTTCCCAAATTGACCACGCCTTTGCGGCTTTTAATCTAATATTTATATTTTCATCAGTAAGTTGCTCATAATAAGATTTGACCAAATTATTTCTCTTAAATTTAGGTATTGGTTCGAGATATTTTTCCCAAGCGTCTGGATAAATATAGCTTGCTCCTTCTTGGTAAAACCATCGTATTTCTTTTTCCCGGAGCATAAATATCCCACGGAAGATGAGTCCTTTACAGCGATTTTGGTGTTTGATTGCATAAGACAAAGCCAGCGTTGAACCCCAACTACCGCCAAAGACTACCCATTGATCAATACTAATGTAATCTCGGATTTTTTCAATATCTTCCACTAAATCCCAAGTTGTGTTTTCTTGTAGTTCTGCGTGTGGAGTACTTTTCCCGCAACCTCGTTGGTCAAATATAATTATTCGCCATTTTTCTGGATTAAAATATTGCCGATAAACTGGTTCAATTCCTCCACCGGGACCGCCATGTAGAAAAATAACTGGTTTCCCTTTTGGGTTTCCTGATTCTTCAATGTGAATTGTGTGTAAATCCGAAACATTAAGTTGAAATTCGTTAAAAGGTTCAATATTCGGGTATAAATCTTTCATTTATTTTCCTTTTTTCACGCTTAGTCGAAAAAGATAATTTATTACAACAAAATATATCGCTGTAACTTTAAAAACAATTGATAAGTTGCTTCAACATCTCGCATTACATATTCTTCCACAGCTTTGATATTTCCTTCTTCAAATGCTTTAGCTACTGTTTCACCTTTGACTTCACCTTCTTTGGGTGATGGAATTCCAAACGACTGACAAACGATATCCAACTTAGTGGCATTATAATTATTCCAATTGGATAAAAACATCATAAGATCAATGTGACATCTGTAAGAAAATCGCCGTAAATCTCTGAAAGTTTTATTGTTAATTGAAATCCCATAATGTGCTGCACGAACCACCAAAAAAGGAATATCAAATCCCAATCCGTTGTAGTGAACAAATTTTACATTTTGAGATTGCTGGCTGTTAATAATTTCAAAGAATTTGTTTAGAGTGGTTTCTTCATCTTTTTCACAGATTACTTTGTCTTTACTTGTTTGGCTTCCACCACTATACCATCTAAGACCTACACATAATACTTGACCAAAAAATGGTGATACAGATCGAATAAGTGATTCTGCATCCGATCTGTCAATTTCTGCTCTTTCTAACTTTTTCCTGACTTGTTTTTCTACTTCCTCTTCAATAGTTTCTGGTAAGTTTGGTTGTGGAACTGTTTCGATGTCTAATATGATATAATTCATTTTTTTGCTCCAAACCACGGTTGAGATTTCAAATCTGAAAGGAATATTTTTTTGTCTTCCTCTCCTTCGATTTTGTTTCCAAATGATTCTGCTAAATCATAGAATTTTGTATATTCCTTAGTTTTCCCCAAACATGCCAGAGCCCGCGCCATACATTCATAAGCATAAGCCAAATCGAATCCATCAAATCCGTGTTTTCTTGTTAACTCCAAACATTTTTCTGCATGTGTTAACGCTAATTCTCCTTTTTCCAAAACAGCATAGACATGTGATAACATCCATTCTCCGCGTTGTGTGTTTATTGGCTCCCAAACAGGAGAGCGTTCCCAGTGGAACAATGAACCTTTGGCAAATTGAATCATCCTAATATTATCATCATTAGTTCGCTTTTTCTGTCCAAGCAGATTCCAAGTTTGTATATTGAGTTCTATCCCAAGATAGTTGTGTAACTTATCTTCAGGAGTGAATTCTTGTTTTTCCATTTTTTACTCCTTACTACAAGATAATGCAAATAAAATCAAAATTCCAATCAAAAATTTACTCATAATTTTCTCCTTTGTGTAAAGATTTACACCCATAAAGTTAATATAATAAGTCAGTTTGAAAATATAACAATAAATAATTTGGTTATTTTTGTTTCTATGCATTAATTTTCACGAACAAATAGTTAACAGTTATACACAAATTAAATATTTGTTTTTATGATAAGACTATTTGGCTAACAAAATTGATAAGTGTTTTAAAAAGGAGAAAGTTATGGCTACAAAGAGACTAATTATTGCTACCATTTTAGGTGTAGTATTTGGATTTGTGTGCAATACAATGGCTTCAAGTGGAGTATATGAAATCCCATTATTTCTGTCTATAAATATTATTTTAGGCAGAGCCCTCTTGGGTTTTGGAATAGGAATAAGTCGTTTTTCTATGAAACATTGGTCATTGCACGGAATAATTATGGGATTTATATTTAGTTTACCGTCTGGATTTGGATCAATGATAGGACCTGAAAATCCTGAATTTACTCATACAATGTTATTTGTTTCCACAGTTGTTATGGGAATGATTTACGGATTATTAATTGAATTAGTTACAACGGTATTTTTTAAAGCAAAACAATAAATTAGCGTAATACAAGATATTTTGCTTGTAACTCAGAGAGGAAATATGTCGTATAATCAAACATTAACGGTTATTAAAGAAATCGAATGAAAAAACAATATCATATACTTAATGGTGATTCATTAAAAGAACAATTTCCTGACGGTATTCAAGGCGAACTAATTGTAGCACGCGAATGCTTGGTAGATGGAAATGTAAAGGGAAAAGACTTAAATGATTTTTTTCATACAAGAGCGGAATTTATTAGTAGCAACTATAACGGTTATAATGAACAAGATTATTTTGAAAAGATAGTTCCAGAATTTCAGAAAATGCAAAATATTCCTGATAATTCAGACGTTAATCTTTGGTTTGAGGATGACCTATTTTGTCAAGTAAACTTTTGGTTCGTAGTACATCTTCTATGTAAGTCTATTAAGAATACCACAGTTTTTCTTATTAGACCAAAAGTACATAGCCAATATAGCTTTGGAGGACTGAACAAATCCGAATTAATTTCAATTTATGAGAACAGATTGGAATTAACCGAACTTGATAAATTAGCAAACCTTTGGGAATCATATCAAATTGGCGACACTACAAAATTGGTTGACTCTGCACGAAAATTAGAAAGCAAATACCCATTTATACTACCTGCAGTAGAAGCACATATTGAGCGAATACCAACTATGGGTAATATTGGTAGACCGACTGAATCTCTTGTTGCAATAATGAAAGAACTTGAAACTGATGAATTTGGGGCAGTATTCAGGGAATTTAGTAAACGAGAAAGCATTTATGGTTTTGGAGATTTACAGGTGAAAAGATTGTTTGACGAAATAAAAAACAACCGCTAACACAAAATATAGAGCATTTGGCAGATAGTGCTAAAAATGAAGATTATAGCAATAAAGAAAATTAGTCATAAAATGAAATTGAAGCGTTTCAAAATGCCCAACGCTTCATACACAAACCGTTGTGCAACATAAAGGAAAAATAAAATGCTGTATAAATTAAAACATAAGAAAAACGAAATATCTGAAATTGAGCCAATTGCTTTTTCATTAGTACACCTAATCTTATGTTCGGCAATAGAAAGGAGATAATGAATGGAAAACATAGGATATATTTTACTTGGAATTGTTGCTGTATGTTGGTTCGTAGCAATGATAGTAGGAATGATTGTAGCATTTCCATTTGGAATAATTGGACTTGTGGTAATAAGCGGTATTGGCTTTTTATTTGCCAAAATCATCAAAGATCGCTTAAAAAATAAAGAAGATGATTATTATTCAAAAAGTGTCGATAAATAGGAGATAATATATGCAAATTACAACTCAAGACAAATTCGCAGATTACGATATAATTGAAACACTAGGGTTGGCCAAGGGAAATACAATTAGAGCAAGACATGTTGGAAAAGATATCCTTGCTGGATTAAGAACTCTTGTAGGTGGTGAAATTACTGAATATACAAAAATGCTTGCTGAGTCACGAGAACAGGCTTTGGACAGAATGATTGATGACGCTAAAAGCAAAGGTGCAAACGGAATTGTTTGTGCAAGATTCACAACATCTGCTGTAATGCAAGGATCAGCAGAACTTCTTGCCTATGGAACCGCCGTAAAATTAAACAAAAGATGAATGAACAACAAATCATAGAATGGTTACTTGAAGGTGATGTTTCAATACAATATCAAGTTTACCGGGATTTACTTGAAAATGACAAAAGGGATCTACAGGACAGAATAGCAAAGGAAGGTTGGGGAAACCAATTTTTATCCAAATGTAATAAAAATGGACATTGGGGAAATAGGTTTTATCAACCGAAATGGATTTCTACTCATTATACATTGTTAGACCTGCGTAATTTAAATCTCAATCCTGACAACGATATTGTAAAAGAGGCAATCGAGTTAACATTAAATTCAGGAAAGGCAGATGATGGTGGTATTCCATTGGGACCTTCCACATCTCATCATAGTGATGTTTGTGTAAACGGTATGTTTTTGAATTACGCTTCATACTTTAAAACCGAAGAGAAAGAATTGTGCTCGATTGTCGATAGTTTTCTTCAAGAGATAATGCCAGATAGTGGTTTCAATTGCATAACCACACGAAGTGGTGCTAAACATAGTTCTCTACACTCCACCATCTCAGTACTTGAAGGATTGAATGAGTTTCAGAAATCAGGATACACTTATCGAATAAAGGATATTCAAAGCGCTAAAGAGAGTGCTGAGGAATTTATCCTTCTACATCAGTTATTCCTGTCTGACCGAACCGGAGAGATCATTAACAAAGACTTTTTAAAGATGCCCTATCCAAGCAGGTGGAAGTACGATATTCTTCGAGCGTTGGATTATTTTCAATATGCTGGCAGTACTTGGGATAAACGAATGGAATCAGCACTTGACATTATTCAAAATAAGAAAAACAAAAATGGAAGTTGGAACTTGAATGTTGCTCATCCAGGACAAGTACACTTTACTATGGAGAAAGCAGGTAAATCAAGTAGATGGAATACACTTAGGGCAATGCGTATATTAAAACATTTTAAGATTAAAAATTATTAAATAACAAATTAATAGTCACAAACTTATGGTAGAAACACAATAATAATCATAATCCTTTTTGCTGTGGCTTTTCAAGTAATTATGCTTCAAATAAAGCAAGATAAAAGAAATTAAAGATATTCTAAAAGGAATAAAGAACAAACTTAAAAAAAGAGACTCAAAATAATAGAATATCGATAGTGATTATCTGTACAATTTTTAATATACAAATTTTATGGAACAAGAAAGTATAAAAATCAGACACGATAAATGTGCACCATATTGGGCATTAGCACTTTTTATATTTGGTTCAATAGGTCTTTCAACAATTTGGATTGATTTAGGAAGTTTTTGGAAAGGATATGTACTAGATATGACTGGTCCTGCATGGAATTACATTTTGTTTCGAGGGCTTTTTACATCTTATACCAATAATGTGTGGATTCGTTTTTTTACACCGAAAAGAACTTTAACAATTTTTCTTTTAGTCTGTTTTGGTATTGAAACTATGCAGTATTTGAATATTTACGATTCTACATTTGATCTTTGGGATCTAATTGCATATGTTTCAATTCTTATTCCGTTATTCTTTATTGACTTAAAAGTAAACAAGACAAAGTGAAAAATACGCTACACTAACAAAAAGAGAATTATGAAAAATATTATAATTACTTTCGTGATTTTAGTTTTAATAAGTTGTAATTCAACAAATAGAAAGGATCATAAAATGAAAAAAGAAAATAAATCCAACAGTGAGAATTCAGCTGATAACAACATTATTCCAAAAGTTACTGGAATCGGTGGTATTTTCTTTTTTTCTAAAGACACGGAAAAAACAAAAAAATGGTATTCAGAGAACTTAGGACTTGAAACTAATCAATGGGGCTCAAGTTTTGAATTTAGAAATGCTAATAGGCCAAAAGAAATCAACTACCTACAATGGTCTCCTTTTAAAAAAGGGAGTGAATATTTTTCGCCATCAAAGAAAGAGTTTATGATCAACTATCGAGTTCAAAATATTGAAGGACTTATAAATAAATTGAAATTGAATGGCGTTACTGTTTTAGACTCAATAGAGACTTATGATTATGGAAAATTTGTCCATATAATGGATGACGAAGGGAATAAAATTGAACTATGGGAACCTGTCGATAGCATATTTACATCAATGGGCGGCAAGACAACTAAATAATAAAAAAGCGGAATCGAACACACTATATACTCACCGTTAAGTAAACCTTATTCTACAAAAAAGGGCTCCAATGGAGCCCTTTTTGTATTTGGTATTCTAAAATAAATTACACAACACCTTGGTCTAGCATAGCGTCTGCAACTTTTATGAATCCTGCGATATTCGCACCTTTTACATAATCAATATAATCACCTTCAGTGCCGTGTTTAACACAAGCTTCGTGAATGCTAATCATAATGTTATGAAGTCTTTCATCAACTTCTTCACGAGTCCAAGAAAGTCTCATACTGTTTTGGCTCATTTCTAGTCCAGAAACTGCAACACCACCTGCATTAGCTGCTTTACCTGGGCCAAAGAGAACTTTAGCATTTTGGAAAACTTCAACTGCTTCAGGTTCTGTAGGCATATTTGCACCTTCAGAAACACAGTAACAACCGTTAGCTACAAGTGTTTTAGCTTCTTCTTCATTAATTTCATTTTGAGTTGCACTTGGTAATGCTACATCACATTTCACTTCCCAAGGTCTTTTGCCTTCAACATATTTACAACCATATTTATCAGCATATTCTTTGATTCTACCGCGTTTAACAGTTTTAAGATCAATCACAAATGCTAATTTTTCAGCATCAATACCATCTGGGTCATAGATATAACCACTAGAATCAGATAATGTTACAACTTTACCACCGAGTTCATTTACTTTTTCAGTTGCGTATTGAGCAACATTTCCTGAACCGGAAACTGTTACCGTTTTGCCTTCAAAAGAATCAGAACGAGTTTTTAGCATTTCTTCAGCAAAATATACAGCACCATAACCAGTAGCTTCAGGTCTAATCAAGCTTCCACCCCAGTTTAGGCCTTTTCCTGTCAAAACTCCTGTAAATTCATTTCTTAGTCTTTTATACTGCCCAAACATAAAACCAATTTCTCGTCCACCAACACCAATATCACCAGCTGGGATATCTGTGTCAGGACCGATATGTCTTTGTAGTTCTGTCATAAACGATTGACAAAAACTCATAACTTCGTTGTCTGATTTTCCTTTAGGATCAAAATCACATCCACCTTTACCACCGCCCATTGGAAGTGTTGTCAGACTGTTTTTAAACACCTGTTCAAATCCCAAGAATTTTAAAATTCCTAGATTTACAGATGGGTGAAAACGCAAACCACCTTTATATGGTCCGATTGCTGAATTAAACTCAACTCTGAAACCACGATTTACTTCTACTTCACCTTTATCGTTTCTCCATGGTACTCTAAACATCAATACACGCTCAGGTTCTACAATTCTATCTAAAATCTTAGCATGCATATAATGAGGATTGTCCTGAATAAAATCCCAGATAGATTCAACAACTTCTCTAACCGCTTGATGGAATTCCTTCTGTTCAGGATTTTTTGCAATCACAGCATCCATGAATTCATTTACAGACTTATACATTCATATTCTCCTTAATAATTAAATAAATCTAATACCGAATATCCGCTCCTAATCGAGCACCAAAATTTAAGCAACTTTTAGTGCAACTTATCAAAGATATTTACTAAATATTATAAAGTATTTTGTGATATAAAGTTGATTTTATCTTCACTATTGACCGCTCGGTCAAATAGTTCTTGTATTATTGACCATTTGGTCAATAACTTATTTGCATGGCTAGACCAAAAAAATCTGAAAGAAATGCTGATAATGAAATTAAAAAGTTGATTTTAGCTTCGGCTGAACAGCTCTTTGCTGAAAAGGGATTCTCTGCAACAACCACTCGCGATATCGCAGGAGAAATCAATATCAACAAAAATCTAATTTATTACTATTTTACCAATAAAACTGGTTTGTATCGTGCAGTTATTGAACAAAATGCAGGTCCTATTTTTGAAACAATAATCAAAGCTATTTCAGAAAATCTATCAATTAACGAATTAATTGATGTCATTGTTGATTCATATTTTTCTGTATTGATTAAAAAACGAGATATTTTTCCAAGACTTATTGCTCGGGAACAAGCGAATGGTGGGCAAATTATATCCGAAATAATTTCAGAAAGAATTACACCACTTTTATCGAAATTAAACAAGTATCAAAATCAATCTTCAAAAATTAATATCATACAATATTCAATGATTATCGGGACAATAATATTTCCTTTTATGACATCAAATATTTGGGGAAATGTAGCAGAAATTACTGGAGAAAAACTACCAACTATGAAAGAGTTAAAATCACAAGTGAAAAACTATATCAAACATGGAGTTTCTAATGATTAAACAATTTATTATCAACAAATCGCTAAATCATTCAAAGAAAACTGTTTTTATCAGCATTATTCTAACGCTTATAATGGGTTTTGGGGCAAAATGGTTTACCGTTGACGACGATATGATGAAATTGCTACCTCAAGATCTAGAAACTCGCAAAACTTGGGATGCTGTCCGTGAAGAATTTGGCAATACGGAAATGATTTATCTTGCAATGGGGATTGAAGGCAAATCTGCATTAAATCCTGAAACTCTTGCAAAATGCTGGGAAGTAACTAAAGCTCTCGAAAATATACCTGAAGTTGATGAAGTTATGAGCATTGCATCTATTAGCAAAATGGTCTATGACGCTGAATTTGATGAAATGGTTGTAGATGATATGATGCCAAAACAGCATTTATCAAATGAACAAGTAAATGATATAGAAAATTACTTAAACAAAACACCATCCATAGAAATTAGATTATTGTCGAAATACAAAGATTTTCTCAGCATAATGATTCGCCCAATTAATGATGTTGCTCTTGATAAATTAACACCAAAAATAATTGCAACAGGTGATTCCATACTTCAAAACTACGACAAGCATTACGGTGGACACGCCTATTTGTCGGGGGTAATTCCGGCACTCATTCAAAAAGATGTAAAAATGCTCATGCAAATCGGAATGCTCATTATGATTTTGATACTTCTGATTAATTTACGAAGTATTTATGCCGTTGGGATGGTTTTGTCCGTTATAATTTTATCTCTTGTTGCAATGTTAGGGTTTATGGGTTGGGTTTACAAATTAACAGATTCGGATAAATTTTTGTTCACGATGATGAATACATCAATGCCAATTATTTTGCTTACTATAGCAAATTCTGATGGAGTTCATGTACTAGCAAAATTCTTTAGAGAATTTAGAAAATCTAAAGAAAAAAGATCCGCGATAACTTCCACAATGGATTCATTATTAATGCCAATATTTTTAACAAGTATAACCACAATTGTAGCATTTTTATCTATGTTGCTTGCACCTATAGAACAAATGGCAGGTTACGGAATTACAATCGGATTTGGCGTGGCTTGGGCGTGGCTATTGTCCTCAATTATGTTGCCATCGCTTATAAATCTTAAAAAATGGGATAACAGCTCAAAAGCAATTACACACGCAAGTATCTTTGAAAAATTGATTGATAAATTTGGAATTATTGTTGTGCGTCATCCAAAGTATATTTTAAGTGCAGGAATGTTAATTGTTGGTATTTCAATTTACGGTATATTTTTGGTTAGGGTAGAGGCAAATGTAACAACCTTTTTCAAAAAGGGGACTGAAATTCGTGATAGCATGACATTTTTGGATGAGCAAATGACCGGTTCATCTGATATTCAAATCAGAATAGAAGCTGACATAAAAGACCCATCTGTTTTGAGAGACATGGAAACGATCCAAAATTATATTGCCAAGCAAAAAGGTGTAACAACCACAATGTCAATTGCGGAGGTTATCAAGCAAATGCACCGAATTGTTGAGGAAGACCGGCCGGAATTTGAAAGAATCCCCAACTCCCGCGGAAAAGTGAACAATCTATTTACAATGTATTCGCTTTCTGGAGATACAGATGACTTTTCATCACTTGTAGATGAAAATTACGAAGTTGGGTTAGTTACCGGTTTAATGAAAATGGTCACTTCAACTGAAGTTACAGAGGTCGTAAATAATATCCAAACTTTTGCAAAAGAAAATGTAAATCCGAACACAGAATTGAGCATAACTGGAATGATGGTTGTTTTCCGCGACCTCGTAAAATTGATTGTGGATTCTTCAATGATTAGCATATCAATTTCTATTTTTGCCATTGCTTTAATTGCAGCGTATTTTTTCAAAAGATTTATTTGGGGATTATTGGCTGTTATTCCGCTTACTTCAGCCGTTTTAATGAACTTTGGTTTTATGGGGATTTTCGGTGTGGAGATGTCGCATATCACAGCAATTTTATCATCAATTATTATTGGTGTTGGGGTGGATTTTGCTATTCATTATATCTCCCAATATCGCAATTTATCAAAGAATGGAATTCCCAAAGATAAACTAAGTCGAGAAGTTATTGATGATGTGGGATATCCAATTATTTTAGATGCGGCATCAAATATGGGATTCGGAGCACTGATACTTTCTGTATTTTTACCAATCCAATATATAGGCGGATTAATGGTTTTTGCAATGCTATCTACATCAATAGGAACATTGACACTATTAGCGTCTTTAGGAGAATTGTTGAAAAATAAGTTGATAAAGGATTAAGGTGAAAGGTTAATGTCGAGTTTAAGGATTTACTTTTAAGGTTTTAAATAGAAAGCTAAATAATTAAGAATAAGTTAGCAAGGAAGGAAATATGATAAAAATAAACAATGTATCAAAAGTGTTCAAATTATCTCGTAAACAGATGAAGGACATTGGGGATGGTTTCTCATCACGAAATCTCACAGCTGTTGATGATGTAAGTCTAGAATGTAAATCTGGGCGTATATTCTGCCTACTCGGGCCCAATGGAGCCGGTAAAACAACATTGCTCAGAATGATTGCAACAATGCTAAAACCAACTCAAGGCACCATTTCTGTAAACGGTTTTGATACTATCAAATCTCCAAAATCTGTGAGAGAAAATCTTGGGTTTATGTCGAATAACACTGCTCTATACGACCGACTCACCACAGATGAAATGGTGAAATATTACGCTGATTTAAATGGAATGACAAAAGATGAATTTCAAACTAGAAAAGAAGAATTGTTTACACTTCTTGATATGCACGAATTCGCATCACGGCGTATCGCAAAATTAAGCTCTGGAATGAAACAAAAAGTGTCAATTGCCCGAACTATGATTCACAATCCGCAAGTTTTGATTTTTGATGAACCAACCACGGGTTTAGATGTGATGACATCGAGAGCAATTATTCAATTAATTCGCAATTGCAAAGATGATAACAAAACAGTAATTTTATCAACGCATCGACTGGGTGAAATTCAACCCCTGTGTGATGATTTAGCGATTATCCACAAAAGTAAACTGTTTTTTAATAATACTTTTGATGTGTTTAAAAATGATATGCAAACAGATAGTTTTGAAGATGAATTTATTCGATTAACAGGAGAAGAATAATGAGAAATATATCCATAATTTTTAGAAAAGAACTCAAAGATATGCTTCGTGATAGACGCACAATATTTTTTATGATAGTTTTTCCGTTAATTTTAATGCCTGTGTTAATGACCGCAATACCAAAATTATTTTCAAATGCTGAAAAGAAGCAACAAGACAAAATCTTAAATGTGGCTTTTGTCGGTGCAGAATATTCTCAAGACTTGTATCAACAATTTCTTGATAATGAAAGTTTTATCGTCTATTCTGAAATAAATGAAAATGAGATTGAGCAGTTGATATTAGATGATTCTATCCAAGTTGCAATTGTAATATCAAGTAATTTTGAAAGTGATATTGAAAGTATGAATCAGGCACCTGTTTCAATTTACCATCGATCGGCTGATGATATGGATGTAACTCAAAGACGGATCGGAAAAACTCTTGACAGCTATGCAAATCAAATAAGAAGTATTCGATTTGATAAGTTGAATCTTGATAGAAAAATCACCGACCCGTTAAACATTTCATTTCATAATTTTGCTTCTGGGCGAGAACAACTGGGTAAAATGGCAGGCGGATTTTTGCCATATCTCTTTGTAATATTCTGCTTTATGGGTGCAATGTATCCAGCATTAGATTTAGGTGCGGGAGAGAAAGAACGCGGAACTCTTGAAACATTGCTGGTTTCTCCGGCAAATCGGTTAGAAATAATGTTAGGAAAATTTGGGGTGGTTGCGCTCTCTGGTTTTGTTTCGGTCGGATTGGGATTTACAGGGATTTACATCGCAATTAGCCAATTTATTACTACAAATGAAACTTCACAAATTTTTGATGTTTTAACCAGCATTTTGCAACCCGAAACAATTGTTTTAGTTCTGTCATTGATTATTCCAATTGCAGTATTTTTCTCAGCAATTTTGCTTTCACTCAGTATTTATGCAAAAACTTTCAAGGAAGCACAAAGTATTATTGGACCACTGAATATTCTGTTTTTTGTTCCTGTAATTGTGGGTTTGGTTCCAGGAATTAAACTGGATATCATCACTGCGTCAATTCCAATTTTAAACATTTCTTTAGCTACAAAAGAAATTATTGCTGGAACTACTGACTTTTGGCTATTAGCAGAAGTTTATACCTCTATGTTTCTATTAGCAATTGGCAGTATCTATTTCGCTACAAAATGGTTTGATAAAGAAAGTGTTATTTTTAGAACGTGAATTTTTAATGGTTAAAGGTGTCAGGAAAAAGGGATAAGGATTAGACTTCAGTTGTAATTCGATAGGGATTTGATAGTAATGTAATGGTAAAAGTAAAATTATAAAAACAATATACTTCATAATTATTTACATTCTGTTTGTGGGATGTGGAAACAGTAAAATTTCAGAAATCAACTATTCTGATTTGAAAATGGATAATGCTATAAATACTGGTCAATTACTTGGGTGATGGACGAGTATTTTAATAATGAGAAGTAAATGGGGAAATATCCAGTAAACAATTATAATACAGGAAAACAATGAAGAAAATAACACTAATACTCACAATGGCAACCGTTCTATTCGCTCAAACGGGCTTAGAACTTGCACAACAAATTGACGCTAAAAAAACACCAAAAGATATGTCATCAACAATGACAATGGAGTTGACAAATAAAAAGGGCAAAACTCGGACTTCGTCGTTCAAATCCGTTTCTAAAGATGGAAGTGAAAAACAAATTATCTGGTTCTTGGAGCCGGCTGATGACAGAGGTGTTGCGTT
>JACNLC010000006.1 GCA_014381725.1 Fidelibacterota bacterium | reverse complement strand
TCATTATTGACGGTAAAGAAATATACCATTCCGGTGCGTCCCTGAAAGATTTAGGAAAGAAAATTTCCGCTGTCAGCAAATTTGACAAAGACGGCCTGAAATTATTGGGTAAACTCAAATGAACACTCTCAAACCCAATCTGCTGAATCGCTTCACCTTTACAAGGTGGGAAAGACGATTATGAGTAAACCATTTAACATATTATACCACCTTGTAAAGGCGATTAAATTCCCTGCCCAGAACCGCAGCACCGGAACGGAGCCAATTGAAAATAGTAAATTATCAATTCAAAATTATCAATTGTCAATTAAAAAGGGAGCGGTGAATGCGCTATAAAATACAAATAATTACAATACATCATATCTTCAAAAATATCAACTGTTCGGAATATCCTCACAGTTCAAGTGGGGAAGGTGAGGGTTCAAAATGGATAAACTAAATGTATTGGGAAGATATATCACTGTTTCAAAAGATAATTTCATTTCATTAACTGATATGCTGAAAGCAAAAGATGGGGAATTTTTTATTTCTGACTGGTTAAGAAACAGAAACACAATTGAGTATTTGGGGATTTGGGAAAGAATACACAATCCTGATTTTAATTATGGCGAATATGCCATAATTAGGTAAATATTATGAGAAAGATAAATGTCATCGGGAAAGAAATCGCAATTGTGCAATCAAATAAAGAAGATTTTATTAGTATCACAGATATTGCAAAATATAAAAATAATGATGCACCTGCCGATATTGTAAAAAACTGGCTACGGAGTAAAAACACCATTGAACTTTTGGGATTGTGGGAGAAGCTTTATAACCCAGATTTTAAACTGGTCGAATTCGACCAGTTTAGAAAAGAAGCCGGATATAACCATTTTGTTTTGTCTCCGAAAAAGTGGATTATTACCACGAATGCAATCGGTATTCAATCCAAATCAGGACGATACGGTGGAACCTTTGCCCATAAGGATATCGCTTTTGAATTTGCGTCATGGATTTCCGTTGAATTTAAATTATATCTCATAAAAGAATTCCAACGTCTGAAAGAAGCAGAAAGCCAACACTTATTGCAAGAATGGAATGTTTCACGCATGTTGGCAAAAGTGAATTATCGAATCCATACAGATGCGATTAAAGAAAACCTAATTCCGTCCAAATTAACAACGAAACAAACTAAAATCATTTATGCATCTGAAGCGGACGTTCTGAATATGGCCTTATTTGGTATGACGGCTAAACAGTGGAGAAAAACGAATCCTGACAAAAAAGGTAATATCAGAGATTACTCAAATGTGACACAGTTGGTTTGTTTATCTAATTTGGAAAACCTGAATGCACACTTTATCAGGGAAGAAATCGCCCAAACGAAACGATTGGTTAAGTTGAACAAAATAGCTATTGCCCAAATGAAAACACTTACGATGGACCAAACAAAATTAATGGAAAAACTCACATGAACACCCTCAAGCCCAATCTGCTGAATCGCTTCACCTTTACAAGGTGGGAAAGACGATTATGAGTAAACCATTTAACATATTATACCACCTTGTAAAGGTGATTCAATTGCCTGTCCCACACCACGGCACCAGGTCGAAGCAAATCACAATTATCAATTCTCAATTGAAAATGGTATCGGAGCGGTGAATGCGTAGTAAAAGCATAATCACGGAACCAGTCAAAATCCAAAACCTGATTTACACCATTCAGGGTGAACAGGTTATGCTGGATAGAGATTTAGCTGATTTGTATGATGTCACGACGGGAAACTTAAACAAGGCAGTCAAAAGAAATATTGACAGATTTCCTGATGACTTTATGTTTCAATTGACAAAAGAAGAGCTACAAAACTTGATATTCCAAAATGGAACATCAAGTTGGGGCGGTACAAGAAAACTGCCTTTCGTCTTTACTGAACAAGGTGTAGCATCCCTATCCGGTGTTTTAAAAAGTAAGAGAGCAATCGAAATAAATATCCAAATTATGCGCGCTTTCGTTACCATGAGGAAGTTTATTGGCACTAATGCAAAGCTTTTTCAAAGAATTGACAGAGTAGAATTAAAACAGTTAGAACATGATCATAAATTTGACAAAGTCTTCGATGCCATCGAACAAAAGGGAATTACCCCCAAACAGGGAATTATTTACGAAGGACAAATTTATGATGCCCATGCTTTTGTGTCCAAAATTATTCAATCGGCAAAAAAATCTATCATCATTATTGATAACTATATTGATGACAGTGTTTTAACATTATTGACAAAGAGAAAAAAGGGTGTCCAAATAAAAATCTACACCAAATCCATATCAAAACGATTGGCATTGGATATTGAAAAATTTAATGAACAGTATGGAAAGTTGGTTGGAGAAGAACAAAAAAACATCCATGATAGATTTATCATTATTGACGGTAAAGAAATATACCATTCCGGTGCGTCCCTTAAAGATTTAGGAAAGAAAATTTCTGCTTTTTCTAGATTTGAAAAGGATGGTTTGAAATTACTTGGGAAACTCACATGAACACCCTCAAGCCCAATCTGCTGAATCGCTTCACCTTTACAAGGTGGGAAAGGCGATAATGCGTAAACCATTTAACATATTATACCACCTTGTAAAGGTGATTCATTCCCCTGTCCCACACCACAGCACCGGAACGGAGCCAATTGAAAATAGTAAATTCTCAATTTCAAATTATCAATCCTTTGGAGTGGTGAATGCGCAATAAAATATTTATTTCTCTTATCATCCTTTCAATTTTATCACCTTCCGACAGAGTAGTAATAGTTGATTATAATGGATTAACCTACTCATACGATTATAATACAAATACATATACAACTTTATCTTCTACTACAACTTATCATGGAGATCAAGGTAGTGGTGTATATGATAGTGAAAGTAATAAGCTAATATTTATTTCGCAAAGTGCATCAGCTGGACAAGTTAGAGCATATGATTATTCAACTGATACATGGGAAACCAAGAGCAATCGACCTGGCACAAGCAGTAGTACATGGTTGAGTGCCGCATACGATTCAGAAAGTGACAGATTAATTTTAGTAGAATATTATTGGGGTGGAGATAAGCGAATTTTATCCTATGATTATAATAATGATTCATGGGAAGAAAAAACAACACTCCCAACATTAAGTAATCAGTGGGGTGTAATTGCGTATGAAAATTCTTTCCCTGCTACCCCAACCGGCCTCGTAGCCACCCCCGGCAATGCCCAAGTGGTATTAACATGGACGGCCAATACCGAAAGCGATTTAGCCAGTTATAAAGTGTATGGCGGCACCACAGCCAGCCCAACGACATTATTGTCCACGGTAATTGGAACAATAGTTACATATACCCACACGAGCCTCACCAACGGCACCACTTATTACTACCGCATTTCTGCCGTGGATAATGCGGGGAATGAGAGTGAAAAAACCGATGATGTTTACACAACTCCCTGGATATCCGGAGGAAATAATGTAAGTGGCGTTATCAGTGGGAATCAAGTCTGGACGGCAAATGGTAGCCCTTACACTGTCACTGGTGATGTTGGTGTGTCAGCCGGATATACATTAACAATTGAAGCTGGCGTGACAGTGAACTATTCAGGTGATTATAAACTTCTTGTAAAAGGAAATATATTAGTAAACGGATCTTCATTGAGTCATGTCATACTCAACGGAAATAGCTCAACAGGATCAGAAGTAATGATATTATTTAAAGAAACTGATTTAAGTAATAGTAGTATTAATTATACGGATTATTCAGGTCCACAATATGCTATTCAACTTGCTGAAGAGTCGGAACATAACCAGGATCAAATAAAAAATTCAGACACTTTAAAGGTTCACTATTCTAGTTTCAATAATACTGGTGTATTTACTGATGGGTACTCAACTACAGCGGGATTAATTATTAATAATTCCACATTTAGTTCTTGTACAATTAAAGGTTATTACCCCAGAACTGAACCTATCATTATAAATAATTGTACAATAGATAATTCAACGATTTCTTCTGACTCTTATAACTATGGTATCACTATAAAAAATACTACGGTTAAAAATTCTACAATAACGATGGGGTGTTGCAGTGCAAATTTCGATTTTCAAAATTCAGTAGTTTATAACACACCTTCATCAGAAGGAGGAGGAAGTCCTGTAAATGGAGATTTTAAAATTGTAAACTCAAAGTTTGTTGATTCACCCGTCTCTCTTGGTAGTGCAAAACTGACAATAACAAACAGTGTCATATCTGATAATAGTAGCGATGTTATCTATTTAGGCAATGGTCCTATTGAAAATTCATCGTTTATCGGGGTTAATTCGAATAATGGAATTAAAATAAGTGGAAGGGCCGGTTACAATATTGGAGGTTCAACATCTATTTCAGGATCGTTACTGTACGGTTTTACAAAAGCTCTGGTTTTTGAAGGAGTTAACACAGTCACGATTAGTAATAATAACTTGTTAAGTATTTCACAGTATGCTGTTGAAAATTCTTCTTCGTCAGGTTTTAGCGCCACAAATAATTATTGGGGGACTACAAATAGCACAGAAATTGAAAATCTAATTTATCATGGGAATGATGATTTAGATTATGGAACGGTTACATTTA
>JACNLC010000028.1 GCA_014381725.1 Fidelibacterota bacterium | reverse complement strand
AGAATGTTCTTATCTATGGTGAAGAACCATACACCGATTAATATAATTCTGTCTTTTTTGAAAACCAATAAATTGAAACCAATAAATAAAAAGAATGGAGAATATCATGAGCGATAAAAATACGAACGAACCAAAAATAACATTTCATCACCAACCCGGTGGAGACCAGAGTCTTGGTGAACTAATAACTGAACTTGCCCGAAATGCAGATAGAATTTCTATAGCTACAGCATTTTTACGTGAAGAAGGTCTAGAACTATTAAAGAAGTTCATTGATAAAATAGAAATAAGGGTAATTTGTGGAATAGATGGACAATTATCTGATGTGAAAGCCCTTGCTAAAATTACACGCATTCCAAACAGTAAAATGAAAGGCATGGTATATAAAAATTTAATGGGTGTAAAAATGTTTCATTCCAAACTTTATATATTTGAGAAGGGAAAAGAAACCGAAGTAATTATTGGTTCATCTAATTTTACAGAGCCTGGAACATCTCAGAATGAAGAGATAAATATTTATCTAAAAAGGAAGAATACTGATGAATTTGTTACTTCAGCGATGAACTATTTTCTTGATTTATGGAATAATAGATCTGATGAAGTAAACACATTTCTTTCCAATAATAAATACGAGATGAATAAGTTCGGTGGCGCCGAATTTGATAAAAAAGAAAAAATACCATGGAAATTTAGTACGAAAGGTGAAAAACCGTTTATTAAGGATATAAACGAAATAAAAAAGACATTCTTCTCTAAAGGGCAAATCACAATACCTGTTGAATATAACTCTATTATTGAAAAAAGAAATTTCTTTACTAAGGGGAATTCTAATAAAGGTTGGAAAGTATATATATCTTGGAATAAAAAAGTACTTGATGGCGAATTAATGACGGGTATGATTAAGAAAAAGAGGAATTATAGAATTTATTTATGCAATGCAAAGAGTATAGGATTGAATAAAATATTCTCCAGGATTGAGTATATTGAAATTGTGCTAAATCTTGACGATCAAGAAATTCACATTTCAAAATTAAAATAACAGGCTCCCCAGAGTATTGCCGCAATGGGAAGTCAAGGCGTATTCTTGAAGGGTGTGTAATCCCATTGTAACTTTAGTGGAATGCAACAAATCCCCAGCTTGCTAATACTGGACCGACCAGTTCAGGAATACGCCACATTTTAAAATGCTCGCTCCCCCTTTTGGGTGTTGATAGTGTAGCCCATTAGTGCGTAGAAATATTCTGGTCGTTACTCCTGATATTTCATCGGGCATTTTTCTCTTTATTTCGTGTTCAGATACTGAAAACGACCAAACACACCTTCCTGCTCCTTTAAATCCACAACATCCACCAGCTTCAACAATTCTTTCGCTGATGTATAAGACCGGTGTTTAGTTGAGCGGGGGAGAAGTAGAATCGCTTCTTGGATATTTGGTGAGAGATACACCATTTTCACAATGCGGAGAATATATGATTTATCCACACCTTCAAATTCGGCCATGTCTCGAATAGAATAGCCATTGTCTAATAGTTCATTATATTTCAAAGATAAGGCCATAAATCGGGTAATGCTGGGCAGTATAGATGGCTTATCTAATCGGGTACGATTCGGGATGCCGACTTGAAAATCAACTTTGAGCGTTGTATCCATGACTGCCTCCGTTTTTAAGTAAACTCATTCCAAGTGGATTAAATTCAAAATCCAAAGATTCGCTTTCACTATTCCATGTAATTTTTTCAAATATTAAGGATACAATCTTTTCTTTTTGGTCTCCTTCTAAGGTATCCCAGATGGGCATAAATTTCTTTAAGGTGTGAGAGACACCTTTGGGTGTTAAACTTAAATTATCCAATGATGCCATTCGCAGATCAAGTTCTCTTATGCGTGTTTGGTATTTTTCTATTGAGTCATTCTCATTATTTAACTCCCCATTTGATAATTGTTTATACGTGATTTTCAGGGCAGTCTCAACACCGTCTTTTTCCATTTTCAACTGCTGAAACAGTGTATTTTGCTCTAACTCGGCTTTTTTGACTAATCCATCGGTTAATCCTTTATTCTTTCCGATAGCTGATATTTGTTTAACAATAAAATCTTCCACTTTGAGTGCTGGGATTCTTTTGCTTTTACACGCTTTCCGGGTGTTTTTTAATACATTATTGCAGACATAATAAAAATATACTTTCCCTTTAGCCTTGGAAGCGTAGGTCTTGGTCATCACATGACCGCATTCACCGCAATACAATATCCCACGTAAAAGAGATGGATGTTTCTTTTTCTTATTTCTGTATTCAGGTCGGCTTCTGTCTTTGAGTAAGGCTTGCACATCGTTAAAAAGATTCTCATCTACAATTCCGTCATGTTCACCTTCAAAAACTTCACCTTTATACGTTACCTTACCGATATAAATCGGATTAGAAAGCATTGCATGAACATTTTTAGCAGAGAATTTCAATCCACCGGTGAGTTTTTCTCTTTTTGTCACCCATTTCTTTGTGGTCCAGCACCGTTCATTTAGTTTATTTGCCACATCTCTTACCGAATGCAATTCAATATACAATTTGAATATGGCATTCACCTGTTCAGCTTCATTTTTATTAATATGAAGTTTTTTATCGTTTACATCAAAACCTAATACAGGAATCCCGCCTATATATTTGCCACGCTTTCTGCTGCTGGCAATTTTATCCCTAATTCTTTCTGCAATCATCTCCCGTTCGAACTGGGCAAATGTGATTAAAATATTAAGTGTCATTCGCCCCAATGAGGAAGAAGTATCAAAATGCTGAGTAATGCTGACAAATGAAACGCCAGCCTTATCAAACATCGCCATAATATTAGCAAAATCGGCTAAGGAACGGCTTAATCTATCTACTTTATAGACAAGCACCATATCCACAAGACCTGCCTGAATATCGGCGATTAATCGAGAGTATGCCGGTCTTTCTACATTCGCACCTGTAAATCCCCCATCGTCATATTGGGTATCAATAATTCTCCAACCGCGAGATGCTTGGGATTGGATATAGCTTTCGCAAGAATCCCTCTGGGCATCCAATGTATTGTATTCCTGTTCCAATCCATCTTCTGTGGATTTTCGGGTGTAAATCGCACAGCGAATGATTTTTTCAGTTTCCCCATTAATTGTATGTTTCATACTTCTTCCTTTATACTAATCCAAAAAAACGTTTCCCATTCCAGTGCGTACCTGTAATCTTTTTAGCCACAGCTGAAATGGATTTATAAAACATCCCATCCATCTCAAATCCACGTTCTGTCACGAATACTTCATATCGTTTCCCTTTGTAATTGCGGGTAAGGATGTCACCGGAGTGAAAAAGGATATTGGATTTCTTTTTGGGCGGTTTGTGATCAAAATCCTTTGGAGGTACGGATCTCAGTCTTTCAGTCTCTGCTATCATTTTTGCTCTGGCTAATGCTTCTGCGGATACCGGGTTTAAACCATCGCATTGATATTCCCATGCAATTTTACGAATAAGACGATGCCGTTGCGGGGTAGGTGGAGGATGTCCTGTTATTTTTAAATATTCCTTAGCCAACGCTTTCGTTGACATTAAATATAATCCTTCCACTTTTTCTTTTATTTGCGGTCTCATAGACTCTGGCTCCTTTCTCTTTTAGAATAATCCCTAAATGTTTCGCTGACAATGTTGTCATGTTTTTTCTCGACAATCCAATCATTGTTCTTCTTTCCACGCTTTTTATAATTCAGGTAAACCGTCTCGAAATATCCTTTCAAAAGGATGTCGATTAATTCATCAAATTTATCCTGTGTGATTTTATTCATGTTTGATTCTCCAATTTTCATTGTTCATCCAAAGCAAACAGGAAAAGGCGGTAAGGTGACGGTACAGTAAATCGAAAAAACTATATGACCGCTGGAGGTTGTATGCAGGCTATGCCCAGGTGATACTTGGGCTATATAGGGGTATAGAATAAAGGTTAAAAAGTAAGCAGATATTACATATACGCTCAGGAGCGGATTATTTAAAAGATGATTTGGTGGTTTTGTTTACCAGTAGAAAAAGCACTTTACTGGTAAGCAAAGTTGGGCAGATGGAGATCAGAAAGGTTCATCCATGCTTATAATCCATGCATAAAGCAATCGATGTGTTCACGGCGAACATGTCATAAAAGGAAATTGAACGATGAAGAGTTTTGAAAAACACAGTGTCCGATTAAACTGCCTTTATAGGGTGGGACATCATTCATTCAAAATGATTCCTGTTTAAAATCCCTTAATTAACAGAAAATAGTAAATAGGAGAAGTGCAATGAACACTTTCAAACAACAAACCAAGAATTGGCAACATTTAATCACCACATGCCAATCAGTGCCATTCGGCAAAATCAATCAAATCAATTTTGAAAAGAAAGAGCCTGTATCTTTTGGAGAAATTGAAGAAATGGTGTTACTCACAAAAAAACCAGAACCAATGATTAGAACCGCTGGTGATTTTGAGCTAAAAAATCAATGGGTCAATTTCATCGAATACGCCAAAAAGCGTGGAGCTTTTACAATCGATGTTTTATCCGTGCAGAATGGCCTACCAACATTGGTAGAAACAAAACGTCCCGATATACATCGGGAATTCAGTCAAATAAAATAA
>JACNLC010000072.1 GCA_014381725.1 Fidelibacterota bacterium | reverse complement strand
TAAGCCAATCTTCTGGGTAGTCAAGAGCAATATCTGAAGTTGCACCAGTCCATTTATCATAAACTGCACCATCATCAGCATCACTTAAACCCCAAGCACTCATACCGAATTTTAGACTTTTTGCATCTGTGTAGCCACTTAATCGAAGAGCAACTAAATATCTTGCAGCTCCTATACCTTTATAGCAATGTACAAGAATGGTTTTTCCACCATTATCTGCAGCTACATCAAGTAATGTTGTTGCATCTGCAAAAACAGCACCAGGTATATGACCAGCATTGTATGCATCTTCAGATCGAGTATCAATCACATAATAACTGTCTAAGTCATTATGTACAGCTTCAGCTGTGATAATCCAACCATCGAGCATGTCTGTTAGGTCAAGATCTTGTTCTACTAAATATGTATTTAGGGTTGTGAGATCTTGTGGGGTTGTGAGATCTTGTGTTTCTTCTTCACCACAGCTTGTAATTAAGAGTACACTTAACATTACTGTAGCAACTATCATTAACTTTCTCATTATGTTTCTCCTTTTTTGTTATTGGTTTAGATGTTCATCAACAATCACATGTTGATTTGCATCTACATCATTTGTTGTAGAATCAACAAAACTTTCAAATAGATATAAATTTAAGCTAGTAGTGTCACTATCTGTATGACAACTTGCACTACAGCCAACTCCGCCTGTTGTGTCCGTTTGCGCGGTCCACCTTCTAATATTATGCGGACTTGTATATTGCCAAGTTTCCATTGTTGTTATGTCGTAAGAATCGTATCCAGCGTCCCAGTTTTCATAATTATCGTGCACCATTGGGATATGTCTTACTAATATCCATTCATCTTCTGAATGGAGTTTTAAGCTTGGAGACCAGTTGCCATCAGGATCATCATACGCAGGATTATGGGCTATTCTAAATTCCGGATATTCAAGGTAATCTCCATCACCTGAATGCGTGTCTGTTGCGATTTCTGTATAATTACCTTTCCATTCTCCTCCAGTATGGCAACTATTACAATTGTTATATGGTTGAGAATGGCATACAAAACATGAAATATCAGCCATATAGCCAGATCCAGACCAATGCATTAAGTGGTAGGTGTTTGAGGCGGATACATCTTCGTGGCATCCTGTGCAAGTTGGTAATCCATTTACAGCATATCTAGAGTTTGGAGGGTTATCTAATTCTGTACCGTCTCCATGTAAATCTTCAGTGTGACAATCTAAGCAATCATACCCATTCATATAGTGTTGATCTGATATGTTTCCTTCAAGTTCACCTTTATAGTCGGTTCCAATCCTACTACCGTGGCAAGCAAGGCAATTATTAGTCATGTTAGGTGTTTTATTAAATCGGTGTTTATTAATAAATCCACCTTTAACTGAGTTTGGTCTACTTACATGGCATTGTCCACAAGTTGTGTGGCAACTCATACATTCTCCTTCAAACGCTTCACCGATTTCTGCAGGGCAATCTTCAAGAGATTCTGAGCCATTATATCTAAAAGCTACTTTATATCGTTCACCCCAAAGCATTGAATGTGTACTGTGTTCATTTCTGTTTGTAATATCTTCGTGGCATATTGCACATTTACCTTGTGCGTCAACAGAAGGATCTGTAAAAGTAGATGTTAATGATCCAATTTCATCTCCATGTGCAGTATTCATAGCAATCAAACGGTCATCATAAGATGTAGTAGTTGCAGACACATGTTCAGTTCCACCATGACAACCAACACAACCAACCAAAGAATGGACAGGGTCAATATCTTTAAAACTAGTTTGTGAGCCAACAAGTTTGATGTAAACTTTTTCCCAAGGAGCCAACGGCTCCACAGCTCCACCTCAGCCACCTCCACCGCCAGCATCTTCGCCGGTGTCTGGTGCAAGTTGTGCTAATACAGCTTCGTTTATATGACAACTTTCACAAGTAAAATCTAATTCATCAGAAAGATTATCAGAAAGAGGTGGAATTTTCTCACAACTAACCAAAATTAGCAATAAAGCAAAGACAAATACTGCTGTTGTTTTCAAAAAGTTATTTTTCATAAGCATAAGTAAACAATATTCCTCAATTTATATAAAGGTAACTTGACCCGCATATCCAAAATTAATATTTAAGCAACATATAAACCAAATAAAATATAGACTTTTATATATGTATTACGAATAGATATAAAAAACAGATATATATTAAAAACAAAGACCCCGCCGAAGCGAGGTCTTTTACAGTAATATATGGCATTTCTGCCATTTGAGAAGTTAGTTGGAAAGAACTAGGTAAACTTTGGAAACAACATGTTCACAAAGTTTATATTTAACAACAAAATATGGAGAGATCTTATTTTGTTGTTTTCACCATAATAAAAGGAAAGGAATACAACTCTAGATTCCTTCCAACGAAATTTCAAAAAGCACTAATAATTCAACGCCCTAAATTTAGATATTAGATAAAAAGACACGCAAGTATTATTTAAAATATATTTATTGATAACATTGTATACAAAAAAACACGACAAAAAAATTATTTGATTGAGTTAGCTTGAGTAATTACAGGATAGTCAGTGTTTTAAGCAAAGGAAAATGTTTTCGACTAGTCGTTTTTTTAGATTCCGTAGTAATCAAATATTTATATGGACTTTCAAGTCGGTGGTATTCATAAAGAGATAACTGGATTAATCTCAATTATTAGTTTAGTTACTTGTTCTTTTTCTGTCAAGAGAAAAAGAACCAAAAAGATCAAGGCTACACTCAATTTATAAAACAAATACTTTCATTCCTAAAAGAAATAAACTTGTCCGTCTGACGGACTTCAGACAGCATTTCTTTTTAAACGAAATTCAACTTTTGTTTTTATACGCAAATTGAGTAAGGCCAAATTCAATAAAATACTTTTAATTTTGTAAAATTAAGGTAAGTGGCAAAACATTGTCAGAATCCATGTACAGTCGCAAACTTCTTACTGGGCAAATCCAGATTCGGACATTTTCTTGTAATTGACTTCGTCGGTCTACGCTATGCTTCGGCGTTATTGTTGTGAAACCTAAAGCAATGTTAGATTAGAAGATTAAGACTGTGTAAAATACTCTAATGCTATTTAAATTTTCCCAATGGATATCAAAAAAATTAAGATAGTTGCTCTAATTATTCTAGTAATGTTATTTTGGATGTGTGGGCGATCCCAACAGAAATCTTTTAATGATCTTACACAAGCATTTTTTCAGTGGTATTTCAAGTCTCAACCTGTTTTAGCAACAGAATTGGGAATTTTTGATTACTCACACAAGTTTGCTAAATACAATACAGATGTTCAAGATGAAAATTTAGCAGATCTCAAAAGGTTCATTATTGAGTTGTCTCAAATTGATAGAGCTGGTTTATCTAAAAAATCTAAAATTGAATACGATATTTTTACAAATGCTCTTGATGAAATGGTGTTTGATATAACTCAACTTAGAGAGTACGAATGGAATCCGTTGATGATTCCAACACTTATAAGCACTGGCATTTCACTTATAATTGATAATTCAGCAATTTCAATGGATGAAAAAGTGGGCTATTTAGAAGGCAGATTATCCAAAATCCCAGAAATTGTAAATGAACTACAATCAAAGCTAAATCCATCTTCAGAAATACACACTAAAATTGCTATTCAAAAAGTAGCAGGATTAATCAAATATCTAATAGAGCTTCCGCTTTCAATTACTTCCGATAATGCAACCTTGGACAGGATTGACGATCTAGTCAAAAATTCAATAACATCACTGAATGATTATCAACAGTATCTCATCTCTATTAATAAAGAGAGTGATGTTACATTTCGTTTGGGAGAAGATTTGTATCTGCAAAAATTCAAATATGTAATTTCTAACGAAACTACACCTGGAGAAGTTTATCAATCGGCACAAAAAACAATTATAGATGTTCAAAATCAAATGTTTGATATTGCATTACCTTTTTATCTAATAGAAAATGATGAACCAGTTTGGGTTGATAGGTCTGATACTCTAAATGTCATTGATTGGACGATAGGTTCATTAGAACAAGATTTACCAATAATAAATTTATTTTCAGAAAAGATTGATAATTCACTAATTGAGTTAGAGAATTTTATCAAAGTTCACAAAATTTTACGCTTGGATAATAACGAACGATTTATTCTCCGCGAAACTCCAGACTATAAAATGCAATCCAGTTTGATTGATGTTGAATTATTAAATGGAAATCAAAATGATGTCCTATATAATATTCAAATAGCTAACGCGGGAAAATATAGTGATGTAGTTTTAGATTTGATAAATATGAATCAAGTCTATCCCGGTTATTTGGTTTTAGAGAGATTCAAAATGGATAATTCTTCGCAAATTAGTAAGATATTTTCCGATGAAGTCTTCGCTTCTGGTTGGCAATATTATTGTGAAGGAATGATGATTGAAGCTGGTTATAAAAGTGATAATTCACAATATAAATTGTTACAACTTTCTCGATTATTGAAAATTGCTATTGATGTTATTTTAGATCAAGATATTCATATGAGAGATATGTCGCAAAATCAAGCTGTAAAATTGATGGTTAATGAAGGATTTTATAGTAATATTTCTGCAGAAAAGAATTGGATAAAAGCTCAACTAAATTATTGTAAAATGTCGAGTGGATTTATTGGAACTCAGGCTATTTGGAATCTCAGAAGAGATGTAGAACTACAAGAAAATAATAATTTTGATTTATCGGAATTTCATGAGGAATTACTATCTCAAGGATCAATACCAATTAGATACATAAGAAATATAATTTCAAAATAACATTAACTCATTTGGGAAAATAAAACAAAATCTACTTAATTTTACCGTTGATATTTTAACAGTATTATTGCTGTTTCAACTTTAATTATGGATAATTGAATGAAAACAAAAGCAGAGTTAAAGCCAGTATTTAAATATTGGGAAATTATCGCCGATATGATTGACCAGTCCATTGATATTATGTTGAACCTATCTCAAAGTGGTCATCCGGGAGGTTCTCGATCAAAGGTTCACGCCTTAGTAGTAACTCTATTATCTGGAGCAATGAAATGGGATATAAGAAATCCAGGAAAACGATTTTCTGATAGATTTATTCTTAGTGCAGGACATACAAATCCAGCTGTTTATGGTGCATTAGCAGTTTTTAACGAAGCTCTAAGAAGAAAATATAACTCAACAGGAGATACAAAATATCTGAATCCAAAAGGAGCTGATTTTACTCTAACTTGGGAAGATATACTTACCCTTAGAAAAATTGGTGGTTTATCTGGACATGCAGAAATGGAAGGAAAAACTCTTTTTTTCAAAGCTAATACTGGTCCAAGTGGACATGGATTTCCAATGGCAGCTGGGCAGGCTTTTGCTCTTAAACACGCTGGATATGAAAATGTAAAAGTGTTTGCACTCGAAGGTGAAGGTGGACTTACAGCTGGAGTTACTCACGAAACTCGAAATTCTGCTTATGGTTTGGGGCTTGGGAATTTAGTTACTCTTGTAGATTGGAATAATTTTGGAATTGATGATCGGCCGTTTAGTGATGTAATTCACGGGACACCAGATGATTGGTTCAAACCTTATGGTTGGAAAGTAGTTGGCACAGAAAACGGTAGCAATTTTGAATCGCTTGTAGGTGCTTATTCGGAACTTTTAGCTGATGAAAGTGATAAACCTAAAGTGTTGTGGTTTAAAACACAAAAGGGAAGAGGATATGGAGTTTTTGACAATGCTAGTCACGGTGCACCACACAAGCGAAACTCCGAACTATTTTGGAATACAAAACTTGAGTTTTCTGAAAAATATAATCTAAAATTTGACCACATCAACAAATTAGGATTTGATGACTATGAATCTAATCGTGATCAAATGGCAGATTGTATGGAAACAGTAATGTCATTGTTTGATAATCAAGATGGATTGTTGGATTATCTAGCTGATACCTTAATTGAATTTGGAGAAAGTGTATCTGATAATATTGAAAATAACAAATTTGATAAAAATCCTCTAGACGATTCAGCACTTTATGATTACAAGAATTTTCCAATATATAAAACTCCAGGAGAAAAAGCACCGAATCGTGCTGGATTTGCAGCTTTTGGATCTTGGGTGAACACATTTTCCAAACAAAAATATGGAAGACCTTTGTTTTTAGTAAGTTCAGCAGATTTAGCAGGTTCGACGAATATTTCGGGATTTTCCAAAGGATATGATGGTGCTGAAGATTTTGGAATGTATAACAGAGAAACCAACCCAAAAGGAGTACTTTTACCCCAAGCGATCACGGAATTTGCCAACGCTGGAATTATGGCTGGGATTAGTTCGGTTAATTTAAGTAGTAATCCATATGATGAATTCAACGGATATTTAACTGCTTCTAGTACTTATGGTGCTTTTGCTTACTTGAAATATGGAATTATGCGTATTTACAGCCAAATGGCTCAAGATTCTCAACTCAAACTAGGAAAAACAATTTGGGTTGCTGGGCATTCTGGACCTGAAACTGGTGAAGATAGCAGAACGCATTTTGGTATTTTCTCACCAGGTGTAACACAGTTGTTTCCAGAAGGTCAAATATTGAATTTACATCCTTGGGAATATAATGAAGTCCCTGTTATGCTAGCAGAGTCACTTAAAACAGATATCCCGATTATTGTTCTTCATTTAACTCGCCCTCCAGTTGTTATCCCAGATAGAGAAAAATTGGGAATATCATCGCATTTTGAAGCATCAAAAGGTGCATATATTATTCGTGATTATGATTCTAAAAGAGAAAAAGAGGGAATTGTAATTATAAGGGGTACAAAAGCGACTGAAGAATTAATTACTCTGCTACCAAAATTTGAAGATGAAGGACCAAATGTCAAAATCATTTCTGCTTCATCTTATGGTTTATTCAAGATGCAATCAGAAGAATATCAAAATTCAATAATTGCGCAAGATGAATGGAATGATGCGATGATTATAACAAATTCTGGAATAAATCTTATGTCAAACTGGATAAAAAATCCGATAGTAAAGCACTATTCTGTTTCAGCTGATTGGGATAATAAATGGCGTTCAGGTGGAAGTATTAATGAAGTTTTAGATGAAGCACATTTAACTGCAAAATGGCAATGGTTAGCAATACTAAAATTCGCGTTAGAAAGAAACAAAAGGATTCAACAAATTAATCAAATGACACCAAATCATTAAAAAAGGAGAAAGATTAATGTCAAGGAAAACAGTTCATGTTGTTGGGACAGGTACAATCGGAGAACCTTTAATTGGGTTACTTTGCGATTATAAGGAAGAGATGGGTATTGATGAAATTACTTTTCATAAAAATACACCCTTAACAACAGATAGATCAAAAGTAAAAGCTCTAATAGAAAAACGAGGAGCTCGCTTATCTACACATCCTGAGAAGTTCGAAGGATTCAAAGAAATTGGTCTAAAACCTGAATTTACTACTGAAGAGGCAATTGAAAGAGCATCTGTAGTTATCGATTGTACACCAACAGGTTTCGGGCACAAAAATAAAGAAGATTACTACAATAGATACAAGAATAACACTAAAGGATTTATTGCTCAAGGAAGTGAATCTGGATTTGGCAAAAGATACGCTCGTGGAATTAATGATGATGCATTAGTACAAGGAGAAGATAGGTTTCTACAAGTAGTTTCATGCAATACGCACAATCTATGTAGCACAATAAAAACTTTAGCATTGAATGATGCTCCAGAAGATAATTTATTAGAAGGCCGTTTTCTGCTAATCAGACGGTCAAATGATATTAGTCAAGCTTCAAATTTTGTTCCATCTCCTCAAGTAGGTGGACATAAAGATGAAAAATACGGAACTCATCACGCTAAAGATGCTGCATTATTATTCAAAACTTTGGGTAAAGATCTGAATCTATTTTCTTCAGCCCTCAAATTGAATACACAATATATGCACTTAACTCATTTCCATCTAAAAGTGAAAGAACCAACCACAGTGCAAACCGTAATTGATAAATTAAATGCTAATGATCTTGTATCAACAACTGATAAAATAGATTCTTGTAAAGTGTTTTCATTTGGTAGAGATCACGGACACTATGGTAGAATTTTGAATCAATCTGTTGTGTCTATTCCTTCGTTGAATGTTCGGAATGGTACAGAAATCACAGGATTTTCGTTTACTCCGCAAGATGGTAATTCGTTGTTAAGTTCTGTAGCAGCAGCAACTTGGTTTTTATATCCGAATTCTTATGAGGATAAAATAAAGTGTCTTGGGAATATGTTTTTTAATGATATTTAATATTTTAAGAGGTTTATATGTCAATAGTAAAACCATTTAGAGCACTTAGACCAAAACCTGAGTATGCAAAAGAAGTTGCATCACCACCATATGATGTACTTAATGCAAAAGAAGCTCGCGAAATTGTAAAAAACTCACCAAATTCGTTTCTTCGAGTTAATAAAGCAGAATTAGAATTTGATGATAATGTAGATCAATATAGCGAAATAGTTTATCAAAAAGGAAAAGATAATTTACAAAGACTGATTGATGAAAATTTGATGATTCGTGATGAATCATCTTGTTTTTACATTTATCGAATTACAATGTCTGGGAAAAGTCAGACTGGTTTGGTTGCTTTAACTTCAGTTGACGAATATGATAAAGGACTCATAAAAAAGCACGAACATACTCGTCCAGAAAAAGTAAATGATAGAGCGAATCATATAGAATATTTAGGTGCTCAAGTTGGACCGGTTTTTAGTACATATCGTGCATTACCGGAAGTTCAACAAGTGTTTGATAAAATCACAGCTTTTACTACTCCAGTAGATTTTGTCGCTGATGACGGAGTTAGGCACGAACTTTGGGTTGTTAGTAGCGATTATCTGATAAAAGAGATGATAGATGCTTTTGACAAACTTCCACATCTCTATATTGCTGATGGGCATCATAGAAGTCAGGCTGCATCAGAAGTATGCAAAAGAGTAAAAGAAAATTCTTGTTGTTCCTGCGGTGGAGTAAACGAACAATTCGGTTATTTCCTTAATGTGATTTTCCCTGATAATGAACTCAACATTTTACCATACAATAGAGTTGTAAAGGATTTGAATGGATTATCTACAGCGCAAATTTTGGAAAAAGCTAAACAGAAGTTTGACATTGAACCTCACAATGGAAATGTAGATCCTAAGAAACTACATACATTTGGATTATATGCTGAAGGAAAATGGTATCATCTTAAAGCTAAAGATGGTTCTTTTAATCCGAACGATCCAACAGGTTCGATTGATGCAGATATTCTTGGAGCGAACTTCATAGATCCTATTCTTGGTATTTCTGATCCTAAAACAGACAAACGAATTAATTTTGTAGGTGGGATTAGAGGGACTCAAGAATTAGTGAAATTGGTTGATTCTGGTGAATATAAAATCGCATTTTCATTATATCCAACATCAATAGAACAACTTCTAAATGTTGCTGATGCAGGTGAAGTAATGCCGCCTAAATCCACTTGGTTTGAGCCAAAACTTAGAAGTGGTATGGTTGTAAATTTGTTAAATAATTAAATATCAATATAAATTAGAGAGGTAATAAATGTTAATTTTAATTTCAGATGCGTTTGATAAAGGTCTATCGGGAAAATTATCCAAGTTTGGTGAAGTTACCGATGATAAGAATAGAGTAAACGAAGCAGATGTAGTTTTGATTCGTAGTAAAACTAAGGTAACAAAAGAATATATGGATGCTGCACCAAATCTAAAGTTAGTTATTCGTGGTGGTGTTGGACTGGATAATGTTGACCTTGAATATGCAAAAGAAAAGGGAGTTGCTGTTCATAATACGGCGGATGCATCTTCAATTGCAGTCGCAGAATGTGCGTTTACATTGATGATTGGAATAACAAATCACATTGGAAGAGCAGATAGCTCAATGCGTAACGGACAATGGATAAAAAAAGAATTAAAGAGAACTGAGTTATATGGCAAAACTCTTGGCATTGTTGGTTTGGGAAGAATTGGAACTGAACTTGCAAAACGAGCAATTGCGTTTGGTATGACTGTTATCGCTTTTGATCCATTTGTAGAATCAAGTGATTTTGCAGAAATGAAATCGGAAATGAAAGATGTGCTCAATGTTTCAGATTATGTATCTTTACATCTTCCGTTGATTGATAGCACAAAAGGAATCATTAATTCTGAAACTCTCAAAGAATTTAAAGATGGTGCATTTTTAATTAACACCGGTAGAGGGAAGACCATCAATGAAGAAGACCTTGTTGACGCACTTAAAAGTGGTAAAATAGCTGGTTTTGGTAACGATGTTTGGTATTCAGATCCACCAGAAACCAATCCGTTTACCGAATTACCAAATGTGTTAATGATGCCACATCTCGGTGCATCAACAAAAGAGAATTTGTTGAGAATTGGAGATATTGTCGAAAATATCATCACCGAATTTGTAAAATAATTTTGGCATTTTGACTTGTTCATAAAAATATAAAGGAAAATATTATGGCAAATAGAGTATTTAATTTTAATGCGGGACCATCAACACTCCCATTGGATGTATTGAAAATTGTTCAGGAAGAATTGTTAGATTATCGTGGAACCGGTATGTCTATTATGGAAACTTCGCATCGTGCGCCGGAATTTGACGAGGTAAACAATCAGGCGATGTTGTTAGTAAAAGAACTAATGGGATTGGGCGATAATTACCATGTAATGTTTGTCGGTGGCGGAGCTTCTACACAGTTTGCTCACATTCCGCTGAACTTTCTACCAAAAGATAAAACGGCGGCTTATATTGATACCGGAACTTGGTCAACTAAAGCTATTAAAGAAGCTCAGAATTTGGGTAATGTTCACTTAGCTGGATCTTCAAAAGATGATGGATATACTTTTGTTCCAAAAGGTGCTGAAATCAGTTATCCAAATGATGTTGCATATTTGCATTTGACATCTAATAACACGATTAAAGGAACACAGTATTTGGATTTTCCTGATACAGGAAATGTTCCGTTAATCTGCGATATGTCTTCTGATATACTTTCGCATCAAGTGGATTTCAATAAATTTGCGATGATTTATGCCGGTGCACAGAAAAATTTGGGACCATCTGGTGCAACACTTGTTGTTCTTAGAGATGATATGTTAGAAAAAATCAATGATGGTTTACCTACGATGTTCGATTATCGAACTCACGCAGAGAAGAAATCACTTTTCAACACACCTCCTTCATTTACTATTTATATGGTTAAACTTGTACTTGAGTGGATAAAAAATCAGGGTGGTTTAAAAGCAATTGAAGAAGTCAATCGGAAGAAAAAAGATGCAATTTATAATTTAATTAATGAACATCCAGAATTTTTCCGTGGACCTGTTAGAGAAGATAGCAGAAGTTGGATGAATGTAGCACTTCGATTACCTTCAGAGGAACTTGAGAAAAAGTTAATTGCAGAAGCAAAAGATGCAGGATTTATTGGGCTGAAAGGTCATCGGTCTGTTGGTGGAGTACGAGTTTCTTTATACAATGCGATGACACTTGAAGGTGCAGAAAAAGTTGCTGAATTTATGGATAATTTCCGTAAAAATAATTAAGTTACACTCATTAACCACTAAGAGCAGTAAGAAAGCAAAATAGATTACTGTATAGGAAAAACTATGAAAACAATTATTGAACCATTTAGAATAAAGTCAGTTGAGCCGATTAGAATGAGTAGTAAGAAATCTAGAGAATTCTATTTAGAAGCTGCTCATCATAATTTATTTTTCTTACAAGCGAGCGATGTAATAATTGATTTACTTACTGATTCTGGTACAGGTGCAATGAGTAGCGAACAATGGGCTGGAGTTATGCGTGGAGATGAATCCTATGCTGGTAGCGTCAGTTTTCAGAGGTTTGAGAATTCTGTAAGAAAAATCACTGGGTTTGAATTTATAATGCCAACTCATCAAGGCAGAGCTGCCGAACGGGTATTGTTTTCTATATTGTGCAAAAAAGGAGATGTAGTTCCAAACAACACACATTTTGATACCACTCGTGCAAATATCGAATTTCAAGGTACTGAAGCTAGAGATTTAGTAATCAAGGAAGCATATCATCCTGAAGCATTTCATCCTTTCAAAGGGAATATGGATCTTGAAGCATTAAAGCAGACTATTTCGGATATTGGAGTTGATAGAATCCCATTAATAATGGTTACTATTACAAATAATTCTGGTGGTGGTCAGCCAGTTTCAATGGAAAATATCAGAGAAATTTCTAAAATTGCAAGAAAACATAAAATTCCATTCTATATTGATGCGTGTCGTTTTGCAGAAAACGCATATTTTATCAAAATGAGAGAAGATGGTTATAGAAGAAAATCCATTAAGAGTATTGTTAATGAGATGTTCTCTTATGCTGATGGTTGTACAATGAGTGCTAAAAAAGACGGAATCGCAAATATAGGTGGATTTTTATGCACTAACGATGAAAAACTTGCTCAACAAGAAAAGAATTTACTCATTTTAACAGAGGGATTCCCTACTTATGGGGGATTAGCTGGTCGAGATCTAGAAGCTGTAGCTATTGGTTTGAATGAAGCGATGAATGAGGATTATCTTGAATATCGGATTAAGTCAACGAAATATTTGGGAGATTATTTGTCACAAAATGATGTCCCAATTATTAAACCACCAGGCGGTCACGCAATTTATATTGATGCAAAAGCTTTTCTTCCACACATTCCACAAGAGCAGTATCCAGGTCAAGCGTTGGTTTGTGAACTATATTTGGAGGGAGGAATAAGATCTGTTGAAATTGGTTCAGTAATGTTTGGGAAAACCGATCCAAAAACAAATAAAGAAGTTTTCGCTCCTATGGAATTAGTTAGGTTGGCAATCCCTAGACGGACATATACCCAAAGCCATATTGATTATGTGATAGAAAGCATAGTGAATGTATATAAAAAAAGAGATAAAATCAAGGGTTTGAAAATGACATATCAACCAGAATATCTGCGTCATTTTACTGCACATTTCAAATCTCTATAATGGTTACTCTCTCAGTGAGCACTTCTAATCGAGTTGAATCTCAAGATATCACACATCTGATCAGTCAAGAAATTTCTTCAAATAATTGGGATGATGGTATTTTAACGATTTACTGTCCTCACACAACTGGTGCAATTACAATCAACGAATCAGCTGACCCGGATGTTGTGAAAGATATGACAATGGAAATGAATAATATTGTTCCATTTGACGATGGATATTTACATAGTGAGGGAAATTCTGCAGCACATATAAAATCGTCACTAATCGGTTGTTCAGAAACAGTAATAGTAGAAAATGGGAATACTGTTCTTGGTACTTGGCAAGGAGTTTATTTCGCAGAATTTGACGGACCACGAACACGAAAAGTACTTCTTAAATTTGTAAACAATAAGTGAACAAGGGAGCTTACTCCCTTGTTTCTATTTTAATAACAATAGCTTCTTAGTTTGAACAGAATTACCAATCTGCAATTCTGCGAAATAAATCCCAGATGGATGATTTTCTGCATCCCATACTACCGAATGATAACCGGCTACCTGCGTACTGCTACTGTTTACTAATTCTTCTACCGGTTGACCAGTAATGTTGTAAATTTGTAGAGTCAAACGGCCGTTTGTCTCTACCGGCACACTATAACTAATAACCGTTTTCGGATTAAATGGATTTGGATGACAGTTAAACAATTTGAAATTTGTTGCTATTTGATTATCTGTTATGGTTGCTTCTTGATAGCACACCAAATCAGAAGGTTCAGAAAATGCTACATTAACAGAATCAGATACTGCGAATGCCATTACATAAAAGCAATCTTCAGTCACATTTTCTACAATATGGTTTGTATCAGGAGAAGCCCCAGCAAAATAAAAGTCATCTCGTAATTGTATTTGTTTAATGAAAGAATTTTCATCTCTAAAATTTACTTCTAAAACTCCATCACAATCTCCAAAATTATGAGAATAAACTTGACAATTAAAAGCACTGAATTCTGTATCACAATCTCCATCTCCCAACCAAGATAAATAGGAAAACGGTAAACAAATACCATCACAACTCAACATCTCATCTTGTTCACATTGAAGGTTATCTAATTCTTTAAAAATTGCAAAACCACGAATATCATCATAATTTCCATCCCATTCCCAATTTAGTTCAAGTCCATTTTCCGCTTGAGATACCGTTAAATTATAAGGAACTAGTATTTCTAAAAATTCAATTTCATTATTATCAACTGATCGAAGTATCCAGTGGTCAGGGTCCAAATTGACTTGAAGTGGTACTCCATCTACAATAAATGAAAATAACTGGTTTTGCTCGGTAACTTCAGCAACAAAAGTATAAGTATCTGTGTCAGTTTCTATAACAACATCAACGGGCATTTCAAAAATTGGACTATCTTGAGTTTGTGATATTTGCACATCTACTTTCCAATTTTCATTTACTAATTCTATTGCAGTTGGTGTAGAAACATACTCAGGGTAATATTCTCCATAAATCCAGCGATTTATAAATGGTGCTAAATCTCTACCGGACACTTCTGACATAATAGCTGTGAAATCTTCGGTTACTGCTGATGAGAACCTGTATTGATCCCCGTATTCTTGTAATCCAGCAAAAAATGTTTCATCACCTAAAATGTGTCTAAGCATATGCAAAACCCACGAAGCTTTGTTGTAAGATAAACTTCCGTTAAAGATATTCCACACATTGGTTGTATCATCTACGAAAATCGTTCCTGATCCCCAATATTGTTTGGTTGACATTTCATCGTGGAGTGCATCAATCCCACCGTTGTGGAGTTCTTCCCACATTGCTTGAGAATAAGTAGCAAATCCTTCATTTAACCAAATATGATGGAAATTTGCACATGTAACCATATCTCCCCACCATTGATGCCCAAGTTCGTGCGATATAAGATATTGAGAATAACCTCCCATGCTTGTCATTGTTTGGTGTTCCATACCACCACCCCAAACAAAATCTGCGTGGCCATATTTTTCTTCGATAAATGGATACAGACCAAATCTATCGGAAAATCCTGAAATCATATCTTTCGTAAGCATATAGTTATCGTAATATTGATTGTAATGCTGAGGATAAACATAATAATCCAAACGCATAGAATCATTTTCTCCATAGACGAACCAATCATAGAACACTTGATAAGGATAAATTGCCAGTGATACTAAATAAGTTGCAATTGGATATCCTTCTTCCCAATAATAAGTAGCTTTTTCATTTTGATAAGTTGTGTTGACTAATAAACCATTTGAAGCTACAAGTAAATTTTCAGGCACTGTAATTGTGATATTGACTGAATCAGCTTTATCTGTTGGAGTATCTTTACAAGGCCACCAGTTTCTTGAACCATACGGTTCGCTCAGTGTCCAAATCATATCTTCACCATGCGCAGAACTAAATCCGAACGAACCAAAGTCTGAATATTCCGGGGCACCATCGTAATTGATTGTAAACTCAACTAATTCATCTGCATTAATTGGGTTGTTTAAAGAAACATCCAATATCCTGTCATTATGAGTATATAAAAGCGAATTAAGTTCAGAATCTGTAACTTGATTTACTGTTAGAGAATTTGTTAAATCAAGTTCGACATGAGTTAGATTGTCAATTTCTGAATATAATATTACAGTTAAAAAACCGCCAATTGTTTCAGAATCCGGGGAAATTTCAAGATTGATATCGTAGAATTTAACATCATAATCTTGTTGGTTTCGTGTTGCATATTGCGGATTTTCAATCATTTTCATACTTGATTTCATGTGAGAACATGTAATTTTGTCATTATCAAGTGCCAACAAAATCCCGAGCGAAAGCAAAGTAATAAGTAGCTTATTCATGGAATACCCTTTCAATTTAGTAGAATAATTTAACGATGTTTTGATTAATAAAGATAAACTAATAACGATTCATCAAATATTGAAATCTTCCTTTGATACATGTTCTCATTTTGTGTAATATTTCCAACAAAATAAATGGTTGAATTGTGACTTATATGTGGAAAATATCTGACGGAACTTATCGTTTTCAGACTACTAATTCAAATGTATCGAAAAAACTAAAAAAGATACAGAAAATAGAATTAATCAGTTTTGGGATGAATTCATTCAATGAAATTTATCAGATTAAGTTGGAAAATATCGATATTGCAAAACAAATTCTGAAAGATGTTACTGGAAACGAAATCTATCGTAGTGGAGAAGGGTTTTTGGCAAAAGAACAAATGGGTCTAAAATTATGAATAGTGAAAATTACAAAAGATATTTTCCGACAATTACACAATCGATCATACTTTGTATGTTGATAGTTGGAGTTACAATTATCCTTTCGTTTTCTTTAATCTTGATTGTTAACCCATCTAATTTAAAAATTGACATATTAGTTTGGATAAATGTACCAATATTTGCTATTGTATTATTTATTGGATGGATGTGGTCAAAAAAACCATTACACAATTATTTTCAACATAAACGAGTACCTTTGCATTTTATTAGTGTCTCTATTATGACTGCTTTGGGAATTATAATTCTCATTGGAGATATTGAAAATCTGATACAGTACTTTTTCCCGATAAGTAATAATGTTCTCGATATGTTTGAAATGCTATTATCAGGTGGTTCAGGAGTTTTGGCAGCAATTATTATGGCATCAGTTACCGAAGAAGTATTTTTCAGAGGAATGATTCTTCCCGGTTTGGCAAGGAATTATGGCAAAATTGCTGGGATTTTCATAACAGCTTTTCTTTTTGGGATAATCCATCTAAATCCTTGGCAGTTTTTACCAGCGTTTATTATGGGAATTTATATAGGTTGGATTTACCTTACAACGAGAAATATTTGGCTGTGTATTGGTATTCATAGTTTTAACAATGCTATAGCAGCAATCCCGCAATATTTGGGAATGGAAATTCAAGGATTGGTTTATGATGTAAGAGAAGGTGTTCAATTTAATCCGTTTTGGCTGAATGTGATTGGAGTTGTTTTGTGTGTCGGAGGAATTGTAATATTGAAGAGTTATACCAATAAAAACAATAATATTGGAGTATAAAAGAGGAAATGAAAAATAAATCAAAAATTACGATTAGTAAAATTTATACAAAAGCTGGCGATAGTGGGACTACTCATTTAGTTGGTGGTCAAAAACTGCCAAAAGATAATATTCGTATTGAAGCTTATGGTATGGTAGATGAACTGAATTCTGTTATAGGTGGATGCCGAGAGAAAATACACAGTCTATTTGAAGAATATTCAGAATTGAAATCCTTGCATAATATACTGTTGCGAGTTCAAAACGAGCTGTTTACTTTGGGTTCTGTTTTAGCAACACTTCCTGAAGATATTCATCCAAAAATGCAACGGATTACTAAAAAGCACATTACTAAATTAGAATCAGAAATTGATAAAGCGAATGATGATTTATCCGTTCTCAAATCTTTTGTATTGCCGGGAGGATCTGAGCTCAATGTTTGGTTGCATCTAGCAAGAAGTGTTTGTCGTCGTGCAGAGCGTCGTTGTGTTACATTATCTCACAAATCAGAGATTGATAATCACATTGTGATTTATCTCAATCGACTATCGGATGCGTTATTTGTATGGAGTAGATGGGTAAATTTCATAAGTGGAGCAGACGAAGAACTTTGGGGAAGAGAATCGTAGAATTATAAATTATAAATGGTTCTTCACAATAAACGATTTTTTGTGAAGGTTTCAAATCTAAATGTAAGGGCGAGTGCAAACTTACCCTTATTTTTTGAATATCGAACATCTATTAACTATTTTAGAATAAAATAAATCGGACTTGACGAAAGATTTTGTTGTGACCCTAAAACATTGCCAGAAGTAGGATTTATAGATATACGGGATTTATCTCAATTATTAGTTTAGTAGCTTGTTCTTTTTCTCTTGACAGAAAAAGAACCAAAAAGGTCAAGGCGACACTCAATTTGCTAAAACAACTATTTTCATTCCTAAAAGAAATAAACTTGTCCGTCAGTTGACTGACTTCAGACAGCATTTCTTTTTAAACGGAATTCAACTTTTGTTTTTATACGCAAATTGAGTAAGACCAAATTCAATAAAGTACTCAAATCTGTGAAGAACCTTATAAATTAAGAATTAATAATTACGAATTAGAAGTATTGGAGAATTGGAGACCTGCGAAGTAAAATGTCCAATTACTCCAAAACTTTCCGTGTAAAATAAGTAGAAAATAGTGCAATGATAAGTGATGGAGCATAAGCAAATAAAAATATCTCAAAGTAATTATTGATTGAAAAACTAACCAACAGCACAAAAATCATAAATAGAGCCAATTCAAGTTTCATCCAAAAATTAAGTGGTTTAACTATCCAAGCGCACTCACTACACGATGAAGACACAACCATTTGAATCAAAATCCATCCGTAAACTCGGAAAAATAGAAATTCTAATGCCATTAAAAATTGCTCCATCCAGATTTGCGGTTGATAAAATGTCCACAAATTAAAATGAATTGGTAGTGGCCAAAGTAAAGCAACACCTTGAAACCATAGCACCAAATCAATGAGAATATGGAAAATCATTCCCGCAGCGATACCACGACCAATAATTTTCAAATTTTCATTTTTCTTGAATTCGGATAGAATTGCAAAAATCAAATAAACCAAAATAACTGTAAAAAAACTATGTGTTACTGTTCGGTGGAATATCGAGAGAGCAGTTTCAAAAGATAAGAACCAATGAGTGATAAATACTAAAATGTAATCAATGTCTGGAGCTATTGCGCCTATCAAAAAACTAGTAAACAACCACCGTTTATTTGGTATAACTTTCTTGAAATACAATCCCAATATTGCGTGTACACCGACCTGTGCCATTTATTAGCTCTCTTCTATAATGAGTGGTAATTCACATTCTGGACAAATCGTTGCATCTCCTACCTCTGCACCACAAGCTGGACATTGTCCGGAATCAAGTTGCGTTTGTGCATTAACCAATTCAGGGAATTCAGAATGAACCCTCTCTTCAACAATTTTGATGACTTTTTCGGAATCTTCTTGTTGAACTAATAATCCGAATTCAGAAACTGGAGATAATTGGGTATTTGGTTCATAATCTAAGTGGTTAAGAGAATGTGGAATTCGTTCCTCCTCTAGAAGAGCTATGAGGGATTTCAAACTATCAAATGCACCCTTCGCAATAACAACAGCATTATCGTTACTGAACTTTATTTCTGCTCCATCTGTTGAATCTTCAACTAATTCAACTTGGCAATCTGCACACAAAGTGATGTGAGATAAATATTCCGTATCACATTTTGGACAAATTAGTGTTGATTCCATACTTTCATCTTTCATTTATTTTAGGTTTCCTGTTTAACATTTGGTAAATTTTACCCCTTAAATCGTTGCCAATTTATGACGATTTGGTAATTCAATACTTGGAGAATTTTATGAGTTCGAAAAAACATATTCAGGCACTTCAATATTTTTCGTACGGAATTTATGTTTTAACTTCTAAATTTGAAGATGAATTTTGTGCATCAACAATAAATTGGGTTACACAAACTTCAAAAAATCCATCAATGATTGCTGTTTGCCTTAAAAAGGACTCAAATAGACTTAATATTGTTCGAGAGAAAAAGAGATTTATTTTACATATTCTATCAAAAGAACAAAAAGAATATGCAACCTATTTTATGACACCTACTATAGAGGACAATGGAAAACTAAATTCTGCTGAATATTCACTAAATGATTCAAATTTACCAATTTTAATAGATCCAAAAGTTTATATGGAATGTGAAGTTGAAAGCATCGTTGATTCTGGTGACCATCCTATTGTCCACGCAAAAGTGGTAGATACGGTAGTCAAAGAAAATATTATTCCACTAGAATTACGAGAAACGGGCTGGACTTATGGTGATGAATAGTATTTTAAAAATTGGAAAATGGGATGTATATCCACTTGAAACTGGCACATTTCGACTTGATGGTGGGGCGATGATGGGTTCAGTCCCGAAAGTCCTTTGGGAGAAAACAAATTCTGCAGATAAACTCAATCGCATAAACTTAGCAATGAGATGTTTACTGCTTGATGATGGAGAAAATAGAGTAGTAATTGAGACAGGGATCGGGAATAAAAACTCAGATAAATTCATAGATAATTTTCATATAAAACAGGGAATAGCAACATTAAGTAATACTTTAAGTAATGTAGGATATAGTATTGCAGATATTACAGATGTGATTATTACTCATTTACATTTTGACCATTCTGGTGGTGCGACATCAATTGATGAAAACGGAGAGCTTATTCCAACATTTCCCAATGCAAAATACTGGATTTCCGAGACCAACTGGAATCACGCAAACAATCCGAATCCTAAGGATAGAGCAAGTTATCTAAATGAGAATTTTCTTCCACTAAAAGATGCTGGAGTGCTTAATTTAATTCCTGATAATTCAGATATTATGAATGGAATTTCAACAATCGGAGTAAATGGACATACAGTTGGACAACAATTGATAAAGATAAATTCAATGAATGAAACACTTGTATTTTGTGGTGATTTGATTCCGATTCGTTCTCATCTTAGATTACCTTACATAATGGGATATGATTTATCTGCAATTCAAACTTTGCAAGAGAAAACTGAATTTCTAAATCAAGCATCAAAGGGAAATTGGTGGTTATGGTTTTATCACGACCCACAAACTATAATGGTTCAAATTTCAGAAGGTGAGAAGCACTACAAAGTTATCAATGAAGTTCGGAAAGATAGACAATAATGGATGATTTTACACTAATTGCATTAACAGATGATTTTGATATGTCAACGCGGTTAGCGAGGATTAGCAATTCTATAAACTGCGAACTAGTATTTGCAGAAAATAACGATATTGTTGAAATTTGTGAGAAAACATCAGGCGGAGTAGTAATAATAGATTTGAATACTAAATCATATAACTCGTTTGATATCGCCAAAAATATTAGAGATTATTCCACATTGATTATTTGTGGTTTCGTAGAAAAAATCAATAAAGATGTCCGTCGTAAAGCGGAAAAATATGGTTTTGATTTAGTATTTCCCAAATCGATGTTCACTCAAAATCTAAAATTTATAATTGGGCAATCTAAAATTGAAGGATGAATCAACTAATCAAAAGAAATCACGAATAACTGATATCATTAAGATATTGAAGGAAGAGTACCCAAATTCAAGTTGTTCTTTGAAATATGAATCACCATTTCAACTTTTAGTAGCGACGATTTTATCAGCACAATGCACGGATGAGCGGGTTAACAAAGTTACATCAGTTTTGTTTGAGAAATATTCTAATGCTGAATCATTTAGAAAATTATCTAATGAGCAAATCGAAAAAGAAATCTTTTCAACAGGTTTTTACAGGAATAAAGCGAAATCTATAAAGAATATCTCAGAGGAGATATGTGAAAAATATGATGGGATAGTTCCGAAAACACTTGAATCTCTTGTGAAATTGCGTGGAGTTGGTCGTAAAACAGCAAATGTTGTTTTAGGAAATGCGTTCAATATTCCGGGATTAGTGGTTGATACTCATGTCATTAGAATCGCAAATCTACTAAAATTTGTAATCACGAAAAACGCCGTAGTCATTGAGCGAGAATTAAGTAAAATTATTGAGAAAAAAGAGTGGACAAATTTTGGTCATTTGTGCATTGATCACGGTCGGGCAGTATGTATCGCTCGTAAACCAAACTGTGTGAAATGTGGAATTTCAAATTATTGTCCATCAAAAATATAAATTACAAGTTAAAGGAAAAATTCTAATGTTAGATTTTATTGTATCAGCTGAGTTTCTAAAGGGAGTTAAAGTAATTATTTTGGGTTTGGTTTTAGGAGGAATATTTGCTTTTTTCAAATTTGAACCTCCAGTACCAAGTAATATTTATGGGCTGTTGGGAATTATTGGAATTTTCTTAGGATGGTTCATCATAAAAACTCTGATTAGTTAAATAAAATTGACAGAGGCACGAAAGGAAAATATGACTAAAAAAAGTATCTCTAAAATTGAAAGTATCATACAGGAATTATTGGTTGAGATTGGTGAAAATCCAGATCGTAGCGGATTAAAACGAACTCCTGAACGGGTTGCCAAGGCGTGGGAATTTCTTGCAAAAGGTTATGAGCAAAGTATAGAAGAAATCATAAACAATGCGATATTTGAAGAGGATTACGATGAAATGGTAGTAGTTAAGGACATTGATTTTTTCAGTCTTTGCGAACATCATTTACTACCATTTTTCGGGAAGGCTCATATCGGATATATTCCTCAAGGGAAAATCATTGGTTTGTCTAAAATTCCACGAATTGTTGAAATGTATGGAAGACGATTGCAGGTTCAAGAACGAATGACACAAGAAATTGCACAGACTATAATGAAAGTCGTTGAACCAGAAGGAGTAGCTGTAGTTTTGGAAGGTCAGCATATGTGTATGCAAATGCGAGGAGTAGAGAAGAAAAATTCGTATGCTACCACTTCATATATGACGGGATGTTTCCGAGATGATGATAGAACTCGAAAGGAATTTCTAGATATTATAGCGATGAAAAGAACATCTTAAAACATAGTCAGGGAAAGTTATGAATAATTACCAAATAATCATAATCGGAGCTGGTCCAGGAGGTTATGTGGCTGCGATTCGTGCATCACAATTAGGCAAAAAAGTAGCGGTAGTCGAATCCACACATTTAGGCGGAGTATGCTTAAATTGGGGATGTATTCCCACAAAAACATTACTAAAAAATGCTGAAGTTTATGAACAAGTGAAAAATGCCAAGAAGTTTGGTGTTGAAGTCGGAGATATTGAAATTAATTGGACAAAAAACATCAAGCGTTCTAGGGATGTTTCAAAAAAGCTTGCGAGAGGAATTGGATTCTTGTTCAAAAAAAATAATATCAAATGGATTCAAGCACAAGGTAAATTGATTGATGAAAATACAATTGAAACCATTGATTCCGATGGAAATGTTGATCAAATTTCTGCAGACAATATTATTATCGCAACTGGTGCAAGGCCAAGATGGTTTGCTGGAATGGAGCCTGATGGAAATAAAATTATTACATCAAAAGAAGCATTAGTTTTAGAAAATCAACCTAATAGCATTGCCGTTATCGGAGCTGGGGCTATTGGTGTGGAATTTGCTCATTTCTTTAATACTTTCGGGACTAAAGTAACTCTCATTGAAGCTCTCCAAAATATTTTACCGATAGAGGATGAAGAAATTTCACAAGAATTAGAGCGAATTTTCAAAAAACGCAAAATCAATATCCATACAAACACAATGGTTAGAAATATTGAAAAATCAGATGACGGAGTAATTGTTCATTTAAAAGATGGTAAAATCATAGAAACAGAAAAAGCACTCATTTCAGTCGGAGTGCAAGGGAATATCGAAAACATAGGATTGGAAAAAGTTGGAATTGCACTAGAAAACGGATGGATTAAAACTGACGGATATATGAAGACAAATATCGAAAACATCTATGCGATTGGCGATATCGCCGGACCACCGTGGTTGGCTCACATTGCTTCTACGGAAGGGATAACTGCCGTTGAGTATCTCTCGGGTTTAAATCCTAACGAAATGAGTTACGAAAATACTCCTGGTTGCACATATTGTCATCCAGAAGTTGCTTCTGTTGGACTAACTGAAAAACAAGCAGTTGAAACAGGAAAAGAAGTCAGAATTGGCAAATTTCCATTTCGAGCTTTGGGAAAAGCGACTGCAATCGGTGAACAAGATGGATTTGTAAAAGTGATTTATGATGCAAAATCCGGGAAAATGTTGGGTTGTCATATTATTGGAGTAGGAGCAACGGATTTAATCGCTGAAGCAGGATTAGCGCAAAAGTTAGGAGCAACTGATAACGACTTGCTAAAAACTATCCACGCACATCCTACGCTGTCAGAAGCAATTATGGAAGCCACCGCTGATGCCATTGGTGAAGCTATACATTTGTAATAGAAAATATGATGCTAACTTTAACAAAGCTAATTACTAAAAAAAATATCGACTCGGTTTTCAATGAGCTGAAATCCCAGTTAGGCAAAGAACTGAATTTTGTCTGGTTGGGTCGCCAAAAATATCAACCTGTTTGGGATTTGCAGAAGAAAATTCATTCAGCAAGAATTGATAACCAAATTGGTGATACAGTATTGTTTGTTGAACATTATCCTGTTTACACTTTGGGTAAAAATGGCGGCAAGGAGAACATTCTTGATACTGCTCCAAAAGATGCAGAAATAGTGCAAATTGACCGTGGCGGAGATGTTACTTATCACGGACCAGAGCAGTTGGTAGGATATCCGATAATTCATCTAAAGCAAAGAGAAATTGGCGTAGCTGATTTTGTAAAATCAACAGAACAAATAATTATTAAAACTTTAGAAAAATTTAACATTAAGTCAATAGTAAAAGATGGTTTGCCTGGAGTTTGGGTTGGAAACGATAAAATTGGTGCAATAGGATATCGACTTTCACAATGGGTATCGATGCACGGATTTGCACTCAATCTAAATCCTGATATGAAGTATTTTAATGGAATAGTTCCTTGTGGTAATTTTGGATATGGAGTTACATCCATAAAACAACAAATTGAGACCACAATCACGCTTAAAACTTTAGCAGAAGAAATGGAAAAGTCATTCATAACTGTTTTCAATAGATAGAAATGAGGGAAATTATGTCAATATTTACAAGTGGAAATATAAAAACTAAATCAGATTGCTTTGTGAGTTACACGCCGAAAAACTCAGGTAGTTTGGAAATATCAATACAATCAAAAACAGATATTTTACACAGTGAAAAATTAAACGAAATTGTACAAAAAACATTATCAGATTTACAAATTAAACACGGAAAATTTGAAATTGTGGATAATGGTGGTCAATATTTCGTATTAAT
>JACNLC010000007.1 GCA_014381725.1 Fidelibacterota bacterium | reverse complement strand
GAAGTCGTATTGGGATTGTGTTTAATGGTTCTCCACTTTTTACAGGAGATAGTGGAAGTGGTGAATCTGAAATCCGTAAATGGATTATTGAGAGTGATTGGTTGGAATGTATTGTGTCACTCCCTGACCAACTATTCTTCAACACAGGAATTTCTACTTACATTTGGATTGTGAATAATAACAAGTCGAACAAACGAAAAGGGAAAGTTCAACTTGTGGATGGTTCATCTTTTTACAAACAGATGAAAAAGTCATTAGGGAATAAACGGAAAGAAATTTCTGATGATGGAAGAAGTGATTTATTGGATTTATATCTAAACTTTGAAGAAAATGAATATTGTAAAATTTATGACAATCACTTTTTTGGATATACGAAAGTAACCATTGAACAACCCTTATTAGATGATGATGGAAATGTGGTTACAGATAAACAAGGGAATCCAAAACCCAATTCTAAAAAACGAGATTATGAACGAGTTCCATTAAAACAAGATATTGATGATTATTTTGACAGAGAAGTAAAACCACATTTACCCAATTCGTGGATGGATAGAACAAAAGATAAGGTGGGGTATGAAATCAATTTCACCAAGTATTTCTACAAATATAAACCACTCCGTTCATTGGAAGATATCACCCAAGATTTACTGAAATTAGATAAAGAATCAGAAGGATTAATGAAGGAAATAATGGATTAATGAAATCATATTCTTCATATAAAAATAGTGGTATGGAATGGATTGGGAAAATCCCGAATGATTGGAATAGAACTTTTATCAAAAATTTAGTAGATATTAAAATAACTGATGGTCCACATTTAACACCAAAATGGATTGATAATGGTATACCTTTTTTATCTGTCGAAAGTATTCAAAATTCAAAAATTGATTTTTCAAAAAGAAGGGGTGATATTTTATTAGAGGACCACATTGAATATTCAAAGAAATGTAAACCAATATTGAATGATATTTTATTAGTTAAATCTGGTTCAGTAGGGAAATTATGTATTGTTGAAACTGAAATTGAATTTAATGTCTGGAGTCCATTGTGTTTAATTAGAATAAATAAGAAAGGTTTACCAAAATATTATTATTACTTTTTTCATACAAAATACTTTCAAATTTTATTGAAGTTAAATTGTGGGATAAATACACAACCCAATATTGGGATGGGAGTAATTGAAAATTTAAAAGTAATAATTCCACCAAAAGAAACCCAATCCCAAATCGTCTCCTTCCTTGATACCAAAACCCAAAAGATTGATGAACTGATTGAAAAAACAGAAAAGAAGATTGAACTTCTGAAAGAAAAACGAACTTCCCTTATCAATCATTGTGTTACCAAAGGATTGAATCCTAATGTGGAAATGAAAGATAGTGGTGTGGAATGGATTGGGGAGATTCCAAGTGGGTGGGATTTAATTAGGTTAAAATATTTATTTTCACTTGAAGGTGGTAAGGGTCCTAAAAATATTCAAGAAGATGATGGACAATATCCAATTTTAGGTACGGGTGGAGAAATTGATAGAGGTTCAGATTTCCTTTATGATAAACCTACACTATTGTTAGGTAGGAAAGGAACGATTGATAAACCATTTTTGTTTGAAGAACCTTTTTGGGTATCTGATGTGATGTATTACACAATTCAAAAAAAAGATGTTACCCCAAAATATCTTTTTTTACTTTTTAAACTTATCCCTTTTGAGTATTTCAAATATGGTTCAACACAACCAAGTATGAGTAGACTTGATTATGAGAGTATGTTGTTTCCTATACCACCCTTAAAGGAAAGGTCCCTAATAACTGAATACCTTGATGAACAAACCCAAAAGATTGACACCACCATTGAAAAAGAAACCCAACGAATTGGACTGTTAAAAGAATATCGTCAATCCCTTATCTCTGAAGTGGTAACAGGGAAAATTGATGTAAGGGATTATAATGAAAAGGTTATGAAATAATTAAATGACAAAACAAATAAATACTATCTCTAGGTTTAACGAAATATCAAAATTTTTATGGGAAACTTCTGATGGTGTCCTTCGAGGTCTTTTTAGACCATCTGAGTATATAAATATACTAATACCATTTGTTGTTATGAGACGATTAGATTTTATTTCAGAAACTACAAAACACGACATGAAGTGTTTAATATCTGAATCGGATAATCCACATATTAATTTTAAAAAGTATCTAAATAGTCACGATGAAGATATTGTTAAAATTCTGAATGTGTTTGAATTAGAAAGAAACATAGAAAAATTATCTAAAAGTAATCTACTAATTCCATTAGTCGATATATTTTTAGAATGTGATTTATCTCTAGAAACAATATCTAATAATCATATGGAATTTATCTTTGAAGGATTATTATTCTTTTCGTCATCAATAGGAGATAGTGGTAGTTGTGAAGATTCTACTCCGAGAGATATTGTTGAGTTATTAGTCTCATTTATTTTTTCAAATGAAAATGATAATTTTCAAAATAGGATTAGAACTAATATTTTTGATCCTTGTTTTGGTCATGGAGGTTTCTTAAAGGTTGGTAAAAATTATATTAATCAGAATGTAAATGATAAAATTGAGGTTGATTTATTTGGTCAAGAGATAAATCAATTAACACACTCATTATTTAAGTTAAATATGATAATTACAGGTCAGAATACTGACAATTTCCTTTTGGGTTCCTCAATCTCACAGGATCAATTTCCAAATGTAAAATTTGATTACATGATGACTCATCCTCCATTTGGATTATCATTCAGGTCTGAAAAAGAGTTTGTTTTAAATGAAAGTAAAGACCCTTTAGGTCGATTTAGTGTTGGTATTCCTCAAGTGTCTGATGGATCATTATTATTCCTTCAAAGTATGATTTCAAAAATGAACCCAGATGGAAGTCGTATTGGAATTTTATTGGTCGGTTCTCCACTTTTTACAGGAGATAGTGGTAGTGGTGAATCTGAAATCCGTAAATGGATTATTGAAAGTGATTGGTTGGAATGTATTGTATCACTCCCCGACCAACTATTCTTCAACACAGGAATTTCTACTTACATTTGGATTGTGAATAATAACAAGTCGAACAAACGAAAAGGGAAAGTTCAACTTGTGGATGGTTCATCTTTTTACAAACAGATGAAAAAGTCATTAGGGAATAAACGGAAAGAAATTTCTGATGATGGAAGAAATGATTTATTGGATTTATATCTGAACTTTGAAGAAAATGATTATTGTAAAATTTTATCAAATGACTCATTTGGTTATACTAGGGTTATAATTGAACAACCTTTATATGATAATGATAACGAAATAGTTACTGATAAAAATGGAAACATAGTTTATGATGATAAAAAAAAGACACAGGAAAAAATTCCTCTTAGTAAAGATATAGATACATACTATACTGAATCAGTAAAACCTCATCTTAAACACTCTAGATTAAATAGAAGTAAAGATGAAGTTGGTTATGAAATTGAATTCAATAAATATTTTCAAAATGGGAAGAAATCAAAAGTAAACCTTCAGTACACTAAGAAAAAACTTAAATATTATGAGGGTATTTTTAGGGGATATTCTATACCATCTCAAGAATTAAAAGATGAAGGTGAAATCTTGTATTTAACAGGGAAAAATATTAAGAATGGAGAATTAGTTCTAAAAGATGGAGATAAATATTTAGATTTTTCAGATAAGTATTTCAATAAGTATGAAAAATCAATGTTAAAACCTGGTGATATAATTATTACTACTTTATGGGATAACAAAAAGATATATCAATTTAAAGAGACAGATCCTCCTTCATTTAGTTCTGGTAATCAAATTATCTTAAGAACAAAAGAAAACGATTACTTATCTAAATATTTAAAAATTGAGGAATTTTATAATCAATTTGAGAATGATTGTAAAACAGTTTCAACAGGAATTATACCGTCTTTAAGTTTAAAAAAATTCTTAGAGATAGAAATTTTCCAACTTTCTAAAACAGAACTGGATAGGAAGTATGAAGAAGAAAATGTTTCTCTAATTGATAAAGATAATTTATTTATAAGTATTAATAAAAACAATCTAGTCAAAAGACAAATAGATTTTATAAAAAACTTAATTGATGTTCATTATGAAGATCCAACAATTAAGTTATCAAAACAGTATGAAAGTCAACACCTAGAATTTAAATCTACATTTAGAACTGATTTAGACCATGGTGGTAAAATTCCTCAGGAAACACTAATTAATTCAGTTGTAAAAACAATTGGAGGTTTTTGTAATTCTGATGGAGGGAACTTATTAATAGGTGTTGATGATAATAACAAAATCGTTGGAATTGAAGTTGACAAATTTAAAAACAATGATGTTTTCTTGTTGAATTTGACTCAACAAATTAGTAATAGAACTAGTCCTAATGTTATGAATCTACCTGGGGTTGTTGAAGTAACATTACATAAAATTGAGAGTAAAACAGTTTGTAAAGTTTATGTTGAACCTACGAGGGAAAATATTTTTGTTAAATACGAAAATAAAAAATATTTTTATAAGAGAACAGGACCTAAAACAGTTTCACTCGATAACGAAGAAATGATGAATTATGTTATGGAAAAAGAAAAAATCTATAAATGAATTCAAATATAATAAAATGAAAGTGATTATGTATTAATATGGTCCCTCAATACCCTACAGAAAAGAAATTTGAAGACCACATAGAATACCATCTCATTCAAAGTGGTTATGATTCTGTGGACACAACACTATATGATAAGGACTTATGTTTAATATCTACCCAAGTGTTGGAGTTTATTAAATCCACCCAAGAAAAGACTTATCAGAAATTAGAACAACAATACGGAAACATTACCGACACCCAACTCCTAAAACGAATATCATCAGAAATTACAAATCGTGGTGTCATTGATGTTC
>JACNLC010000035.1 GCA_014381725.1 Fidelibacterota bacterium | reverse complement strand
TATCTGTATTCCATCAATCTCAACATCTGCTGTAATCGTCATATTATGCTCAAATTGGTGTGGATTGACTGACCAATGGAAATCTATAGAAGCTTCATCATTCCTAACCAATCCCTCTTCTGGTACTCCGTAAACAAGTTCAGCTGATGAACTCATCTGAAGCATATACCCATCACCAGAAACTAATACTGCCATACCATACCAACCGAAATCTGCATAGTATGTTGCAAATTCTGTCTGACTTTTAATTGTTATACCATTCGCTCCAATACTGTATAAAGCAGGATCTAGAAGATTTGCATTTTGTGGAAGATAACCAATCCAGTTCCAACCAGTTGATAGAGCAATTGGAGTGTTTTCATAATCTACTGCAGTTCCTGCAAATACTAAATCAGAAGATTCAGTCATTTGAATCATATACATACTGGTAACATCAATTAAATCCAAACCATACCAACCGAAGTCTGCATAGTATGTAGCAAATCCTGTAAGATTCTTAATGGTAACTCCATTTACCCCTATACTTTCTAAAACTGTATTCAAACTCATATCATCAGCTTCCACATTTATGGAAAACCAGTTCCAACCAGTTGCAAAATTCTTGTCAAAAGTGACAGTTGTTGAATTTACAGTTATTGTCACAGTAGCAATTTCAGATTCTTCTCTAATATTTGTTGTAGAATAAACTAATTTAGATTTCATTTCACCACTTTTATTAACAATTTTATGTAGTGGCTTAACTAAATCTTCTACCTTCAAACCTTCTTCAGATACTTCTTCACACCTTGCTTCAGAACATTCTTCAGCAGTGCAGTCGCCACCATCAAGGTTATAACAACATAGGTTAGCACCGTATACTTCGTCTGCGCAATCACCGTAGCCATCACCAATCCAATTTTCATTGTGACATTCCGTATCATCTACACAATCAATAATTTCACCATCAGCACAAGTAGTTTGCACTTGCTCCTGCACTTTATATGTAAACACATCAACACCGGCGAAATTTTGATTAGGAGAATAAACAAATAACCCATCTGAATTAAAAGTAATATTTCCGTGGATAGAAGAATCATCTACAAGAACTGCAACAAGATCATGGTTTTCAATATCGTAATCATTCTCCATAACATTGGCTGATAGAGTAGTGTTTTGATCCATTGTGAAACTATCATCAACTGCAATAGGTGGATCGTTAACAGGATTAATAGTAATTGTAACAGTAGCAGGTTCGGAATAATACTCACCATCATTTGCCAAATATACAAAACTGTCAGTTCCGTTGTAATTTCCATTTGGAACATAAGTCAGGTCGATTTCTCCCATTAATGTGCCATGTGATGGAGAACTTTCAACCATAAATACTAATTCATCACCATCAGAATCTGATCCAGATAAAGTGATACTAACAGAAATATCCTCGTCAGTTTCAACTGAAACATCATAAGCAATTGGTGGAGTGTTTGATACAAATTCACCATCTACAATTAGATCATCTAATCCCCAATATCCACCTGCACCTGCATTACCCTCATAATGAAATGCCAAATAAATAGTTTGCCCTACAAACGCTGATAAATCTACTGATTCGTTATTCCATCCTGCTCCTGAACTCGTACTAACATTATGAAGCAGGGTAAATGTTCCACTCTGCGGGTCTCCAGAATCAGTAGAAACTCTTATTTCTCGAGTTGAGTTTCCACCTGCAAAACCTTCACCATTATTCCAACTCATTGTTGGATTAATAAAACCTAATAAATTGATTTCAGGTGTAACCAACCAATCATCTACTCCAAAATCACTAGCATCATTTCCGTGAACAACACAAAATTCGCTTTGGTTAGCACCTGGAGAATATGAATACCAATTACTCGTAGTTTCACCAAAATCTCCAACAAAATAAGAAGTTAACAAACCAAAATCTCCTTGTTCAAATCCTTCATACAAAATCGCATCAAGACCTTCCCCAATAAGATCTAAGTCGTAAATTGCTCCATTATTGTATGTGAGTTCTAATTTATCGGTATATTGTGTTTCTTCTGATGGTTGAAATTTCACATCAAAATAACCAAAGTCTCCAGCAAAAACTGTTATAGGTAATTCAGAAAGAAAACTAAAATTATTATTGCCGTCATTGAAGCTAACTTCACTAATGGTTAATGTTTGACCTCCTGTATTTTTGAAACTAAATGTATGAACTGATTCATTCTGTAATGGAACATATCCAAAATTATAACTCGAGGGAATCTCACTAAATTCAGGTTCACTTGATTCAGAAACAACTTTAATATAATCTTCTCTCTTAAAAGTAGCAGTTACGCTTGTAGAATCTGTAACATACTCAGCAGATAACTCGACTGTATAGTCTCCTTCGTAATAAAAAATATGGGTTGGGTTTGCTTCGGTGCTTGTCTCCCCATCACCAAAATCCCACTCATAATATATTTGCCTTGGTCCTGGTAATTGTACAGGCTCTAATGCAATACTTGAAAAACTGACTGATAGTGGTGCATATCCAAACATTTTATCTGCATCAAAAAATATGTTCAAAGCACTTTCATCCCAAGGATTAGAGCCCATCCCCCAATTATTATAGTTCCCATTTCCTGCAAATTCAGAGCCAGGTTGGAAATTAAAATTGCCATCTTGAGGACTCATAAATAATGGGTCGATGTTCAAATTGTTATAACCTGGAAATATATCACCCCAGGGAAGTGCAATGTTATTGTAACTTGCAGTTATATTGTCGCAAACAATTGGAATTGTTGAGGGATCTAAATTCCAAATCATATTATATTGGAAATTAACTTGAGCATTCGGAGATACAAATCCTAAATTGAAGCCATAGGTTGTATTATTGTTTACATCCAATGTATCGGTAGAATTATCAACATAAATTGCTATAGAACCAATGTTTGCATTATCAATGTCTGCGTCTGAAGGTGGTGTTACAAATATCAAATTATCATGAATTGGGCTTGATATTGTACCAAAAAATACGAGTGCTGAATCAAAATCTGAAATTACATTATCGTGTACATAACCCACAACGCCATCCGCTAATAAAATTCCTTTTCCATTGCTAAATCGATTTTCACCTGAACGAACTCTATTATTCGACATAGTCCCAGATGCTCTTCCTGTTCGAGAGTTTGCCATAGATATTCCATCAGAATATCCGGTAACATCATTGTCATCAATAGTTACATCCACACTCCCAGTAACTTTCACTCCAAGTACTCCTGTTCTATTTTCTCCACTTCTAACTCTATTGTTAGTCATAGTTGATGAAGCTCGTTGTCTTGTTGAATTTGCTATATCAACCCCAATAGAAAAACCTTCTATATCGTTATTTTCAATGCCACATGAAATATTACCATAAATTTCTATACCGTTTGCCCCAACTCTATTTTCTCCGCTACGAACTCGATTATTGTTCATAGTAGTGGTTGCCCTACTATATCCTGTAGAATCTGAAAATGTAATACTTGCACCTGTAGAAAATCCAATTAAATCATTTTCATAGAATTCAATATTACCATCAACAATCAAACCTGCTCCAGACCTACTACGATTTTCTCCACTTCTGAATCGATTATTTGTGATTGTGCTTGTTGCACGGCTAGAACCTGTGTTTGTTATTACTGCTCCATCCCAAAATCCAATGAACGAGTTACTTTGGATATCCGCATTTGTATCACCATCAATTTCTATACCGAAGTTACCTTGACGGTTTTCCCCACTTCTCACCCTATTGTTGGAAATTGTTGTTGTTGCTCTACGTCCAGTTCCAGGATTTTTTATTGTAATACCAGGAGATGTATAAAAAATAGAGCAATTATCAATTTGATTATCATTGTATGCATTTTCGTGGATAGTGATTCCGCCCCAATCTAAAGGTGCTGTGTCTTGCACTCTATAAAAAGCAACTTTTTCAGCCCAAATTGATCCAAAAACATCAAGAGTGTAATCTCCCTCAAAAATAACTAAAACTCCTTGCTGTATGTATAAAGATCGATCACCAATAACAGAAATGCTATTATGGATTCTATATGGTGAACCGTCTATTGTCCATTGTCCGTAAACGCTTGATTCAGTAATATCTGTACCTTCGCCTGTTTGTTCTGATACTGATATCATATTCTGTAATATGATTGTGTCAACTTCTATCCCATTGTTAACTATCAGTTTTACAGAATAAGTTCCCGGGATATACATCCAAGTTGGATTTTGCTCTTCGCTGTCGATAATTCCATCATTCTCAAAATCCCACATCCAAGAAGTAATTTCTAGATCGCTATAAGAGTAATCTGTAAAAAATACTTCTAAAGGAGCTGTTCCACTCGTCGGTTCTGCCTCAAAGGAAGCAGTTATATAACAAAACGCAAAATTTATGATGTTCATTAGAACAAATAATTTAAATAATTTCATGAGGTTCCCTTTCTTTTCAATTGAATTAAAATAAAAACAATTACGCTGTAGAATCTAACTAGGATATTATTGGTTTACAAGCAGTAATTTTATAACGTGATTTCTGTCACATTATTAAAGCGATAAATACATTGTTGCAATAAATTTAAAGTGATTTAGAAAGTCAAACCAACTACATCACTTAGTTTGCTTATTAATAACTTGTTTAGATATATTAACTAATTGTTGCGCTGTTTTTGAAGATAAACTAAACTTCTTTATTATAGATGATTCGTCGTCAATAATACCCTGAACTGGATCGTCATAATGTAATACAATTTTTGATATTTGTTCAGAGGTCAATTCTGTAATCTCAGTAATTTTCCCAAAAAATATAATCTGTTCTTTAGCTATATCGATTCCTGCTTGAAATGAACAATCTTCAAAAAGTTTTAAAGCTTTTTTCAGATTTGGAATAACCAATTCAATTTTACCAATTTCAGCGAACATCATTCCTAAGTTGTAAAATACTCGTCCTTCACCATTAATATCTCCGACTTCAGCTAATAATTCCTGTTGTTTTGTGTAATAATCTTCTGCTTTAGTAAAGTCATTTCTTTTTCGAGCAACATTTCCCAAATTCCCATAAGTATGCGCTATACCCTCGCTATCTTTCAACTCAGTTTGAATATTTAGATTTTCTGAATAGATTAGTTCTGCTTCATCTATTTTACTTTGCTTAAAACGAATATCACCAAGCAAATCATTAGCAAAAGTGATTCCGATATTATCAGCAATTTTCCTGCAAAGTTCTTTAGATAAATTCAAAAATTTCAGAGCATTTTCTAACTTGTTTTCAACAAAATAAGCATTCCCAATGTTATATAGAATTTTGCCTTGTTGTACTTTATTCCCTACTTTTTTTGCAGATACTAAACTTTGCTTATAATCTTGAATTCCTGTTTCATAATTACCTTGTGTAATGCGAACATTTGCAATATCCATAGTGATTATACAGCAACCTTCATTGTCACCAATTTCCTTAGCAATTTCAAATGCTTGCTCGAGAAATATCATTGAATTATCCAAATTACCAAGTCTGAATTGTACTATACCCAAATCGTGTAAAGAACGCCTAAGAAGTTGTTTATCTTTCAACTTTTCAGCAATCTCGTTTTCCTTTTGATAGTGCAAGAGCGCATTTGTATAATCTGCTCTACGGAAATAATAATTACCTATCGTTGAAGATAATTTCCCAACAGAAATTTGATCTCCAACTTTCTCAGATTTGTTAATTAATTCTGTTGATATTTCTTCAAAATCTACCGACAGGTTTAATTTATCCAGGGCAGTTAAATAAGCTTGATTAATCTGTTTTTGATATCGTTTTGAAGTAATGTAGTTTTGGTTTTTCTCTATGTACAATTTGAGTCTATCAAAATCTTTCCCAGAAATTACATAAATTCTAGTATTCAAATAGTAGTATTGATCTCGTAAAACATCATTAAACATCATGCTAGGTTTTAGTGTTGAAAGTTCTTCTTTTGCTTTATAAGTTGTACCAATATGCAACATCACTTCAATTTTATTCAATAAAGCTTGTTGATACTGATTTGACTCTTTTTCATTAGGAATCATATACAATAATCGATTATAGAAATTTATAGCAGATTGATTTTGGTAATTTTCTTTTGCATAATCACCTGCTTTAATTAAATACTTAACTGTTTTTGATTTTATCTCTGAAATTTCATAATGATTTACCAGTTCAGTATAGTAATGTTCTAGGTTATCACTATAAAGAGATTCAATTGTTTCCGCAGCCAATTTATGAAGCTTTCTCAATCGTTGTTTGAGTTGCATCTGATAAATTCCTTCTTGAATCAGAGCGTGCTTAAATATGTATTTATACTGTGATAAAGCTCCCCAAATTGCTTCTTCTTCACCATCGCTAAGGTATTTATCATTCACTGTATTTCCTAACATTTCAGACAAAATATCCACCGCAAATTCTTTGCCTAAAACCGATGCCGTTTGAATAATTTCTTTTAATTCTGCAGTTAATTTATCTATTCTAGTAATAACAATTGCATTGATACTTGACGGGATTTCAAAATCCTCCTGAGTTAAATACAATTTTTCGTCAACTAGATTGTTTTCTAATAGATAAAGAACAATCTGTTCAATGTAAAAAGGATTACCTTCACTTACTTTCCAAATTGGTTCAAATGTTCTATGCGGAAGAACAACATCTTTATTTTCTGTGAATTGCAATAATTTAGTTCGTGTAAGTTCTTTAGCATTTTTCTTGCTTAGATAATCTAAAACTACTCTATTTTCAGGAACATCTTCAAGTCCAAACCAGTGTTTTGAACCATCGTCTTTATATCTACAGCTAGAAATAATAAGAAGCGGATAATCGTTTGCATCTCTTGTTAAAACCCTAAGAAATTCGTTAGAATCTTCATCAATGCTATGTCCATCATCAAGCTCAATAATAACAGGTTTTATTAAACTCTCAGCTTTAATTAAGTTTGAAACTGCAAATAATGTGTTTACATATTTTCCTTTTGCATCCAATTGTTCAAAAAGTGAACTTTCCCATCTCAAGCCAATCAATGCACCCAAAAACGATTTAGTTCTATTAAGTTCTTCGCAGAGCAATTCGTCATTTAGAGATTGTATTAATAATTCTAATTTATTGTCGAAATTATTTCTATTCTCAATTGCTGAACTACTCACTGATTGCTCAAAATATCTCTTTAGAAAGTTTATTACTGGATTGAAATTTTTTCTCAAAATATCGTCACAAGGAAACGAAAACCAGTTTAAATTTGATAAATCTTGGGCTTTTTTTAATTCATTAACAATACGACTTTTCCCAATTCCAACAGAACCATCTACATATACTACTCCAGCAAATTTACCATTATTTAATGGTTCTATATATTTATTGAGTTCGTCAAGTTCCTTTTGCCTTCCAAACAATTTACCTTCGAAAGACAATTCAGAAGTTTGTTCTATTTTGCCTATTAAAGAATAAACTGGAATATCGGCAACAAAACCCTTGAAATGCTGTTCGGATAAAAAATCAGTTTTGAAATTATTTTCTATGTTTGAGTTGATATGTTTATCTAGGTATAAATCTCCCCAATTTGCACTCATCATAAATCTTGCTGACAGATTAACTCCCATTCCTAAAGCAGTATATTCGCATCTTTTTTCACTTCCTATAATTCCTGCAAATACCGTTCCAAAAGTCAATCCAGCTCGCATTGAAAATCCATCAAGATTATTGATAGCCAATGCAAAAGTACACGCTCTTTCAATTGCTTTTTCTAACCCAACAGGAGCGCCAAACAGAATCAATGCAACGGCACCTTTATCTCCAAAATCAACTTTGTTAAAAAATCCACCGTATTGGTCAGCAAGAGATATTACTTGCGAAATATAACTCTCAAAATTATTTTCATTAAACGAAATAAAACAAGATACAATATCTCTAAATTCTCCTTGAGTATTCAAATCCAATATAGACTGCGGAATAAAACTAGAAACATCAATCTGATTTTTTTTAACGGGTTTAGGAACGAATGAAGTTTTGTTGAATTTTAGATTTGTTATTTTATAGTAACCATCACCAAGCTCAATACTTTCAATTTCTGAATCAAGTTTCTTGAATATATTTTCGTCAATTACAATATCACCTTTTTGGCATTTATGTTCACTATCAGCAGAATTTTCTATTGCATTTCCCTTAAAATAGTATGCATTTTGGATATCATTTTCTATAATCCCCCATTCTACATTTCCTGATGACAGTCCTATCTTTACTGATAATTCAAAATCCCCAAATTTTGTATTCTGAGTTCCTATCTCGATAAATATGTCATTAATTTTTTTTGCACTTAAAAGTGTTTCATTAGAATTAGTTTTTTCAATTGGAAATATTGCAGTAAAAGCGTCACCTGCAAATGTGGAAATAAATCCACCTGAATTGTAAATAGCGTCAATAGAAGGGGTAAATACTTCGTTAATAACTTGAGTCAGAATTTCCGCACCTTCTTTTCCATTTTTCATAAGTATCTGGGTCATTTTAGTAAATCCAGAAATATCTATAAACATTGTGGTGGCAAGAAATTTACCATTGAAATTACTATTGTCATAATTTTCAAGGATAAATTTAGGTAGAATTGACCGTCTTTTTCGTCTATCTAAACCAGTTCGTCTGCTTTGCCCTCTGCGGTTAATTTTAACAGCGATTTGTTGTTTTCTTCTATCGCCCTGTCTGCGATCACTTTGTCTATTTTTCATTGTACTCAATCCTTTATCATTGCAGATTAATTTAACAAATTATCCTGACTTTAAGAAAATTACAGTTTCTTTGAGAGACAAATATCAAAAAGATAACAGTATTAAAACAAGAAATTATTTTTTTGATATTTTTGTTGTTTCGTATAATGATATTTTGCTACATTTGGTCATCAGAAGATATCACCTCGTGCTACTTATGTGGCAAGGGACGGCGAGGTGAGAAGGCGGGAGCCCGAGAAACTTGTTTTTCGGGCTCTTTTTTTTATTTGAACTATTTTGTATCATTTCCCTTGCAATAAGTCCCATAATTCAACTTCTCTAAAACTTATTTTTTACCCAAATACTTCAAATATTCGTTATCTGTAGATAGTATCAAATTCGTTGATGAATCCAAAGTATTTTCATAAGTCTCTAAAGTTTTGATGAATTTGTAAAACTCAGGAGATTGTCCGTAAGTCTCAGCATAAATTTTGACTGCTTCGGCATCAGCGTTACCCCGAATTTTTTGAGATTTCAGATAAGCACCTGACAGGATTTCCTTTTTTCGTTGAGTTTGCATTCCACGAATTTCCTGCTTTTTACCTTGCCCTTGAGCGCGATACTTTTCTGCAATCTGATTTTGCTTAGACACCATTCTACTAAACAGTTTACTCTGAACTTGCTGATTGTAATTAACTCGTTTTATCTGAATATCTAGAACTTCAATCCCAAGATTTAACTCAGTCAATTTGCTTGCAACATTATTTAAAATCGATTCGATAATTTCTAATCTAGCTCCAGAATAGTTCTCGGATTTAGTATCCTGTGTATCATCAGCCAATACTTCCTTGTTAGTTTCTTCTTCCTCAACTTTAATTTTTCTGTCCGAATACCTAATAATTTCAGCCATAACTCTGTTAGATATCTCATCACGCACTGCACCATCAATAATATCATCCAAACGAGATTGAGCCATCATTTCATTTTTAGCAGATTTGTAGAATTGCAGAGCATTAGAAATTTTCCAACGAGCAAAAGTATCAATAAAGATGTACTTATTGTCATTTGTTGGAATTTCAGTCGCTGCCCCATCCCATTCCAAAAGTCGCTTGTCAAATTTTATAACATTCTGCAACACAGGAACTTTAAAATGTAGTCCTGCAGTTGTATCTGGTTCGCCAACTGGTTTACCAAATTGAACTACAATTGCTTGTTCAGTTTCATCTAAAATGTACAGAGAACCCCAACCTACAATTAGTAAAATAAAAACAATAATTAGAGAAAATATCTTCTTCATTATTTTTTCCCCTTTCCGTCAAGATTTAATAGTGGTAAAATACTTTCGAGTTTAGAATCTATGATAGTTTTATTTGGAATTTTGCCAAGAACTTTGTTCATAGTTTCTAAAAACAACCGATCCTTTGTAATGGTAGGTGCTTTGTTATATTCCTTTAAAACTGCCTTAAACAGAGCAACATCACCTTTTGCATTATTAGTTCTTTCAATTGCATATCCTTCGGCTTCATTTATTAGTTTTTCTGCTTCACCTTCAGCACGATAGATTTCTTTATTGTATGCCTGTCGAGCTTCATTTATCAGAGTTTCCTGCTCCTGTTTTGCACGATTGACTTCATTGAAAGAATCTGCTACTGGTTCAGGTGGATGAACTCCTTGAAGCTGTACCAATTGAATTGAAATTCCTGTATTGTACTTATCGAGGATTTCCTGCATATGAACTTTTGACTGTTGAGCGATAGCTACCCTCTCTGATTGCATTGCTTCGTTGAATGAACGATCACCAATCATCAATCTTATCGTCGCCTCAGAAACATCTCTAATTGTATTTTCAACATCGCGAGTATTAAACAAATAAGCTACAGGATCTTTAATTTTGTACTGAACAATCCATTTCGCTTCAGCAATATTCAAATCACCTGTTAGCATCCAAGATTCATACTCATATTTCCGTTTAGAAAATTGAGTCCGAACACCTGCTTTAACTGTTCTAAAGCCGTATTCTTGCTTGTATTGATAATCCACTTTTACTTTTTCTACTTTATCAATTCCAAATGGTATTTTGAAATGTAAACCTGGTGATGTTGTCGAGGAATATTTCCCCAAACGCAAAACCACACCATTCTCATTTGCATTGACAGTATAAAAAGAAGAAAATAAGAAAATTGCTACTAATATTATAACAACAATACTCCCTATTTTTTTTAGTGATAATTCCGGAATCACAATATCTGCATCTCCGAACTGTATTTTTTGTGACATAACTTCTCCTATTTTACTTAATTAACTGTGTAATATCATTGCTAAAGTTACGAAGTGAAATTCAATATCTTATAATTTATTGCAAGAAAATCAAACTTAAGTTCGTCATATTTTCGGAAACTGAATTTTTTAATAACACGAAAGGGATAAAAAATGAAGAAAAACACATTAAACCTAATAATCACAGTAGTTGTTGTAACTGCATTACTCTTAATGGCTCACGCTTGTAAAGATGTGGAAACAACTCAATCTCAGATAAAAGTAATTGACAAAACAACAGAATTCCAAGAACCGATTGTTGATCATTATACAATGGAAGAACTACAAGGAAAATCTGAAGAAGGTTATACTGAGGAAGCTGTTGAAGAAAAGATTATCGAACCTGAAATAGTAACACTATCTGTTTGTACGGATATTATTGATCGAGAACCAGTTAATGATTTAGAAAACATTGAGCTATCATCTCAAAAAATATATACACACACAGTTGTAAAATCTTCTAAGATGGATACAATTTTCCACGTGTATAAATTTGGTGATGAAGAAATTGCAAAGGTTGCCTTATCTATAGGTGAATCTCCTAGATGGCGAACTTGGAGTTCAAAATATCTTGATCCTATTTGGGTTGGTGATTGGTCTGTTGAAGTACAAACAAAACTTGGAACTGTTCTTGCTACAAAACTGTTCTCAGTTATTGACACGCCAATAGAGGATGAAGAAGAACAAGAAGAGGAAGTTCAGGAAGTCAAACCAGCTCCTGAAAGTGTGAGCTTGGTAATTGAAACTAAATAACTAATTTGCTTGAAAGTCCCCTTACCGGACTTTCTCCTCACAGAAAAATCCCGACATTTCGTCGGGATTTTTTTATAATGTAGGATTCCAATATTCTAAAATATCCGATTTTGTAATTGTTGTATCACTTTGCACTGTGAATCTACTATTAAATTCTTTCCCATTAAGCATAACTAGGTAACGGTGTGGATATTTATCAACAGCAAGTTTAACAGCTTTCCCATTGAACTTTATGCTGGATCTGTGTATTATAACCGAACTATTTATATTCTCAAACAGAATAGTGTGTAAATTGTTTGGTATCATCGGAATAGATTCATCACTTGTATATACTGGTAAAATCCTACTAACATCTGATTTTTGAACTATACCATTATAATTTCCATCAATTACAAGACCCCATCTTTCATTTACTTTATCAAGATGGCAATATAAAGTATCGAACCCTTCTTTTATCACTGAAATTGATTGATTCTTTTTTACAGATACTTTTAATGGTGAACAACCTAACATTTGACCATCAATTAATATCTCTGAATTTGATGGATGTGTTGAAACTATTAAACTTTCTGTATGAAAATAATCTTTTGAAAAATTAAAGACTGTTATCAATCCAAAACACAACATCAAGCTTAAAACAGCACCTTGCCATTTGATTTTTTTCTTGTATTTGAGTTTTGGAAAGAGAGTTAAACTCCCATTACCATAAAGAGCGAAAAACATCCAAGCTAAATTTGATATACCGTATCGTTTTACTAATTCTTTTTTGGAATGATAAACAGACTCTCCAACTGTTTTTCCTTTAATCAGTGAACGATAAAATTCTTTACTAAAAAATCCTGCTTCATCGGTAGGAACTTTGCCTATAGCTGTAAGATAAGTTTGTACACCACTATTCAAGAACTCACGAATAAATCCGTTAGTAGAAATTCCATTTTGCTCTCCACAAGTATTGCTAAAAATAAATCGTGGGACTTTTCTCATTTTGTGTATGTGACTCGTCGTAAAAAACTGATTATCTGCAAGTTCCCAACCTGTTTGCCTATTTTCGTTTACTCGAAAATGACCTGAAAAATGAAATATATCAGAAGTATTTAAAATTTCTGTTAAATGATATTGATTGATTTCTCTCCCAAAATGTGGGCCATTAACTTCTGTAACATCATCCAATATTTCATTTAAATCCAACAATTCGGTTCGTATTGATGAGTCAATTTCACTATCTTCAGAGGGATTCCCTACTAAAGATATTGTAGAGGAAATTAAATCCTCTTTATTTGTTTGAGACTGATTAAATGAGGATGTTGCAATTTGCCTATTAATGATAAAACCTTCCCAGAGAAAGTTCTCACCTGAGTGCAAAATTTCAAAAGGTATATGAGCTATTTCTTCGTCAATTACAATCTGAAGATTTTTAGGAGATTTAGTATTAGAACATTCTCTAATCCTATCACCAATATCGGAAAATAATATTTGAAAAAGAGAAAGAGATTTGTCTTTCAGTTTTTGATATTGTTCAACAGACGATCCATTTTGTAAATATTCTTGTGGAATTTGCTCAAGTAAAATATCAAAATATGGATTGAGAAGGGAGAAATCTACAGATTGATATTCTTTAAACGCAGAACGCGCATCATCTTCTTGAAAGTTGACACGCAAATTTTTGTTATCAATCTTTTGAACTTCTAGCCGATACACCTCTCAAAAATATGCTATTTTTAACTATTTAGAAATACTTATTTTTATTGCTCCTAATATTTCTTTTCCAATTGAAATTTCCACTTCATATTCTCCAAAATGAATATCTTTCCGCTCCGTAGATCCTGTTTTATCAGTTATCACTTCTAGTATCTTATTATCATTTTGTTTAATAATAAATCTACCATTTCTCAATTTCTCACCTTCATCATTTTCCAAAGAGAAATGAATTAACTGTTTGTCATCTTTAGGGTGAATTTGACACGAAACAAAATACGGAGATACTTCAGAACGAAATACAATTAGAGAGTCTTTTATCCCACGACTTGCTGAAACTGGTGCCAAATTATCTGGAATAAAATTATCTCCTTTCAGAACAGAAATTACTTCTTTAGATATGTTTATCACAATTTCCATTAAATAGGATTTAGATAAGTTGAGGTTTTTGAGAACTGCTTCGTGCAATTCTTTTGATGGTTGTTGCTTTGGTCGTTCACTAACAATTTTGCGTAGTGCAAATATTTCTTCACAAAATTGGGGATTTTGTACTATTATTTTCTCAACCTTTTGTAGGTCATCTCCATTTAACTGATCTTCTACAAATGCTAGTATTTGATCTTCTGAAAGTAATTTCTCTTGTGGTTCTGACTTTAAAAGTCCACCTAATTTTTTTAATTGTTTTTCTATTTTTTTTTCCATTTCACTCATTAGACGATAACTCCTCTAATTTTCTTCCATAAATTTTCTTATTTTTTTGATTGCACGATTTTTTAAGCTACTTATTGTATTGATTGGTTTCCCCAATTTCTCTGAAATTTCTCGTTCTTTTAGTCCATTAAAGTAATACAATTGAACAACTTCTAATTCATCAGGTTTTAGTCTTATTAGTGCCATCCGTAATGTGATTAAATCAAACGCATCAGAATCTTTTTGAGATAGAATTTCCTCAATATCTCGCGAACTATCATCATTGGAATCAGATAAACTGCTTAAATTTTTCATTTCTTGCTTAAATCTGGAAGAGCCAAGATAATCCTTAACGATATTTATGACAATACGGTACAAATAGGTAGTAAACTTAGATTTTTGATTCCAGTTTCTGATTCTTCGTTTATTATCCTCAAAAAGTTTAACAAATACTGTTTGGAAAATATCATTGATTTCATCTTGAGATAATCCACCAAAAACATGAATTGCACCATAAATGTGAGATTCTGTAAGCTCCACAAAGCGTCGAGATGCGTTTTTGTTCTCGGCTAACACCTTCTCAATAAACTGTTTATTTATGACTTTATATTCTGAATACATATTTTTTCTAAATAAAACCTTTGAATAAGATATGACTATTTAATAGTTTCGATATAGGATTTTGATAGAAAAGATGAAATTAATCCGAGTAAAATTGCAAAAAATTAGAAATCAATTTATTTTTCGGTTGCCTAAAATCGTTGTTGACCGGTATAAATTGCACGATGGTGATGAGGTTGAAATCAGTATTCACTCAAAATCTCACATCGAACAAACAGATCTTTGGGATTCCGTTCCGCAAGACATAAATCAAGTTTCGTTTCCTATTCCGAAAGATACTCTCAGTTTGAACATGTATAACCGCATTTATGTTCCTGTGGAATTTAGATTTTTTTTCCCACCAACAGCAGTTAACTTTGTATTGGGAACAAATATCGGAAACATACAAACTCATTTAACAGCAGATGGATTTATCATGAAAGGTATGAGAAAGTGGCTATCATTAAATGGACCTTTACAAGAAAAAGATACAATCAAATTAATTTCACACTCTGATGATAAAACTTTTTACGAATTAATCCATACGAAAAAGAAAAATTGAAATGATTTTGTAAATTACCTCATTATTACTCAAATTTTGGTATGGGAAGAACAATTTTATTTATGTTTTTTGTGGGCTTGGCAATTGTAGGTGTAAGTTTGATTTGGAGAAGAACAGGAAACTACGATGTGGATTTTATCACAAAAATTATTGGTTGGATTTTGTTTATTCCAGCTATTTGGGGAATATTGGAATCATTAAGAATATTATAATTTTGAAAGGGGCAAGAAGATGAAAATAAGTATCGAATTTTGCGTAATGTGAAACTATCATCCTGAATTTGACCGTGTGTCAAATACTATAAAATCCATTAAGCCAGATGTTGAAATTACAGGAAACCCTAAACCTCCAAGAAGTGGTTCGTTTGAAGTAGAAACTGATGGAGTACTTGTATTTTCTAGATTGAAGACTAACAAATTCCCGACAGATTCTGAAATTAAAAGTTGGTTTTGATATGATTTGTCCGAGATGCAATATACCACTAGAAACAGTAATAATTGAAGAAACCAATGTACATAAATGTTCAGATTGCGGAGGACATTGGTTAGAACGATACGAGCTCAATAAGATTGCTCATCCAATTGATGGTGATATTGAGTTTTCGTCACTTCATCCCGAGCATCCTGAAAAACTAAACGATTTGGAATGTCCAAAATGCAATGTTGTGATGAAAAAAATTAATTTCAATGTATTAGCACATATTCATATTGACCATTGCGATGATTGTGGAGGATTTTGGCTGGATAAGGGCGAGCTAACACAAATCAATCGAGAAATTGATAAATTGAATGATGTACACGATTCACCAGTTGTAATTGTAACTCGTTTCATAGCAAGATTGGGATCGTTCTTTAACTAATATTTCTAAATAAACTATGAAACTTTTAACAATTAACGAAATAGAAAGTCATTATGTTTGAATCATTTTCACAGTATTTTGACCCAAAAAGAAATCAATCTTGGATACCTGTAGCTAAAGTCGGTGGGGTATTTGTTGGTATTGGTTTACTAATTTTGTTACTCAAGGAATTAATAATTGCAATTTTGGCAGCAATATCTATCGGAATTGGAGTATTTATTTTAACTGTTGCGTTCAGAATTTGGAGAATGTTAAAATAAATTTAATCATTTTTCAATTGCAACAATCCCATTATGATGAAACCAATTCCCAGACCAGCGAGTGACCCTACAACAGTATGACCTAGAAGAAAACCAATTGCGATTCCTAAAAACATAAATCCAGCAAAAAAGTTACCACCTATTTTGTTATATTTATTCTTGTCTGACATTTGTATTTCTCCTTTAACAGATTGTTAATTATTACAAATTATTTCGCCAGTGCTCCCATTGGGTCCCAAGATGCTAATTCAATTGGTTTTCTGTCGTGGATTTCGAGTACCTCTTTTGAAAGATATTTTTTGTCAATCACAATTTCATATAGATATTCATCGAACCATTTATCGGACATTAAATGATATCCTTTATCACCAATTTTATCTCCCCAACTGTTTTCTACGCGCCATTTTAGACTTTTTCCATTCTTGATATCAACTCCAGTTAACAACATCGCGTGAGTCATTAAGCTATCGCCGTATTCCAAACGCTTTGCTTTATCCATTTTGAATTCAGTTTTATAAAGTAAATCAAAATCGTATAAATCCATATCCATTATACCAAGTTTTTGATGGAACATCTTCCCCACATCACAACCAAACCACACACCTTCTCCGTCTTTGATTGATTTTATAGCATATTCTTTCAATTGCTCAGAAGTTAGATTGATATATTTCACAATTTGTCCTTCTATTACATTACCAAGATATTGGATTGTGTATAATTCATCATATTTTTTATCATCCATTGGACAGTTGATTAAACAGATTTTATCTTTTAAGTTGATATCAACAAATTCTGTGTAAAATTGCTGAGGAGTTATACCCTCAAATCGTTCAAATTCTTTATCTTTATTTCGAACTTGCCAATCGAATTTTTCTGGTGGAGTACCCAAATGTACGCACAACATTGAGTAAACCGTTTCGAGCATTTTTTCTTTTTCTGCTCTTAATTTATCAATCTTCTTTCCTTTCGAGTGCATTTCTCTTAAAATCCAAGCGTATTCACGCAACTTGCGAGTGATCAACCTATTCATCATTCCTGATTGACTGCTATGATAACTCTCTGGCATAACAGTTTGCGGTACAATTCCGTATTTTTCAATCAAGTTTACAAACATATCCCATTGCCCCCCATCTTCAATTGGATTACTAACGAGATGCATAACAATCCTGCTGTCACGAGTCTCATCAAGAGTTTTAATAATGTTTTCCAAAAAATAATTAGATTTTTCCAGCTTATCCCAAAACATAAAATAATTTTGTGAAAATTCAAATTGTTTCAATTTATATTTCTTGGAGAGAGCAATTCTCATCAAATTCAAACCTGCAAAACCCCAGCATCTACCACTTTGTTTCTGATTAGTTACTTTTTTCATTTCACCATCAACAACATCTGAAAACTCGTGATTTATTAGACTAAATGCGTCCCAATTCATTGCCACATCTTGAATTTTTGATTGTGTTAAAGCATTTCGTGTGATTTTATGTTGTGGTTCTGAATTATAAGTATTTTTGAAAGAATTAATATTCTTTGTTGAAATAGAATTTTTCATATTGTCCTTTATATTTTTTCTAAACTTTTACTGTGTTTACATTTGATAAAATTACCTTGTAAATCTTTTGTAACTGCAACCATCGTAATTAGAGCAGAACAAGCTAATCGTTCATTTGATTTGTGACTCTCAGCAATAGCATCAACTTGAATTTTCAACGATGTCTGACCTGCTTCAATTACAGTTGCTGTAAAATTTACCCATTCCCCAGATACAACTGACTCTTTAAACTCGACTTTATCTATAGCCCGAGTTACTGCTCCCCAAGCATCTGTTCCTTTCAAAAACCTGTAAGCGGCTTTGGCAGCAGCAATATCCATCCAAGATATCATCTGTCCACCAAATAATGTGCCTACATTGTTCAAATGGTCTGGCATAACAAGTTGTGAGTAATGAGCAATAGTATTTTTCATATTTTATTCTCTTTGATCGTATTCTACTTTACAAATGGTAAAAACTGTGAATTTATATCTTTCACAGAGTACATAAAATAGTGATAAATTTTCGGTTCATCAAACACATATTTTTATAGAAAAGGAATCAAATATGTCTTGGAAAATAAAAGTAAATCAAAATATCGTAGAAATGGAATATGCCGTTCGTGGACCAATTCCACAAAGAGCAATGGTTTTAAGAAAACAAGGTATGAAAACAATTCCTTGTAATATCGGTAACCCACAAGCATTAGGACAAAAACCCATAACTTTTTATCGTCAAGTATTGGGATTATTAGAAAATACTGAACTTATCTCTCGTGAGCGAAACCTAAACAATTTATCAACAATAGATGGAATAGAGTTGATTTCTGAAGATGTTCTTGAATATTGCGAAAATTTTCTTTCCAAAATGGAAACTGGAATGGGTGCTTACACCGATAGTAAAGGTCCTTTGTTTATCAGAGAGAATATCGCAAAATATATTGATAAGCGAGATGGAGTTAATTCCGAAATCGGTGTTCCTGCAAATCCAGATAATATCTTTATGACTGATGGTGCTAGTGAAGGTGCTAAGAACATTTTGGAATTACTCATCACCAACGAAAATGATGGGATTATGATTCCGATTCCACAATATCCACTTTATTCTGCTACTATTAAACGATGCGGTGGAGTTCAAGTAAATTACTATCCTAACGAAGATGACGATTGGTCTCTTAATCGTGAAATTCTTGATGATTCATACAAAAATGCAATTAATAACGGTGTAGATCTTAAAGCAATTGTTGTTATAAATCCTGCAAATCCAACTGGTGCAATTTTGGACGAACAAAGTATTCGCGAAGTTGTAAGTTTTGCAAATGATAATAATCTTGCCATCATCGCTGATGAAGTTTATCAAGAAAATTTATATGGCGGAGAATTTATTTCATTTGCCGAAGCAATTCGTGGAACTGATATTCCGTTATTTAGTCTGCATAGTACATCAAAAGGATTTTATGGTGAATGTGGACATCGGGGTGGTTATTTGGAAGTAAGAAATCCACCAAAAGTTTATGGATTTGACATTCCTTTCGTTGATGTTCTATTCAAGCAAGCATCGGTGAATTTGTGCTCTAATACAGTTGGACAAGCAATGGTTTATATGATGGTTACACCACCTCTAAATGGGACAACATCTTCATTGCTTTTTAACAGCGAAAAAGAGAATATTCTTAATGAACTACACGAAAAGGCGTTGATTATAAAAGATGCTTTTACACAGATGGATGGAGTCGAATGCTTCGGGCGGATTGGGGCAATGTATCTGTTCCCAAGATTAAATAAAATTCCTGCTGAAACTACTGATTTTGATTATTGTATGAATTTACTTAAAACAACCGGACTAACTACTGTCAACGGTTCTGGATTTGGACAAAAATCTGGAACTCATCATCTTCGAATTGCGTTTTTACCACCGAAAGATATGTTGCAAGAAGTATTACCGCAGTGGATTAAATTTCATAATGAATATGTGAGATAGTCTTAGTGCTGGGAGTTGGATACTAGATATAGAATATTTGTTGAAAAATTAGGTTAATTAGAAATTGTAATCCTCGTGTTTCCTGTCTTCAACTTTATTCAGATTTTTCGATATATTCTAGTCCGTAAACCATTCTATCACCAGTTTTATTAACCCAGGCGAGCTGGGCTTTACTTTCAATTATTTTCCCATCATTATTTCTTAGAACATTAAACATAATTGGTTGTTCAGTTACTAAACAAATTCCGGTATCAGATACATCAACAGATTCAGATTTAGTAGTATCAACAAATAATATCACTTCACTTTGTAAAAGTGTTCGTTCAGCTCTTCGTCTTTCTTGTTCGTTTTTAGAACCCATATTTCTTCCTCCTAATTGGCGATAAATTAACATAGATGCACCATAAATGCAAATGGCGTAGGTCACAAAACAAAAAAAGAGCAGGAATGCTCTTTAGGATTGGGTGACTGATGGGACTCGAACCCACGACATCCTGAACCACAATCAGGTGCTCTAACCAACTGAACTACAGTCACCATTTATGTCGTCGAGGTAGCAGGATTCGAACCTGCGGCCCCCTGCTCCCAAAGCAGGTGCGCTAACCGGACTGCGCTATACCTCGATAATTCAACTATTATTCAAGCCTGTAAAATTACAGAGTTGATAACTATCAATGCAAATGCTATTCATATAACAGACAATATTTTTTTATTTGTTATTGAAACATACTGAAACAAAACAACATTATTTTTCTCTCTATTTTCTTCTGTAAATTTGAAGAACTGAATATTAAATAAAATAATAAACTTGGAGGTTTTTTTGAAACTAACTAACTTAAAATATTGGATGATGGTAATTCTTCTCTCTGCAAATTATGCAGTTTATGTAACAAATATGCCTACTACTGTTAATCAACCTGATGGAACTGAAATCAACTGTTTTGCGTCAGGTGATGAATTTTTTAACTGGATTCACGACGAAAATGGATATACCATTATTCAAAGTGAGATTGATGGATATTTCTATTTTGCTGAAAAAGATGATGGTGTTCTCAAACCATCACAATATCGACCAATAGTTGATGATCCCTCTACAAAAAATCTACAGAAATGGGTCAAAATATCAGAAACCGAATATCGTAATCGAGTCCAGAATTTCAAATCAAATTTAATTGATAGAGATGCACCAACATCCGGCATAGTAACCAATCTGAATATTTTTGTTCGATTTAATGACGAAGAAGAATTTTCAAACCCTCGCTCATATTATGATGCCGTTTACAATCAAGTTGATGGTCCATCTTTAATTGATTATTATGATGAAGTTTCTTACGGAGTGTTAGAAATTAACACACCTCATTTCCCTCAATGCTCTTTGGAAGAAAGTTTGTCCTATCAAGATGCAGAACCTCGTAGTTATTATCAACCATTCAACGGAGTTACAAATCCAAATGGTTATCAAAATAGTGACGAACGAAAATATAGAGAGCATACTCTTTTGAAAAATGCAATTGAATTTATTGAGTCAGAAGTCTCTGAAGATTTGATTATTGACTCTGATAATGATGGATATGTTGATAATGTTTCATTTTTAATTTATGGAGCTCCTGGAGCTTGGGCATCCTTACTTTGGCCGCATCGTTGGTCATTGAATACTTACGATGTTTATATCAACGATGAATTGGTTAGCGATTACAACTTCAATATGGAAACTGGTGGATATTTTACCGTCGGGACTATTTGTCACGAGTTTTTTCATACACTCGGTGCACCAGACCTTTATCACTATTATGATAATACATCTCCAAATGCCGTTGGCGGATGGGATATTATGGAACAATCTTCCGACCCACCTCAATATATGTGTGCATTTATGAAATGGAAATATGGTGATTGGATTCCTGAAATCCCTGAAATTTCAACATCAGGATATTATTTTATGCAACCACTAACTAATCCTGACAATAACTGTTTCAAAATACCTTCTCCTAATTCAGATACAGAATATTTTGTTGTAGAATATCGAGTAAAAGAAGGAATTTATGAAATCAATACTCCCGGTGATGATAACGGTCTTTTAGTTTACAGAATCAATACGACTGTTGGCGACGGAAACGCTGATGGTCCACCAGACGAAGTTTATTTGTATCGAGTAAACGGAACCTTAACAAGTAACGGCAGTTTTGGACAAGCACCGTTTAATGCATCAACAGGAAGAATTCAAATTAATGATTCTACTAATCCATCTTGTTTTTTAACAGATGGATCTCCAGGTGGGCTTAGTTTGATGAATATCGGTGAAGCAGAAGAAATTATTGAATTCTCCTTTACTAATTTATTTCTAAACGCAAAACTTCAATCTATTACAGATAATGGTGATGGTGATGAAATCCCAAATCCTGGTGAAAATATTACTTTGCACATCGAATTGGAAAATTACTCTTCAGATATTTTAGCAACAAACATTGCAGGATATTTAACAACAACTTCTACAATTGAAATTCCAAATAGTGAAATTACTTTCGAAAATCTTGATGCAGGAGAAACTACAATTTCTGAGATACAAATCTCAATTCCAGCTGATATTGAGCTTGGGAATATTCCGTTTACACTCCAAATCACCGCGCAATTTGACGATAACGGATTGATGGATTATGTGGATGAAATGGATTTTGATTTAGAAATTTCTTTGGATCAATCTGGATTTCCGTTTGCAACAAATAATCAAATCAAAACTTCTCCAGCAGTTGTTGATTTTGATGGAAATGGTAATCACTCAATTATCTTCGGAGATAATGATGGATTAGTCCATTTGATTGATACTGGCGGTACAGAACAACCAAACTGGCCGTTTGATACAGGTAATCAAATTTGGGGGTCTCCTGCGGTAGCAGACCTAAATCTTGATGGAGAATTTGAAATTATAATTACTTCAAAAAGTAAACATTTATACATTTTAGATAGCAATGCAAACATCATTACTGATTACAATACTGATCTTGATGGCAACGGTCAATGGTTGATGGGAACTCCAGCCATTGGAAATATAGACGATGATGCTGAACTGGAAATTGTGTTTGGCGGATATTCTTCACCTGGATGGTTATATGCTATAAATCACGATGGAACTAATGTAGAAGGATTCCCATACGAAATAAATGAGAAAATCCAACGAGGTGTGGCTCTTGCAGATTTCAATGAAAATGGAAAATCTGATATCGTTTTTGGGACTGATGACGGGAATCTTTATATGATTTATGATAATGCTACAATCGCCGATGGATTTCCGGTTTCCGTAGATAATGACATTAGATCTGCTCCTTCAATTTTGGATATCGATGGAACTAAAATTATTTGTTTTGGTTCTAAAGATGATTCGTTTTACGCAATAAATTCTGATGGTTCGATTCGGTTTGAAATTCCAACTGGTGGAGATATATATTCATCTCCGTCATTCTTGGATGTTAATGATTTTGGAACTGCTATTTTCTTTGGTTCGGATGATGGGTATCTTTATGGAGTTGATATTTGTGGAACTCTGCTTTCTGGTTGGCCTCAGTATTTGAACAATCCCGTAAGTACATCACCAAGTTTTGCAAATTTAGACTCTGACAATATCCCAGAAATTATTTGCTCAAACGAAAGTAACGAACTTTTTGCATATCATTTAGATGGCACCTTAGTAGAATACTTCCCAATTACTGAAGAAAATACATTTACAGGTTCAACTTCTGTATTTGATATTGATAATGATGGGGATTTAGAAATATTTACAGGGAGTTCTTACGGTTTAGAAAGCATTGATTACAAAACTCTTGGCTATAGTGACGGATATTGGAATATGTATCGTAATAATCTATTAAGAAATGGATATTTTGTTAGCCAAATTCCACAAAATTCTGTTGATGATTTGGAATTATTACCAAACGATTTTATACTCAGTTCTGTTTATCCAAATCCATTTAATCCTGTAACAACTATTAGTTATCAACTACCATCTCCAAGCTCTGTGCTACTCGCTGTTTATAATGTAAATGGTCAATTAATTGAAACATTGGTCAAGACTAATATAGAAGCAGGCTATCATTCAATTGTTTGGGATGCAACAGAATTCTCAAGTGGAATATATTTGATTCATCTAAAAGTAGATAATCAAACAAAAGTTACTAAAGCTGTGCTTTTAAAGTAATTGTATTTTTCGTTGTTCTAATACTACAATTATAAAGTAAATTCTCTGTCGGGAATGATGGCACAAAATTGAGATTATCTTACTCAGAATATTTGACTTATATATTTCTTCGGATTATTAGCAGAATTATCGCTTTTTTCCCTAGAAAAATAATGTTACTAATTGGAAAAACTTTTGGTTGGTTCGTTTGGAAATTTATTCCGATACGCAAAAAAGTCGCTTTAAAAAATCTATCAATCGCTTTCCCAGATAAATCCGATACAGAGAAAAATAAAATACTCAAAAATACTTATATTCACTTTGGGATGGTATTAATTGATTTCTTACGATTACCTTTTCTTACACTCCAGAAATTAGAAAATATCCTAACAATTGAAGAAGATTCTATCAAACTATTAAAATCCACCAAAAATGGAATTATTGTAAGTGGTCATATCGGAAATTGGGAAATGTTCAGTCCAGCATTCGGATTGAATAATTTTCCATTTCTTGTGGTCGCTCAATCTCAAAAAAATAAAGGTGCAAACAAGTTTTTCACTTGGGCGAGAGAATCGGTCGGAATTAGAATTATTTATAAAAAAGATTCTACAAAAAAAATGCTCTTAGGTTTGAAAAAGGGATTCCTTGGACTAGTCAGTGATCAGTTTGCAGGAAAATCTGGTGTTGTAGTTAACTTTTTTAACAGACCTACATCAATTCCAAAAGGGGCAGCCATTTTTTATGATAAAACAGGCATTCCTATTTTATCAGGATTTTGTATATTATCGGGTGATTTAAAGTATCATCTTTCACTCCGAGAGATGAAACAATCGGTTTCAATGAAAAATACTGACGATTTAATATCAAATGTAAGTCAACAAATTTCAACGGATTTGGAAAAAATAGTGACAGAATATCCAGAGCAATATTTCTGGTTTCATCGTAAGTGGCGGAGAAAAGTATGATTTATACAGCTGATAATAAGTTTTTAGATTACGCAGTCTCATTGTTAGAAGATGGAGATATCATCGCATATCCAACTGATACTCTTTACGGTATTGGAGTAGATGCAACAAATACTGATGTAATACACAAAGTGAATCATATTAAAGGACGAACTCAACCCCTCAGCATTATTCTTGAAAATATCGAAGATATTCACAAATATGCTGAAATGAGTAATACACAGCAAGCTGAAATAAAAAATTTGTTTCCTGGACCTTATACTGTCCTACTAAAGAAAAAGGAATCTGATTTATCTCCGTTGATCACTTTGGATTCTCCTTTAATAGGAATTAGAATCCCAAAGCATCCATTCCCAATTCAATTAGTAAAAGCTCTTGGAAAACCAATAATCACAACAAGCATTAATCGCCACGGAACTGAACCGTTAAATGATATTAGTCAAGTTGCAATTGATTTTCCTGATATCATCATTTTTGAAGACCAAGTTGTTAAGAATTCTAAAGGTTCAACAATTGTTGATTTGACACAAAACAAACACAAAGTCATACGAGTCGGAGATGGAAAATATCCTTTATGAAATTATATTTAAGAATATTATCATTTGTTAAACCATACAAAGTAATTGCATTTTTATCAATTGTTGCTTCTGTGTTTTTTGTGATGATGAACGCATTTTCGTTGTGGATGATTAGTTCATTGCTCAGCACAATTATGCAACCGGATA
>JACNLC010000059.1 GCA_014381725.1 Fidelibacterota bacterium | reverse complement strand
TGTTGACATGCGGTTTAGTTCTTTCAAATTTCTGCTTAGACATGGATTTTCCTCCATTTTACTTTTTTATTATTACAAACCAAATTTTCTGCTTCCAACAAGCTTCGAGCCTACAACCAGACTTGAACTGGTGACCTCTTCCTTACCAAGGAAGTGCTCTACCGCCTGAGCTATGTAGGCAGTGAGCGGGAGACGAGACTCGAACCCGCGACCCTCAGCTTGGAAGGCTGATGCTCTACCAACTGAGCTACTCCCGCTAGAATCTATTGTGGGCCGGGATGGATTTGAACCACCGTAGGCATTCGCCGGCAGATTTACAGTCTGCTGCCATTGACCACTCGGCCACCGACCCAACAAAATAAACCATATAACAAAAAACAAATGAGCCATTGGAGGGATTCGAACCCCCGACCCGCTGATTACAAATCAGCCGCTCTGGCCAACTGAGCTACAATGGCACATAGCAAACACCAATCAAATACCCTAAATATGGGCAAAGATAAAGCCCCGCAATGTATGATGAATTTAAAATATCAAACAATAACGAAATACAAAATATTTAACTTTTTTTGCATTGTATTATTTAGACTGCTTTATATTCCTTTTTCTTCGGCTTTCTTCGGCAACTTACTTCTTCTTCCAGATTGGACCATCTGGAGTATCTTCTAGAATTATTCCTATTTCCAATAATTGATTACGAATTTCATCAGCTAACACCCAATCTTTCTCTTTTCTAGCAGTTTCTCGTTTTGCAATTAATACTTCAATGCTCGAATCAATATCATGAGATTGTGTGTTGATAACTCCTAAAATAGTATCTATTTTGTCCAAAAGTTCTAGTCCGTTTTGTGCACCAGTAGATGACACTTTATTTTGATCGAGTAATCCAAAAACATCTCCAACCCAAGTAAATAATACTCCGAGTGCACCTGAAATATTTAGATCATCACCCAAAATTTTCATAATGTTTTCAATAACAGTTTTGCATTCGTTTTGCAGGTCTATTCCACTATTACTAGAAACTGTTTCTAATCGCCTTTTCAATTCTCTTAAACGATTGATTGCTTTTTGAGATGCTTCTAGTTTCTCAAAAGTAAAGTTCAGTTTTTGACGATAAAGAGTTGAGATTAATGTATAACGAATGGTTTCAGGAGAATATCCTTTATTTAGTAAATCTCTTAATGTGTGAAAATTATTTAATGATTTACTCATTTTCTTATTATCAACAAGTAAATGTTCATTATGAATCCAATAATTAACAAATTTATCACCGGTTGCTGCACAACTTTGTGCAATTTCATTTTCGTGATGAGGAAATATATTATCAACTCCACCACAATGAATATCAAAATGAGTTCCTAAATAATGCGTGGACATTGCTGAGCATTCAATGTGCCAACCTGGTCGTCCTTCTCCCCAAGGAGAATCCCAATAAACTTCACCATCTTCAGGCTTTCTACTTTTCCACAAAACAAAATCTCTTCCTTCAGCTTTTTCATATTCATCAGATTCAATGCGAGATCCCGTTCTCATTTCATCAGGATTAAGATTTGCTAACTTACCATAATCGGGGAAATTACTAATTTTGAAGAAAACAGATCCATCATCTGTAGTATAACCATAGCCCTTATCTACCAATACTTGAATCATTTCTATCATTTGTGGAATAAATTCAGTAGCTTTTGGATAGTGATGAGCGGGTAAAATATTTAGAGTTTTGATATCTTCAAAAAATGCTTCAACATATTTTTTTGTGAAATCAGTTAGAGTTTTTTTCTCTTCGATTGATTTGCGAATTGTCTTGTCATCAATATCGGTTATGTTCATAACATGAGTGATTTTATACCCCATAAATGATAAATATCTTCGCATTAAATCTTCAAAAAGATATGCTCGAAAATTTCCGATATGAGCATAATCATAAACCGTGGGTCCACAAGTGTACAAACGAATTTCTTTATCTTTGATTGATGTAAATTCTTCTACTTTTCGATGAAGTGTATTATAAAATTTGATCATTATTAATCCAATGCTAAATATAAAATTGTTTCAATTAATTGAGAATAAGAAAGTCCAGCAGCTTTTGCAGCTTTTGGGAATAAGCTGGTTGCTGTCATCCCTGGCAAAGTATTGATTTCCAATAGATAAAACTCATTTTTTTCATTTAATCTGAAATCGACCCTAGCATAATGTTTACAACCTAATAGATTGTATAATTTTAGTGCTGAAGCCTGAATTTCTTGAGTTAACTGAGTTGGTAAGTCTGCAGGGCAAATGTATTTACTCATCCCTTGTGTGTATTTGCAGGTATAATCATAGAGGTCATGATTTGGAATTATTTCAACAATTGGTAGTGGTTTATACCCTAAAATTCCAACTGTAATTTCACGACCGGAAATGTACTCTTCTATCATTATCTCATTCGTGAATTCACCTGCTTTTGAAATAGCATCTTGTAATTCTGAGTTGGAAGAAATAATTGACAATCCCATTGTTGATCCCTCATTATTTGGTTTGACAACATGCGGATAATTAAATTTATTAGAATTCCCATTATCTAAACTTACTTTACCATCTAATGAAGTTTTAACTATAATCCAGTTTGGTGTAGGAATACCATTCGAAGTTGCAATCATTTTTGTCAAATTTTTATCCATTGCAATTTTAGATGCTTTTGGACCAGAGCCAGTATATTTGATGTTATATAAATCCAAAAAGGATTGTAAATCACCATTTTCGCCTATACCACCGTGGAGTGCATTAAAAACTAAATCTGCATCGAGAAGCTGGTTTGGTAAATCGGTAATATCTGATTCTAAATAAATAGTATCAACCTGATATTTTCCCTCGATTGCATCTATAATTCCTAAACCAGTATGGATGGAAACATCCCTTTCAGATGATGCTCCACCAAGAAGTACTTTTACTTTAAAGTTGTGATTCATGCTATATTTCTCAAATTACAAGGTCAATAATTTAATTTCATTAGTAGGTAATTCCAATTTACAAATCATTAACAAATGAAATATTTTGGTATTTTGTAATTTATTCTAGTCAATGCGATATTTAATTTATTTAAGATAAATATTGGAAACTAATGAGATTATTTGTAAAATTCATTATGTGCACACAGTTATTTAAGAAAGAGAGGGAACACAATGAAGTACTTAAGTAATATACAGTTCTTTGCAATTTTAGTGTTTTTTTCGGTTTTTGTTTTATCTCCACAACTTTCAATCGCTCAAGATGACTCAGAAACAGAAGATATATTTGATGACTTTGACGGAATAGATGAAGATCTTGATCTAGAAGATTTTGAATTTGACGACATTGAAGATTTGGACTTAGAAAATACTGAGGAAGATAACGATTTATTAGACGACCTAGACATTGAAGATGAACTATTGGAAGAACTTGAGGAAAGTGAAGATGACCTTGAATTTGAAGATACAGAATTCGATGAACTTCTTGAAGAGTTTGAATATGACGATGTCTTTGATGATGGTGTGTTATTTGAAGATAATGAAGAAAATTTTAGAGGTTATACTTTATCTGCAAATCTAGGTACAACAAGTCCATTTGGGGCTAATCTAAAAGATAGATTTTCGTCAGGTATTAACTTTGGGTTAACAGTAGATACTCCATACAATGTTTATTTAGGTCCAATGAACATCTCCTTTGGAGGTGAGCTTGGATATTCCACTTTTAAAGGTTTTGAGTCGGCTTACCATAATGAAGATGGTAGTGCAAAGATATATGACGACTATAATCTTATAAACATACTTGGGTTACTTTCAACTGAACTTATGTTTTTTGGAATTGATCTAGGGTTCGGAATTTCTTTATCATCATATTCAGGCATGTACATCACTAGTTCGTTCGGTGTCGATTATACTCTTCCAATAAACACAGGTCCTGTAGATATTGCAATAAATTTCTATGCTCAGGAATCATCAGGTGCTCCAGAATATCAAGAAGATGAAGTAGAGAGCGGTACTTCAGATATTATTGGTTTTGGATTGATAATTAAATATCCGTTTAATTTGTAAATTTGTATTCTATATATTTACTGAACAGCTAAACCCATATTTAGGAGTATCTTTAGTAGTAAGATTAATCTGTAATGTTGATTTAATTCTATTAGATAAGAAATAATCTATCTGTAAATTTCCCGAAAACAGGCTGTTGATATTACCAGATGGAAATGGTTCATTTGCGTATCCAAAATTATGTTGGGCATCTTCAACAGGCCATTGCTCATCAATTGAGCCGCTTCCTTCTTCCTGCCATATCATATCAAACATTAGACTTATTTTTTCATCAATTGGTATAAAAATACCAATTTCAGCAGAATGGCTGTCAGGTCCCAATGGATGACCTATCAGTACATTATGTTCTGTAAATCTAAATTCTGAAGTGGAATAATTTCCCACCCATCGGTTTATTCTAACATATTCAACAAATAAATGGAGTTTACCAAATTTACTTCCAACTCCAATTTTCCCTGCAAGTTTATGAGGAGATAAATTATCTAATGCATAATCATCTATCAATATTTCACCAAAAATTGTTAACCCTTTCAATTTCAACATGTAATCTAACAACCACATTAAATTTGTATTCTTTACTCTATTTTCTTCAGTTTCCAATAATAATGAAGATGGCATTAAAAACCGTAATTCAGAAGTACCAAGAGAATTATATGCCACCATTGACGCTTCAGTAAAACCTATGCGCCAAAGCTTACTTTCATAACCAATACGATGGAAAGTTAAAAATCGGTTATTATGATTTACTGAATCAAGAAATTCTGTTCCCCAGTCGAATGTGATAGAATTTTTATTAATGTGCCACCATATTATCTCGGCAGGTGGATGATTGGAATTTAACAATAATCCTGAATTTATTGCACCAAATTGAAAATTACCTCTACCAATAAGAAAATGACTATTTGTGAATTGCCAACACAAAATCGACTGTTGAATATATCCAGTCCATTCTCCAATAGTAGGTCTTGGGAAACCCATATAATGTGGATTTTCTGCCCCTTTATTATCAATTGCAAAATCGTTTTGAATAGATAATCGACTAGAGATAGGAATCCTCATAGACCCATTTAACTGAAATCTAAAGGATTTGTTACCAGAATTGTTGAAATACTTAGGTATTACGCGAAAATAAAAATCACTGATGTTTCTGTATTTTAGATAAAACTCTTTGTAATTAGATTTAATCACTTGACTCTCTTTAACTGGAGAAATATAAGAATGAGAAATATTTGGAGATGAAAACTCCTGCCATTTAATAAATTCATTTACAGGAGATTGTGTTGAAATAAATCCTTCAAGGTTATAACTTTGAGAAAAAAGGTAAGTTAACAACATTATTAAAGTACTTATGATTGCATTTTTCTTTGAGATTATCTTCATTTATATTTATCTGTTTTTATGAATATTGTATCCATCAACAATTTTGACCAATAATTCTCTAATTTTTGTGACATCCAGATTGTTTACAGTTTTGTGAATTTGAGAGATTGTATCTTGAATAACATCCCAAGATAATTTTGCTTCTTCTGCTCTCATGATTTGAGGATGTTCAGTTTCTGAAACATTATTACCTAAAATTAATTCTTCGTATAATTTTTCTCCCGACCGCAATCCAGTAAATTTTATTTCTATATCTCCATTTGGATACTCACTACTGACAGGAGTAAAGCCGTAAAGATAAATCAATTTTGTTGCTAAGTCTAAGATTTTGATAGGTTCACCCATATCTAAAACAAATACATCTCCTCCTCGAGCCATAGTACTAGCTTGAATAATTAGTTGAACTGCTTCAGGAATGGACATAAAATAACGAGTAACTTCAGGATGAGTAACAGTTAATGGACCACCATTCTTGATTTGCTTTCTAAACAATGGAACAACAGATCCTGTTGAATTGAGAACATTACCAAAACGAACCATAGTAAAACAGGTTTTTGATTGAATTTCAGCTAGACTCTGTAGAACTAGTTCTGCCAATCTTTTGGAAGCACCCATAACATTTGTAGATCTAACTGCTTTGTCTGTGCTTACTAAAACAAATGTATTTACATTTGCTTTCATTGCAGCTATTGCAGAATAGTAAGTTCCTAATACATTATTTTTTACTCCTTCAATTGGATTTATCTCAACTAAAGGCACATGTTTGTATGCTGCAGCGTGAAATATCGTGTGTACTTTTTGTGTAGTAAATAGCTCAGTTTGTTTTTTCTCATTGGTTACAGAACCAAGTACAGGTATTACTTCTACACCATTTTCATTACCCAATAATTCTTGATGAATTTGATATAGAGCAAATTCCGACCTCTCGAATAATATCAAACGAGTAGGTTTTAATTCAATAATTTGGCGACACAATTCAGAACCAATTGAACCCCCAGCTCCTGTTACAACCACATTTCGAGAAGAAATATTTTTTTTCAACAGAGATTTTTCAGGAACTACAACATCTCTGCCCAAGATTTCGTCTATATCGATTTCTCGTATGTCTTCAATGTTCACTTTACCATCTAAAATATTTTCTATACTAGGAAGAGATTTTACTTTTACAGAAAAATCTTTTAACAAGGTTAGAATTTCCTTAATACGCCTTCGTTCAACAGATGGCATAGCTAAAATAATTACTTTAATTTCTTTTGTTTTAATAATATTTTTTAGTTCTTCAGTAGAATATACTTCAATGTTATGTATAAATGTATGATGTTTTGATTGGGAATCATCAAAGAAAGCTACTGGTAAAAATTCATTGCTTTGCTTCAATCCTTGAACCAGTTGTGCTCCAGCAACCCCTCCACCATAAATACCAACATGGATTAGAGAATGATAATTATTTGCAAAACTATACAATAACCACTTTGCAAAGTATCTCATTCCAATAATAGATAAGATAGAAATAAACCAAAAAATGAAAATAACTGAACGAGGGAAAGAACCTTCACGCAACACCATCATTCCAAAACCAACCAATAAAGTAGATATTGTAACTGATTTCATAGATGCAAGAATAACTTGAACTCCCATATATTTCAGAACAGCTCGATACAAACCAAAGTGTATAAATAAAGGTATTGAAGTAAGTGGAATAACTACAAAAATCCACCAATCTTCTCTAATTTCTTGAATTGGGAATATATTTCCTGTTCTAAAGGATAAAGCCATCCATAAAAATACTGGAAGAAATATCAAATCTCCTATTATCAATATTACCTGTTTATCACGACGAGATAAGACTTTCAATCTGTTAAAAAAATAAAACTTGGCCATTCTCTAAAATACCTCAACTGATAAAATTTGATTCAATTTCTTTCGTAGATCATCATCCATAGGAAGTAATTTACTGCTTATTATTGTTAAAGTAGTATAATAAAACTGTAATGAAAGTGGAGTTAATACAACTAGAATTGTTCTCACAAAAGTAGAATTTATTGAAATTAAATGTTCAACTAATTTTGTTTTAATAGGAAGTAAATCCCGTTCATAAGAAATATTGCTATTTCTTTCCAACAATTTTGCTTCATTTTTGAAAACTATAGAACTGATATCTGTTATTCCCGGTTTGACCAATTCCAAATAGCCGAAATATTTCGGGTTCTCAGTAACAATAATTGTTACCTCTGGTCTAGGTCCAACAAAATTGATATCTCCTTTTATGATATTTAATAACTGGGGTAATTCATCCAATTTTGTTTTTCTAAGAAAGCGACCTATAGCAGTAATTCTATTATCATTATTTCGTGTAATTACACTGCCTGAATTTAGTTTCATTGTTCTAAATTTATATAGATTAAATGCAATTGTTTCTTTTCCCATTCGTTTTTGTTTATAAAATATCGGGTATCCTGAAAACAGCAATACAATCAAACTAACCAATAGAAATAATGGGATTAGAAATATAAATATTATAACAGCAATTATTCTATTCATAATTAACTGAAACGATTAATTACTTTTTTATTACTTTGCATATTTTTTAACCAATTTAATAATATAGTCAATCTCTTCTTTTATCATTGATGGATAAATTGGCAATGATAAAGATTGTTCAAATACTTTATTTGCAATAGGATAATCATTATTTTCGTAATGAAATTCTTTTCCATAATATTTATGTTTATGTACTGGTATAAAATGAACTGAAGTACTAACACCATTTTTCTTTAGTTGGTGGTATAGTTCATCTCTATTGTTTATCTTGATAACAAATAGGTGCCAACTTGTTTCGTTATCTTGATTGTATTCCGGTAATATTACACAAGAATCAGATAAGCCATCTAAATACTGTTGGGCAATATTTTTTCTTTTATCTCTCATCCAGTCAACTTTTGCTAATTGTGCAATCCCTAACGACGCACTAATGTCAGTAGAATTATACTTATATCCAAAATCTACTACTTCGTAATACCAATCACTATGTTTTGAATATCGCTTCCACGCATCTTTACTGATACCATGTAAACGATTAATCGAAATAGTCTTTGAATATTCTTTATCATTTGTAACAACCATTCCACCTTCACCTGTTGATAATGTTTTTGTACTGTAAAAACTAAAACAAGTGAGGTCCCCCAGAGTACCGATTGTCTTTCCTTTATAATAAGATGGTAAAGCATGTGCTGCATCCTCTATTACTTTTAACTTGTATGCATTTGACAAATTCAAAATTTCATCCATATCACATGGATACCCACCAAAATGTACTGGTATAATTGCTTTCGTATTTTTTGTTAATAGTGATTCAATTTTAGAAACATCAATATTATGGTTTGCGTAGTGAATATCACATAGAACTGGTTTTGCTCCAAAGTAAGTAATCACTTCAGCCGTTGCAATAAATGTGTTTGTTGGGATGATTACTTCGTCACCTGCTTGCAAACCAATTGCTTTTAGTGCTAAATGAAGTGCAGATGTTGCAGAATTCAAATTCAACGCAAACTCACAACCTATGTACGATTTGAATTGTTTTTCAAATTCTATAGTTTTGGGACCCATAGTCAACCATCCCGATTTAAGGGTATCAACTACAGCATCAATTTCTGTTTGTGTAATATGAGGTTTATGAAAAGGTATATTCATATCTGTTTGTTAGAATTTAACTTAAATTTATGTTTGTTAAAATATTCATTAATTGTTCTAGATTTTGCCCACTTCTTTCTAAACTTCCAAAGACCAAATATAAATCCTACTCCATAGCTTAAGTGTAATATACTATATGATATCATTATAAATGGAATCATTTTCTTGTTTTTTCGTGCTACAATAATTGATGATAATAAATTGACAATAGCATATATAAGTGGAATAACATACTGTAAACCACGAAGGGGTAAAGCCAAGACTAAGATTATGGGGAAAAATAATGATACTACGAACAAACTCGGAATAAAATGACGAAGTGAGAGCATCTTCTCAATTTTTTGAAATACTCGAATCTTGAAATATCCGTATCTCCAATATTGCTTCCATAAATCAAAATATTTACATCTTGAATAATATGTAGATTTAATCTTAGGATTTAATAATATTTTCCCTCCAGATTCTGTTAAACGGAAATTAAATTCATCATCTTCATTGCAAACTAATTCTTCATCATACCCACCTATTTTGGAAAATACTTTTCGTCTATAAGCACCCCAAGCTACTGAGTCAACCAGTTTAGATTCTTTTGAACCTGTTCTAAATGGTACATTTCCTACACCAAAAAAAGAACTTTGAGCATATGCAATTGATTTTGATATCAGATTCCCATTACTTTTAGTTGTAATTACTCCTCCAACACAGTCAATATCTTTTGCATTTAGTGATTTTACACAATTAGAAATATAATCAGATTGTATCTCGCAATGGCCATCCATCCTAATTATGATATCTCCTTTAGAAAATTGAATACCAAGATTCAATCCAATTGGAATTATTTTTTCAACATTATGAATTAACTTGATATTTTTGTGTGTATTGACAAATTTAGAAATAATTTCTCTAGTTCTATCATTTGAGTTACCGTCAACTACAAGAACTTCAAATGCTGAAGTCGGATAATCTTGCAAGAAAATACTATTTAGTGTGTTTCCAATATATTTCTCTTCGTTATATACAGGAATAACTACACTTACAAATGGTCTGTTTGAATTGTTTTTCATTTCAATTTTTTTTAAATTACATTAACATTTTATTGATTATTTTAACTAGTTTTTGCTTTTCAGTTCTATCCCAATTCCATTGTTGTTCTAAAATTTGAAAGTTCAGATTACATTTTTTTCTGTACTCAGGGTAATGATCCAATATTTCACTAATTTTTTCTATATAAGAATTCTGATAATCATTCTCTGTGATGACAAAGTTACCATCCGTTTTCTCCAAGAAACATGAAATTGGAGGAAGATCCGATGCTAACATTGGAATAGAATGTAACATATATTCAAATAATTTTGTGGGAATATTTTTTCTGAATTTCTCAATATTTGGTAATGGTAGTAATCCAATCTTTGATTCAGCGATATATTCTTGCACTGACTTAAATGGCATATCTTCCATAAATATTAACTCAACATTCTGCAGTTTCAAAGTTATCGATTGTATGAGATGTTTATTTTCACTTGAAACATCGCGACCAATTATAAGAAACTTAATTTTGTGGGAATATTTTTTATCAAATTCTTCCGCAATTTTCATTAACCTCTGACATACATCCAAATCTACTGAGCCTGGAAATATCAAATCATATTTCTTTTCCTTTTGAGGATATTTTGATACAATAGGATAATTATAAATTATAGCTTGTTTTTGTTTTGCGGGATCAAAACCTGATGTGAACGGATCCGCATAAAAAATAAAATCAAAAACACTCTCAGAAATTTTGAAAAAGAATTTATATGAAACTTTGACCAGTCTTCTAATCCAAATAGGAATTGATTTCTTTACCATTAAATAACTTGGATAATCTTCATGATTATCATAAATAACTTTTGTCTTAGTAATTACCTTCAGTAAAATCATTATAGGTAGTAAATCTGGATCAAAAAATATAATAATAGCAGGTTTAATTTTTAGACAGATTCTAAGGATTTTAACAAAATTACAAACTCGGTGAAGAAAACTGTTACTGCCTTTAAAAGAAATAAAATCGGTGTTTTTGCTTGCTAAATCAAGTCGATTTGGAAGTAGAATTTTTACCTTTAAATTGTTATTTTTCAAGGAGCAAAAGATTTTATGATAGACCCTCGTATCAAACGGAGGATGTACGCTGGTAACAAGAAGAATATCAGTTTTTATCATACTAAATCAGATGTAATAAATTTAAATTTACTTGATGAATTTAGAATTTCTAATTTTTCAAAATCAATCTGAATATTATTAGAAAAATCTCTTTGGATTATCTTTTGCATTTTCAATTTATCAGTTTCATTCAAATCACTTAAAGAGTTCAATTTGATAGATATTCTATAATCTTCGAATTGGTGAATCTGAAAACAATTAACTCGATATTTTTTGAATATATCTAATTGTTCAAGTAAGTGAGTAAAATATTCAGAGTGAACAATTTTACCATTTGGGAGCAAAATATTTATATTACTTCTACCTACTAGATTTTCCAAAACTGGTAAAGTCCTGCCACATTTACATTGATTAGTTTTTGCAATTGTTCCATTATCATCAAGTTTGTAATTAATCAATGGCATCGCATAATTATCTAAATCTGTCACTAGAAGAGAATTCTCGAAATTTCTCAAAATAACTCTTTCGCTATGGATGTGCATATTCCCGTTATGGCAAGTATCTGCAATTGCCTGAATTTCGGATGCTCCATACGAGTTAAATACTTTTGTATTAAATGCTTTTTCGATATTACTTTTCATCGGATCCAATAGCATCTCTGCAGTAGAAAAAACACCATCTATTGAATCATTCTCAAGATTAACATTGTTTTGTTGAATAAAATCCGCTAATAAATTCAAAGTTGAAGCATATCCTATAACAATTTTGGGAGATTTTCTCTTTAGAATATTTGTATAATGATAAAGTGATTTCTCATCTAAAATATGTGCATCTATTTCAGTATAGTTTAAGACGAAAGATTTCAATTTATCAAATACACTTGATCTGAAATCTTTTATTATAGGACGACCCCAAAAACTTACAATTGAATCTCCTGGTTTCCAACCGACCCAAGTCATCGCTCTATAAAATCCTGCTCGAACCTGAACTCGGCAATTCGGATCTAAAGCATAGGATAATGGTTGCCCAGTTGAACCTCCTGTTTGTCCCCAAAATAATTGTTTGTTCTTAAATAATTCTGATAAAAATATCTCCGGACATTTTTTAATCTGAGTTTTTTTAAGAATCGGAATTTCTCTCAGAATATCCAATGAATCAGGTTTTTCAGGATAAATGTTTAGTCGTTTAAACAAATCTCTATAATACGGAACCGTTTTTTGAGAATGGATGAGTAGCTTTTTTAATTTTCTTAATTGTAATTCTTCACGATCAATATTGCTCAATTTTTCAGAATCAACTAATTGTTTAACTCTCGGAATTATATTGAATCCTGAAAGCTTATCAGCAAATGTAAAAATTGCACTTCTAATGATCGTCTCCTTCATTTTGAACATCCATAGGAACTAACACCCGAGTCATTGCAATTATAATCCCAAAGCCAAACCAATAGAATTTTTCGAAGTGAATGCTATTTGTCATACCTCCAATAATTAGATAAATAAACAAAGCATACAGTAATTTTTCAGAATAATTTGAATTGTTTGGCAATCTAATAATATTCTTCAATATCTTGGATTGAAATAAAATAAACACTGTTAAACCAATAATTCCAAGTTCAGATAAAAGTGAAATATAAACATTATGAGAACTTGAATTTGCAACCCATCCTCTAAGCTGAAAAGAATAAACTCCAAATATATCCGGAAAATTTCCAAAACCAACGCCAAGCCAAAAGTTATCTTTTATCATATTATACGCTACTTCCCAAATAACCTTTCTCCCTCCTAAAGATTCGTAATCTCGAATTCTAACTAATACATTTTCAACTATAATGTCTTGGAAATTTAGAAATAGAAATATGCTTAGTATAAAAAATACAACAATGTTCTTCCGTTTATGTTTAAACTTAACTCCAATAAATAATGGTATTAATGCAAATAATAATGCAATATAAGTCCCTCTAGATTGTGCTAAGACAATAACTAAACCAATTAAAATCGTTCCAAAATATTTTATGAAACTGTTCCGAATAAAATGTCCAGAATTTATTGAGTAAATCAAAACCAAGAAAGCTAAACCAACACTTCTTGAGAAACCATTTGGGTTTTGACCCTGAATAAAAGCAGCACGATTAAATTCAAGGTTACCTGAATTTATCAAAACTATAGCAAAAATTGATACGATAATTGAACTAAGTATGTATAACTGAGTTGCAACCACAATTTTCTTTCTTGAATCTAATAAATCAGTAATCATAACTAACCAAATTGTCAATTGTGTAAATGTCAACAAACTAGTAACTGTGGATGAAGCATTATTGCTCCAGAAGAGTGATAATCCCGCTAATAGACAAAGAAGGATAATTAAATAAAAATAACTTGGAAAATTCAATTTCCTTTTATGTGTGAATATTTGAATACACCATATTATGAAAGTTGCAATAATTACCAACTTAATTAAAGTAAAATCAGTAAACAATGTGGTGAGATCTTCTAATGGAAGTAGAATCGCTCCTGCATAAATCCCAAAATATAACTTTTTATGAAGTTTAATAAACAGTATAACAATTATAGGTAATAAAAGTAAAATCCAGGAATTGTTGATAAGATTAATAAACATATTTTTTACTCTTCAATCCCTTTGTACATACTGATATATTCTCTAATAACTGAATCAATATTATAATTATCAAGTATGTATTTATAATTGTAATCACGATATTTTTTAGTACATTTAGTCATCTTATCTGATAAAAACAAATTTATCTCTTTTGTCAGCAATGTTACATTACCTTGATCCACAAGCCTTCCATTTTGATTATGAATAATCAAATTTTCTATACCTTCTATATTGTAACAGATAATGTAACAACCAGAAACCATAGCTTCCAAAACTACATTTGGTGAACCTTCGGCATAAGATGGAAATAAAAATACATCAGTTGTTGAAAATAATTTTATTATATTTTCTTGTAAAGTTTTACTAAAAACAGTAATATTTCTCTTCCCATAGATTATGGGTTTGATTTTTCTATTATAAAATTTACTTTTTGTATTTGTTACAATATTTAGGTGATGATTTTCATTTTTAGCTTTTGTAAATGACTTAACAGCATCCAAAAGACCTTTATTTTTCCCATCCAATCCAATAAATAAAAATGTCTTATTTGATTGATTTACATTCTTTTGTATATTGACTTTTAATATTGATTCTAGATTTGTTTTATCAAATATTACATTTGGAATCCACTTCAATTTGCTTACAGGAATCTGATATTTCTTGATAAGCTTTGCATAAATATTATTTCCATGTGTGTGAATTAATTTTGCTCTACGAAAAACTGAGTTAGAGATTAAACCATATATAGATTTTTTTGATTTATCAAATATTCTCGCTCCTCTAACTGATACAATATGTGGAATTTTGAATGTTTTAGAAATATAATTTCCCAATATCCCAGAATCTGTCTGCCAATGAGAATGTACTAAATCAACACTTTTTACTATTTTCTTAACTATATGAATCGCAGATAACATAAAAACACCATCTAACGAATTGAGAAATCTTCCTCTCGGTCTAAAATAGTTTATAACATAGACTGTTATCCCATCAATTTTGTATTTTTCTCTAACTTTAGGAAACTGAAAAATTGGTTTTAATACAATCACAGAAATATCAACTTTTTCTGTTAAAGCACAATTAATCCGATGAATAAATATACCTTCAGTCCCATCGGTTTCAGATGGGTAGTTATGTGTTAGCTGTAGAACTTTCAATTAGTTACCGTATATTTAGGATAATGAAGGATATTTGTCCTCAAATGATAAAATATTCTATATATTATCGGTTTAATAAAAATACTGATACTTTTAGAAAAACAATCTGCTTGTATTAGCTGACTGGAAATTCTTCGTAACAAGTTTTTATAGAGAAAATATTGAAACAAATGAGTATTGAATATTTCAATTGATGTATTTGAATTAGAACAGTAGCCCTGTATAAAACTATTAATCTCATCTGAATTGAATTTAATTCTTTTGGAAAATGGGTATTTAGGATATTTATTAAGCACAAATGAAGATACGATAAAATAAGCCAAATCATCCAGTACACAACCTTGCTCAGGAGTTCCAAAATCGATACCATAAACTCTATCTTTCACATGAAGAATATTCCCAGGAGCATATTCTTTGTGCAGCAAGGATACATCACATTTTCTTCTCTCTGTAATTACATTATTTATAAGGAATTTTATATCATTTTGTATCTCTTCCTTATTGTTAAAAACACTAATCCATTTAGTTTTTAATTCTTTTTGTAGATTATATTTGCTCAAAGTATAACTATCTAATTTAATGTTTATAGAATGAAGTTTGGATAACCATAATCCTGTATTAAAAAATATTTTATCTAGTGTTTTAGGTCTATATAACTTATGAGTTTTAAGTAGAGTTTTTTCTAGAGTTAAACTGTTATCAATATACTCAATAACCACTAGTTCACTTTCAGAATCAAAATGAATGTATCTAGGGATTCCAGTACCTTCTGTGTTAAAAATATCTTGATGTTTGTGGGATAAATTATATTCTCTTTGGAGAGAAGTTAATCTCGTGCTATAATTGTCATCATAGTATTTAACTAAAATATTTTTAAAAGAACCATCTTCGAAATGCACTTTACAAAAATTAATTATGGATGTAAACCTTTTCTGTACAATATCGATTCTTATAGGTTCACCAATAAGAGCACCAAAAAGAATTTCTGATTTTTCAATTATGTAATTTGATACATTCATTAGTCTGTTTTTAATTAATTCCGATATTTAATTACCCTCGCAGGTATTCCGGTAACTACAGTATAAGATTCAACATCTTTAGTTACAACAGAACCGGCACCAATAACAGCTCCCGTTTGTATTCGGACTCCTCCCAAGATAATTACCCGAGCTCCAATCCATACATCATTTTCAATTATAACAGGTTTGGATGTTTCATAACCTTGTTCTTGAATTATAAAATCTTTTTTTTCATAATTATGGGTATTTGAAAATATCACTACATCCTGTCCCATAAGAACATTATCACCAATGATTGTATCATTCGAAATGTTTGCATTGACACCTATCCCAGAGTTATCTCCAATTTCGATATTAAAACCATTTTGGAAATATGCTTTTCGTTCAACATTAACATTTTTACCACATTTTTTAAATATCCTCTTTACAAAATAGTATCTTATGTTTTTTGATATTTTACCAAATGGTAGTGCTGAAGCAGGAAGATAGCTAGCAAAATAATGGTACAAAACCCAACAAGTATATTTTATAATCTTTTTCATAGAAGTAATTTAACTCCCTATTTAAAAAACTTGAGATGCCATTTCCAAGCATCTTCAATTTGCTCATCCAAAGACAAGTAATTATTGCTTAGTCGCAGTTTATTTTTGATTAATTTAGACGCAGAAACTAAAACAGGAGGATCTCCTTCCCGACGATTAACTGTCCTTACAGATATTTTCTTTCCTGTAATACTTTCTGTTGCTTTAATCACTTGATTAACAGAATATCCTTTTCCTGTTCCCAAGTTTAAACAAATCGATTTTTCTCCTTTCAATAGATAATCCAAGGCTGAAATATGCGCCATCCCTAAATCATTAACATGTATATAATCTCGGATACAAGTTCCATCTTCTGTTTCATAATCTGTGCCATATATCTCAACAACATCTCTTTTGCCTAATGCAACATCAAGAAGAATTGGAATCAAATGACTTTCCGGATTATGCACCTCTCCAATATCGCCTTCAGGATCAGCTCCTGCAGCATTAAAATATCTAAGTGCAACATAGTTTAGGTTGTACGCTTTGTTATAATCTTTTAGCATTTTTTCTATGATCAACTTAGTTCTACCATAAGGATTTACAGGATTTTGCTGATGATCTTCAATTATCGGAATTGAATTTGGAATTCCATATGTAGCACAAGTACTAGAAAATACGATATTCTGGATACATTCTAATCGCATTGCTTCTAATAAATTTGATGTCCCAACAACATTATTAGAATAATATAAATTTGGGAATTCTACTGATTCACCTACATATGCATATCCTGCAAAATGAATTACTGCAATGGGATTGTATTTTTGAAAAATTTTTCTTAGCTTATTTTGATCGGAAATATTACCTTGAATAAAAATCCCCCATTTTACAGACCATTTATTTCCTCTTGATAAATTATCATATACAATTGAGGTGTAACCATGTTTAGCTAATAGTTTACAAGTATGACTTCCAATATAACCAGCACCACCAGTAACCAAAATATATTTATTCATAATACTCCAGAATAATTATTGTAATGAAATTGCATTTTGATACAATTTCTCTATTTTATCTGTAACAGCATTTATACTAAATCTATCTAAAGCGTTCTTCCGACTATAATTTCCCATCGAATCTCTTTGTTCTGAATTTAATAGTAAAGATGTCATTCTTTGGGATATTTCTTTCGGATTCTCTGATGTAATATATCCCTCTTTTCCATTAGTTAACATATATTCTGTAATTTTTTCTATATTAACTGTAACAATTGGAACTCCTGCTGACATCGTCTGCAAAACAACACCCGGCAATCCTTCCCTTTCAGAAACAAATAGCGTAATGTCAGATGCTTGATAGTATTCGTGGATATTTTTTTGGAAACCTGTAAATATTACAGAATCTTCTAAACCATATTGTTTAATTTTATTCTTCAGTTGATTAACATATTTCTCATCAAATGGCTGACCTGAAGATTTTTCTGGCCCAACAAAAACAATTGTCGCTGGCTTTAAATATTTCAACTTCAAAATTTTCCAAGCTTCTATAGCTAAATGTGGTCTTTTTCTTTGTGTAATGGTACCAACAATTGTAACAATATCCCCTTGTATATTTGGAAATAATTCTTGTCGTAACTTGTTTTTATATACTTCGTCCACTGGAGTAAATTGACTGGTATTAACACAATTTGGTATGAATTCAATTTTATTATTAGAAATTTTTGCCATTTTACAATTTTCTACTAAAATCGGCGAAATAGCTATGATCTTTTCATAAATTGAAAAAAATCTCTTTCTAACAAAACCAAACATTCCTTTTTCTGATGCAAATGGTTCATTTGTACCTTCTTGAGAAAGTTTGCAAACTACAGGTATTTTCCATATTTTAGAAAATAACTTAGTAATAATCATTGAATTGCCGAACGGAATTAAATCAACGATAAGTTCAGGATTGAGGTTTAACTGTTTGATTTTGATAAAAGCATTTAAAACAAACAGGATTTCAGAAAAAGGTCCTTTAAGCGGAGGACTAATTCTTATAATACTTATCCCATTATATTGTTCGAACTCCAAATGTTTTTTATCAAATCTTGGAGTTATAAAACATATAGAATGATTGCGTTTTACCAACTCGCTGTTAATATCAATTTCAACTGGGGTTTGCCCTCCATAAACTGGTGGAAATCTACCGATTAAGTAAACGATTTTCATTTTACTGTCTTTCTTAATAAATTCACAAAAATACTGCAGTACATCTTAATAAGTTGAAAAAAGAATTTTTTGATAAAATGTTTTGGAGATGATATTTTCTCTAATAATATTGATATTTTACTCACTCCAATTTTGTAACTAAAACTATTTTCAATCCATTGACCTAAAGCACTTATTTCATCTTCAATTAATGACTCAATTTTGTTAATAATATCTTCAACTGATGAATTGGTTAGGGAATCAAAATGACTTCCTGTGAAATTATTGTTAGATAAATCTTTCACATTTGCCATCGTTATAGGTATAAGCTCTCCATTATTTTTAAGAATTGCGGTAGGTTTACGAAACAACAAAGATTCCACTACCACCTTTTCTGTTCCAATAATCAAATCATAGTTATGTAGTTTTTTATCAATATCATCAATATATCCGTTACAATTAACTGCCTGTCTATCAAGAATACTATTAATTGCATTTGATTTTACTTGAACTTTCTCATACCCTTCACCATCGCCAATAATGTTAATGGACACATTTTTATTAACCTGGAGAAATGATAAAATGGTATCCATAAATTTAATAACAGGTACACACTTAACATTATCTAATCTACGAATAATTGCTATTGATTCAATAGTATCTTTCTTTTTACAGAGTATTTTTTGTGGAATGATTCTTTCAGGAATGTAGTGTATTTTATCACTGCCCCACCCATAATTATTAACACAAATATCTTTTAGCTCTTGGTTTACAACAACCATATCTGAAATTTGAGGAAATTGCCATTTCTTATTTGAAATCCATAATCTATCGCGTGGTGATAAATTAAAAATAAACAGAATTGGTTTCTTCAGAAGATAGGCAGCAAATGATGCTTCCATACTAGAATGAATTCCTACGCTTATTATCACATCAGGATTGATTTTTTTTCCTAGTTTGTAGATTTTACAAGCATAACTTATTGATGGTCGAAATTTCCAATTAGGAAGATGTATATAATTGAAGTTATTTTCTATTACTGAATCTAACAATCTTCCTCCATGTCCAATAAATGAAATGTCGTGACCCAGTTCTCTCAAGCCAATTGCCCAAGTCAATATTGTTTTAGGTCCACCTCCAAAACCAAAATGACTATGTGCCCAAAGAATTTTCATTTTATACGAATCCCAGAAAACAAAACATATTTGATCATGCCTTTGGAATATCCAAACAATTTGTAAATTGACAAAATAAAGTTCCTTACAAAATTCTTTTGAGGAATTAACGATTTAGCTAATGAAACAACAACATCTTTACCTAAATCTGTATTTTTCTCTCCTATTATTTTGTTGATATATACCTGTGATATAACATTATTGAATTGATTGTAAATAATATATTTAAAATCTATTCTATGTTTCTGAATATGATGATGAACAACAGCGTTATCTATAAATAGAATCTTATCGCCAATATATTCTTTCAAATAAAGAACTTCCTCGCCTCCTCTAATAGTAGAGCCCCTGCCTAAAGATTCAATGAATTTTTCTCTTCGGTGAAGTATATTCTTTCTTATTCCAAAATTGCACCCAATTAAGCCCTTACGACGCAATATACCATTGCTATCATAATGGAACCCACCAATGTACATTTCAAAAGGAATAAGATTATTTGATATTTCTTCTTCATAAAGAGGTTTAGCTGTACCCCAAAAAATATCTGAATCGTTTTTTTTAGCGATGGTTATCATATTAAACAACCAGTTTTCATCAGCAATAATATCATCATCAACAAACAGAATAAACTCGCCATTTGCATGTTTTAGTATGTCATTTCTTTTTGAAGATAATGACTTTCCTGAAACTATTTGATTTATGACGATATTTTTCGGAATATTGAATTTTATTTTATAATGATAATCTGGATGTTGAACCAATAATATTTCGAATGCCCTATCAAAATTCTGCTTAATTATGCTCTCTAAACACAATTTAGTATAATGTTCTCTACCTGACATTATAGGGATACCGATTGTAGCTATAAAATAGTTCAATTAAACCTCACAGAAATACATAGTTTCCATCGACAAAAATGGAAATTTCAATTTTTGTTTAATCACCTTCATATTTATTGAATCTAAAAATAACAAAATCTCAGATTCATCAACTAAATATCCCTCATAATAATTTTTGTTAAAATATTTTCTTATCTTTCTTGCAAATGAAGTCATTTTATTTATGTTTGCCATTGTAAAAACAATATGTTTTTTTGAACATCGACCCAATTCACATATCACATCTTTCTTTTTTTCAACTGGTAGATGATCCAAAAATCTGAACGAAACAACTAAATCAAATTCATTTTTATTGAACGATAAATCTGTAGCATCGGAAACTTCAAATCTTGCTTTATTTGCCTGATTATTACAGAATTCCTTTGCTGTAGATAACATTTCCTTTGATATATCAACTCCGGTTACAGATTCAATATTGAACGATAATAGTTCCTTAGTTAACCTTCCTGTCCCGCAAGCAACATCCAAAGCAGATTTTATTTCAATTTGGTTGATTGCACTTTTCAAAAATGATTTTTCAATAAAGTGATTGAGTTTTCCTGACAATGATTTAAATCGCTTACCAAAATATCTTTCAGCAACATCTTTATTCTGATAATAATGCTTGGCTTTGTATTTCATAATATCTTATCTATTTCCGCTTTCCATAATTTTTGATTAATATTAATGTCAAAATACTCATTGGAATATTCATACATTTTTCTGCTATACTCTTCTCTCATATTTTCATTTTCTAATAACTGGATTATAGCATCTGCATATTCTTTGGGTTTATCTTTTACAATAAGATAATCATTGATATTCTCCATAAATCCAGAAACGCCATCACTCGTAGAGACAACTGGTAAACCAATGGATGCCGCTTCCATAAGTTTCACTTTTATACCTCCCCCAGACTGTGATGGATTGATAAATAGTTTTGTCGACTTATATTCGTTATCAAGAGATTCTACAAAACCAACAAGGTCTACATTGTTATCTGTTGAGTTTATTTTTTGTAACGCATTCTTACCTACTATTTTAACTTTGACATCAGGTAATTCTGATTTTATGATTGGCAGAACGGTATCCAAGAACCATTTAACAGCATCTGAATTTGGTTTCCAGCTCATTGTACCGACGAACAATATATCTGTTTGTTTTTTCTTTTTTGCAAAATACTTGTTTTGTTCTTTAACAATCGATGATGGTGCATATATTATCTTCTTAGAAATATTATGATATTCTGCACAATAATATAAGTATTCTTTTTGTGATAAAAAATGAACTTGGTCCCATTGTGTAATATGTTTTTTTTCATGTTTCTTTTGAACACTTGCAGAACCAAGTAGAGCTATTTTTGAAAAAAACCTGCTTCTAGTTTTTGCATCTGAAAGTAAATAATGATAATGACTATCATGAATCCGTAAAACACACTTTACATTATCAGAAAAATACTTATACCAAGACCACATCAGAATTCCTGTTTGTTCAAAAACAAGTAATCGTATATTTCTTTTTCGGATTATTTCTTGAATATTTCTCAAAATATCAGAAATATACTGCTCTGATTCTATGAATCTATCCTGTTTATCAGAAAAATATTTTATAAGATCTGCATACCGCCATTTTGTGGACGAAACAAATATGTCTTTTTGAATTTTACAATAATAAACATTCTCTAATGAAGTCTCTATTTCATTCTTATCGTTAATAACACAAAAATGAATGTTAGACATTTGATCGTATGAAGTATATAGAATCTTCTGATCACCACTACCCCCATTATATCTCGGAGTTCTTTCGCAAATGATTAGTATATTTTGATTATTACTTTCCACTTGTATTACTCAGTATTTTTAATAACATCAAATTTACTTTTTCCATATACTTTTGAAATGTGAAATTTTGGTTAACAGATTCATATCCTTTTTGTGATATTGATAGATATTCTTGTTCATTTTCAGTAAATTGACGCATTGTATTTAACAATGAATCGGAATTGACTTCCAATTTTATTAATGGAACAGCTTGTTCAAAAAGCTCTTTTGAGCCTGGGTTATTAGTCGATATGCACGGTGTTCCGCAAGCCAAAGATTCAAGTGGAATCCTACTAAATGCTTCATCACAGATTGATGGGAACACCGTGAAATGTGCTTCATGGTAATACTTGTAAAGTTTCTCACGATTTTGTTTTCCTTCAAAGATAATATTAGATAATTTGAATTCATCAATCAGATTTAGAATTTTCTTTTTACTCATTTCGCTTGAGTATTCTCCAACAACTTTCATTTCAAACTTGATACCACTCATTTCAACAATTTTAAGCTGATTAAGTAACATGACAAATCCTTTTTCCTCTGATATTCTTCCGATGTAGAGTAGTTTGATAGGTATAGAAAAATTATCCTTCTTTTTATATGGGAAAATACTCGGGTTTATTCCTGTATAAATTACATTAAAATTTTTGCATTCGATGATTTGTTCCGATTGAAGTTGTTTATTCCACCGACTTGTAAAATATCCAGTGGAATTCTTAAAATCTAATTTATACTTTTTGTGAATTGTATTTAAACTCAATATTGGAATGAGTAATCTTAGTAACATTTGTAGGATTGTGTGTAAGTAATTTCTATGATTTTCTTCAAGAAATCTATGAATTGGTCCATGTTGAGATTTAACTTTTAGAAGCCATTTATCCGAAACATCTACTATTTTGTCAATTTGAGAACTAAATATAACAGGAATTAAAGCTCTTGATAGCCCTTGGCAATGCCAAACATAAATTAAATCAGGATTTACTCTTTTGATTATTCTCCGTAATATTAGATTATCCTTAATCGCATAAATTACTTTTTTGGGGAATGACCATTCGGAAGGAGTTTTGCCAAGTGGATATGGAACAAGTAAACGATTAACTGGAAATTGATGTCCAATATTTGTTTCTTTTGACAATGTAGTCAGAACTTCAATTTGATGATTGTTATCATGCAACCAGTTGCATGCTTCCTCGCATCGAAGTTCATACCCTCCTTTTATGTTTGGAGGAAAAAGATCCGAAATAATTAGTATTTTCATCAGTTAACAAGTGAAATTAATTTTTTACGGTAATGCCTTAAATACACATAAAACAATCTTTTTACAGATAATTTCCTCTGACCAGATTGAGAGTAAAACAATCTCTTCCAAGCATAGTGTTTTGCTTTATCATTTTTACCACTCTTTTCGTATTCTGATGATAAATTTCTGTATAATCGAGATAGTGAATATCGTAATGAAGGGTGATTAAGTAAATTTAGGTTTTCACCAAGTAATAATCTGCTTTGTATTCCTATTAGATAATTTTGAATTCGAGAATCACCACTATGAATACCTGCTTTATGCTTACGGTAAACTGACATAATATCGTTTAAGTAACCAATATTTCCATTTTGAGCAAGCATTACATTTAGTGGATAATCACCTATTGGAGAATCAAAATACCACTTTGGAAATTCACTTGTTATGCCATTCCTAAACACAACTGAACAAGTAGCAATTGTATTCTCTCGTAATAACTCATTAATTGAATACTTATAATTCTTGTTAAAATGATTATATTTTTCCTTTTCATTGGTTTCTTCATCAAGGACTTCTACATTATGATGGCAGATTACACAATCTGGATTCACCTCCAAATAATCAACCTGCTTTTGCAGTTTATTAGGATCTGTCCAGTAATCATCGCCTTCGAGTATAGCAATATATTTGCCATTGCAATTATTTAAAACGGATACAAAATTCGCGTTTGCACCAATATTTTCTATTTGGTAAACTGGTTTGATTAAATTAGGATGTTGAGAAACAAAATTTTTAATAATTTCCTTTGTGCCGTCGGTGGAGAAATCATCTCCAATAACAATTTCAAAAGGGTACTCAGTATTTTGAGCTACTACACTTTCAAGTGCTTTCTCTAAATACTTGCATTGATTGTATGTAATCATAGCAATACTAATCATCATTTTCACTTAGCAATATCTCTTCCAATTTGTAGATTTCTATATTCCTTTTAGTAACTAATTTTGCAGGAATCCCCGAATATATCATATTTGGTTTACAGTTCTTATTGACTAACGACAATGCTCCAATCGCTGTTCCTTCACCAATTGTTACTCCCGGTAAAATAACTGACCCAGTTCCTATTATAACATGTTTTTTTAAAGAAACAGGTTTATGAACAACATTGCAATACTTTTCTGGGACTGTGGGATTAGTAAGATAATTCCCAGAATAATCATCACTACTTGAATAAATTGAAACTCTAGAAGATAATCCTGAAAAATCCTCCATAACTATTGTTTCTTTTCCAATTAAAGAACTGAAACAAGCAATATGGACATATTTACCAATTTCTATTTCACCGTCTCCTGATGAGATTATGCAGAAATCATCTATCCTAGAATTGTCACCTATTGAAATGTTTTTACAATTGTATACCGATGCCTTATCAGAAATAAGCACATTGCTTCCAAGATACTTAAACTCCATTTGTTTAAGTTGTTTTTTAGATAAAAACGCCATAATACAATTACTCCATTTCTGTATTCAAAACAATAGCTTTTCCAGTTATTACAGTTTCGTCGTTTTGGTTTATACAATTTGTTGATAAAGTAATTAATCTCTTATGAGTATTAATTTCGATAATCTCAACTTCAGCAGTTATAATATCATCTATAAATACAGGCTTGATAAACTTCAGCTCTTGTGATAAATAAATTGAACCCGGACCAGGCAGTTTATTTGCAATAACAGCAGAGATAAGTGACGATACAAGCAATCCATGGACTATTTTCTTTTTAAAAATGGACTTTTTAGCAAAACTGTCATCTAGGTGAATAGGATTATTATCAAGAGACAATTCTGCAAAAGTTTTTACATCTTTATTACTGATTTGCTTAGTTACTCTTTCTTTATGTCCAATTTGAATTTGTTTCATTTTAGTTGAGTTATGTTATTAAACTAGTAATTTTTTCAACATCCTTATCCACTAAATCAGGATAAATCGGTAAACAAATAACTTCCTGACTCATTTTCTCTGCTTGAGGTAAATTTTCTTTTGAAG
>JACNLC010000069.1 GCA_014381725.1 Fidelibacterota bacterium | reverse complement strand
GTCCTTTTCGTAAAGATGGGACAAATCCTTTGTCTTTTAACTCATTAAATTTTATTTTAAATTCTTCTATTGTCATTTTTTCCTATTTATTATTCTTACTAATTTACAATGATTCTGAAATCACAACTGAATAATAACATAAGATGTAGGTGCACTATTGAAAAAAGAAAAGGTTGCTCTTTATGACTACCTAATCTTATAATTGTCATATCCCGCCTTGTTTTACTTATAAGTATTTTGTTTAATTTGTAGAACTCATCAAAGATTCTTCGGTTGAATTTAATACTATTAATTTTTGATTCCAAATGTTTTGTAAAGTTTGCATTGGTGTTTTTCTCAAATATTTGAGAAAAAAATTATATAGTGTAAACTACTGGAACATCTTCCTAAATTTTCAGTTATGAACTTGAACGAATTTGATGAAAAATATCGGAAATTAGGATACAATATAATTGCAGGACTTGATGAAGCAGGTAGGGGACCATTAGCCGGTCCAGTTGTTGCATCCGCAGTAATACTGCCAGAAAATATTGAACTAGATGAAGTCAATGATTCTAAAAAGTTATCAGAGAAAAAACGCATAAAACTGTTTGACGAAATACAGGAAAAAGCACTGGCAATAGGTGTAGGAATCGTTCACGAGAGAGAAATTGAAAAGCTGAATATCCTCGGTGCTACAATTTCCGCAATGAAAAAAGCAGTAGGTCAATTGAAAATTAAACCAGAAATATTATTGATAGATGGTCCACATATTCACATTCCACATTTCAAATTTGAGAATATAATCAACGGAGATGCACAGTCGTTGAGTATTGCATCAGCGTCCATAATAGCCAAAGTAACAAGAGACAGGATTATGCAACAGTATGACAAAGTATTTCCTGAATATGGATTCTCTAGCCATAAAGGTTATGGAACAAAGAAACATTTGGATGCGATTCGAGAGTATAAAGCAACTCCGATACATCGCAAAAGTTTTAAACCGGTATCGGAACATTTACCTAACTTTAGACATTATAAGCAAACACGAGAAATTGGACAATTAGGAGAAAGATTGGCGGCATCTGGTTTGGTGAAGTTGGGATATGAAATTCTTGATATGAACTTTAATGTTCCTAAAATTGGTGAACTTGATATTGTGCATCGTGAAAATGGTGAAGTCGTAATTTCGGAAGTAAAAACACTTTTTGCAGGAAATCCCGATGTTGAACCAGCCGACAATATTGATAAGAATAAGTGGGAACGAATAATGAGAGCAACTCAAGTTTATATTGATGAAAAAGAGATAAAAGATAATGTTCGTTTTGATGTAATTTCTGTGCGAATTTCTGGCTCAAAACCGCGAATTACAAGGATAAAAAACGGATTATCAATAGAATAAAATTATGGCAACAGAAAAAAACTATAGAAGATTTTTAGGTATTCCTCAGAAATACTGGCATGAAGCTAGAGTATTGATGACTTTGATTATCATACTATTTACTGTCAAGGCAACTTTGGTTGAAGTTTATATTGTTCCAACAGGTTCAATGGAAGATACAATTTTAACTGGTGATATGTTGATTGGAAATAAATTTGTTTACGGAATGAGAACTCCAACTTGGGTTGGAATTCCATATACTCGTATAGGATTTGATATTCCTTGGTGGAGATTACCGAAATTCAAAGAAATTGAATCTGGTGATGTAACAATTTTTGAATTTCCGAGAGACCCGTTCCAAAAATATGTTAAACGGTGCATTGGAACTCCCGGTAATACTGTAGAAATTTCAATGGGAGATATTCTTGTTGATGGTGAGAAAATGGAGTTTCCCGAAGAAGGGAAATATGTAAAAGGAGCTATATTCCCACCAGAAAAGGAGCAAGTATTATTCCCTTATTTTAGTGGAAATATGGATAACATTTCGTCGTTCGTCGTTCCATACAAAGGGATGGAAATTGATTTTAGTGAAGTTACAGATTGGGTTTCTGTGATAACATTACTTGTTCAAGATGGAAATTCTGTAGTTTTAGGCGATAAGAATTTCACTGTAATCGATCCAAAAGAGGTTGGCAGAATGCACGGATTTTTGAAATATAAACTACTAAATTTGATTCGCCCCGGTTCAAAATCTGAATTGGCAAAACAAGAATATACTGACAGAAATCAGCATATACGAATATTATTATCAGAAAACAGAGCCAATAACATTTATAATCCGTGGGAGTTAACAATCACAAAAAATGATTGGGATATTGTTTACAATAATTTGAAAATTAACGGAATTTATGCAAAGGACTTGAGTAAATATAGTTTTGTTCACGATTTTTATTATTTTATGGGGGATAACAGGGATAACAGTTATGATTCAAGGTTTTGGGGGTTCGTTCCGGATAATCAAGTATTAGGGACACCATTAGTAGCTTTAGTAAATCTATTTAAATTTAAGCTTCGTTTCAAAACTATATTATAATTAAATTATAGGCCTATTATGTTTGGATTTATTGCATTTGCATTGAAATTATTGTTTGCTACTGTTCTTGGTGGAGCACTTGCTTATGTGCCCGGAAAAGCAAATGGAGATGTTAGAATATTGTATTCATCTCTCATAAGTGTTTTGTCCGCTTCTATACTTGGATTAGCTAAACAATTACCAGCAGAAAGTATTGGTATTTTTGCTGGAGCTGGAGTATTGTCAGTTTTTATTGCAGTATTATACTTATCAAAGAATTCAAATGTCGAACACAAAATATTATTTTTATTTTCCGCAAGTGTAGGAATTATTGTGGGGTGGGGATTTTTTCTACAAGCAGTTGTTCTTACTATACTAGTTTATTTTGTTGTGAGTCAAGGAGAAAAATTGCTTACCCATATTGAACCCGAAGAAATGAGTGAAACTACTGACTCGTTAGATAACATAGATCAAATCAATATAGAAAAATGAATTTAAAAACTTCTGAAGGCAAACAAGAATTTATTACTGAAAAATTGAGCACTCAATTGACAGAAGTCAGCGATAAATATGGAAAAGTATTGGTTGACGAACTCATTTCTAGATTAGAAGACACAATAAAAGATTTTAACGGTGAGATGAATATTCTATTTGAAGATTTAAAACAAAAAGAATTAAAACGCCAGAAAATGTTGGATAAAATTAAATCTGAGAAGAATTTGGTTAAAGAAGCAGAAGTTGACAAAAATAAGAATGGTCAATCTGTTTCTGAATGGGAAAAACGGTTAGAAGAAATAGAAAAAGAGGATAAGGAATAATTATGCAAAGAGCAATTTGGATTATAACTTTTTTAATGATATTATCAGGAGTTTATTATTGGTTTGTTATCCACGAGGAAGATATAATTGCATTGGATAATATCGCAGTAAGAAATGAGCTTCAGTCAGACAGCATCAATACAGTTGCTGAGTTAGAAAATAGATTAGAACTTCGATATATAGGTCATGGTAAACATTTGCAAACCATACAGAATGAGTTTAGAGAACACTATGCAAATTATACTGCTAAAGTAGATTCGATTGATATGGTTCTAGAAGGAATTAAGTTTTCTATAGAACAGTTAGATGAGAAACTGGTCAAAAAAATCAACAGAGTACAAGACGATTTAAGAAATCTCTCTGATGATTTCGATAGAAATAAAAGAAGTACAAATCGTACCCTTCGAGATCTCCAACAAGATTTGAGTACACTTGAGGATGATGTAAAGAAGATAGAACAATATATGCCTGCAATTATCGCAAAACTCAAATTAGACAAAGAATAACTATAAGTTAAATTTGTTTGATTAATTTCGAAAAGAGGGAAGAGCTAGTATTGTTCTTCCCTTATTTTTTAATAAACTAAAAAGGAAAGATATGAAGAAAAAAATTATATTTATTATAACATCCGTGCTTCTTATAATCGGGTGTTACACTCAATCTGAAACAAGCAAAATACAAGAACAAAAGTCAGATTATCCACAATCAAATGTGTTGGTTAAAACTCTACCAAACGGAATGGAAATCGCTGTAAAAGAAAATCATGATAATACATCAGTTGGATTCTATTGCTTTGTAAAAACTGGTTCAGTTAACGAAGGTCGATATTTAGGTGCAGGTATATCGCATTATCTTGAGCATGTAGTCTCGGGCGGAACCACAACTAAGCGAACCGAAGATGATTATGCTGAAGCAGGAAAAGAAATTGGAGCAATTGTTAATGCTTATACAACGCAAGATGTTACTGCTTATCACATTTTAACTGATAAAGAATATCAAGATAAAGCTTTGGAAATGCTATCGGAACAAATGCAATTTTGCGATTTTGATACAATGGAAGTTGCACGGGAAAAACAAGTTATCCTAAAAGAAATTGTTATGAGAATGACTCCGCCTCGCTCAAAAATATATCAGAGAAATTTGGAGTTAGTGTATCCGAATTCTAATAAAAAATATCCAGTAATTGGGATTCCAAAATTGTTTAGCACGATTACTAGAGACGAATTGAAAGATTATTACTATCAGCGATATGCTCCTAATAATATGGTCTTTGTTGCAGTTGGGGACTTCAATGCACAAGAAATGTTAGCTAAGGTAGAGAAAGCATTTAAAGATTTTGAGAGAGAACAATTAAATCCTGTTTATCTTCCAGAACAAGGCATAAGAAGTGGAGAAATTGAATTTGTAGAAGAATTCGAAATTCAAAATCCTAATGTCTATATTACATCAATTTTACCGTCAGCAGATTACGAGGATGTAACAGCTCTTCAAACAGCTTTAGAAATTTTGTTTTCCAATAGGCAATCTCCAATTAAGTACAAACTCACTGAAGAATTGAAACTTGTAAATTATATCTATGCGTATATTGATTCTAATCCGGGTTCACCAGAAAGTGTTATCAATATTGGCTTTGAAGCAAAAGATGTTACAAAATTAAATGAAATAATTAGAATAATTGATGCAGAGTTAGAAAAATACAGTACTTCTGGTATTGAGCAAAGTGCAATCCTAAATATATTAAATCAGAAGAAAGCACAAAAATTGCTTTCAACTCCAAGCGTTGACGATGATTGTAATAACATTGGTTGGAACATGATATTGTACGGTATTGCAGACACTTATGAAATGAATATGAAACAATTGGAAGAAATAAATCCTCAAGATTTATATAAAGCTATTTCTAATTATCTTTTACCAAAAAATAGAGTTATTTTATTTGCAGTTCCAATTGGTTCGGATGATGAGATAAAGCAAAGCAATTCAGTTTTTACAGAGAAACAATCTGCAGATAAAATTCAATTGGACGACAATCTAACATTAATTTATAAACCGAATAACCAAAAGCCAATAATTACAGGGGGATTCTATCTTCCAATTTCATCTAATTATGAAACTTCAGAAAATGTTGGTACAATTTCGTTTATGACTGATTTACTGTTGAAAGGGTCACAGAACTATCATCCACTGGATATAACAGAATGGATAGAAAATCACGCAGTAACTCTATACAATTGGGCAGATAATGATGGTACATATTTTAGATTTAAGTGTTTGAAAGATGATTATCCCGAATTGCAGAATATGATTATTGATGCAATCACAAATCCATCATTTTTAGAATCAGAAATTTCATTAGCTAAAGAACGCAAGCTAGCTCGTTACCAAAGATCGTTGAGTGATGCAGGAAGTGTACATTCAGAATTTAGAAGTTCTGTGTTGTATCCGGAAACTCGAGAAGCAGTTTCTAGAGAAGAGAAATTAAATATCATTACAAATTTGGATAGAGATGATATTATTCAGATTTATAAAGAATATTTCAATAGCGAAAAAGCGATTTTTACTTATTTTGGTGATTTGACAAATGATGAAGCTAGCAATTTTGCAGAAACAGTATTTTCAATTATTCCAAAGAATGAAATTGATGCTGTAAAGACTCCATTGCAAGTTCCAAATATGAACGAATCGTTTACTAATCAATATAGTTTTGAACAAGTAAATCTGAACTTAAATTATCCAGCTCCAAAACTAGGTGATGATGATTTCTTCGTAATGAGTGTGATTGAAACTATTCTAAAAGGTTCAAGAGGTAGAATCTTCAAAGCGGTTAGAGGTGATAATGATTTAGCGTATTTTGCTTATCCAAATTATTCTTATGGTGATGGATTCGGTTTTTTTAGATTAACAACTCAGACTTCTCCAGAAAATAAAGATAAATTAATCGCAGTTTTAAAAGATGAAATAGAAAAATTAAAATCTCAAGAAGTCAGTTTGGAAGAAATAAATTTAGCTATTGAAGAACACCAGAAAATATTGAAAACATATATGAATGACAATCAACTACCGTTTTATATGATGCATTATGAAGCAATGGGTTTAGGATATGATTATATCACTAAAAGCGAAGAATTTCTAAAAAAAGTTACTCAAGAAGATATATTAAGAGTTTCAAATAAGTACTTCAATAATGCAGCAATTATTGTTTCTGAACCATCTTCAGAAGTAGATTTAATGGTCGATTAATTAAATATTTTGGAGAAAATATTATGATGACAGTTGATGACTTAATAGGTGATATCGTTTTTGTTTCGATTAAAAATGTTGAACCATTGCAGGAAATTGGTATCACTGAAACCAAAGGTCACTATCTAATTAGAGGACACGATGGGATGGGAATTTGGGTTGCTCATCCGGGATTAGTAATTGTAAATACTGAAGACGATAATGGGAAACCTCTTCCAGAAGATAAACAAACAAAAGAAGACCTTGACGCTACTTTTTTAATTACTTGGGACAATATTGAAACCATAATGCACTATCCTGAACGAGAAGGATATGATTTCCCAAGCGAATTTGATAAGCAAGCTGGATTTACTTTAAAAGAAGGTAAAAACAAATGAAAACCGGAATTGTAAAAACTTGGGATAGACGAAAAGGTTGGGGATTTATTCAAGACGATGATGGATGGGACTATTTTCTTAACATCTCCAATATCAGAAAAGGGCAAGCAATCCACGAAGGTGATAGAGTCAAATTTGATGTATTCGAAGGACAACGAGGACCATCTGCAGAAAATGTAACAAAAATGTAGATAAGCGACATTTGATTTTATAATATTATTATTTAAGAAATAAGTTAGTTGATATAGGAATTTGGCAAATGGGTAAAACAATAATTGAAAAAATAATTGGTTCACATTCTGGGAAAGATGTTGTCCCAGGAGATATAGTTGATATAGATATTGATGTTCGTGCTGCTAGAGATTTTGGTGGAGCCAATGTTGTTAAGAACCTCAAAGATAATAGTTTGAGTATTAATGACGCTAAAAAAACATTCTTCACTCTAGATTGTAATCCAGGCGGATCTGACCAAAAATATGCTACTAATCAACAGATATGCCGTGATTTTGCTCTTCAACATTCAATAAAGGTTTATGATATTAATGCTGGCATCGGTACTCATCTTGCAATTGATAGAGGATTAGCAATTCCAGGTTCAACTTTTGTATCAACTGATTCACATGCCAATATTCTAGGCTCAATTGGAGCTTTTGGTCAGGGAATGGGTGATGTAGATATTGCTCACGCATTTGCTTTTGGTAAAGTATGGTTCAAAGTACCCAAATCAATGAAAGTGATTCTACAGGGCACACCTTCGCCTAATGTCACTCCAAAAGATTTGACTTTAGCAGTACTAAAAGAGATGGGTGCAAATGGTCTTTTAGGATATTCAGCTGAATTTTATGGTGAAGTTATAGATGATTTGGATTTATCTGGCAGAGTTACAATGTCTTCAATGGCAACAGAAATGGGTGGCATAATTGGTCTTTTCCCACCCAACCAAATGGTTCTTGATTACTGTTCAGCAGCCAGAGGTGAAAAAGTAGAACCTGTTTATGCAGATTCGGATGCTAAGTATGACAAAATAATAACAATAGATGTAGATGGTCTTGAACATCAAATATCTAGACCCGGGCATCCTGAAGATGTAATGGATGTTAAAAGTGTAATTGGAAAAAAGATTGGCTCTGCGTTCATCGGTTCTTGTACAAATGGGCGTATAGAAGATATGAAAGCAGCTGCTGAAATCTTGAAACATAATAAAGTTGCTCCAGGTGTAGTTTTAAAAATTGTACCAAGCACTGACGAAGTATGGAATCAGTGTTTGAAAGAAGGACTAATTGAAATATTTAAAGATGCTGGTGCATTAGTAAGTAACGCTGGATGTGCTGGATGCGCAGCTGGACAAGTTGGGCAAAATGGTTTAGGTGAAACAACAGTAAGTACCGGCAATAGAAATTTTGCAGGAAAACAAGGGAAGGGAGAAGTTTATTTAGCATCACCCTCAGTTGTGGCAGCATCCGCTATTGCTGGTGTAATTAGCTTACCAGATGAAATTCCATCTGAACCTGTACTATTTATGGCTAACGAGAAGACAGATGAAGTTAGAACTAAATCTTCAACAGAAGTTAGTAGAAAACCAACAAAATTCAAAGGTCGTGTTTGGGTTATTAGACAAGATAATATAGATACTGATATGATATTTCATAATAGATACTTGACCATAACTGATATCAAAGAAATGGGTCAATTTACATTTGATAATTTACAGGGTTATGAAGATTTTGCGAAAAATGCTAAACCGGAAGATATCGTTGTAACTGGTAAGAATTTTGGTGCAGGATCATCGAGACAGCAAGCTGTCGATTGCTTTGAAAGTTTGGGAATTTCGATGATTATTGCAGAATCTTTTGGTGCTATTTATGAGAGAAATGCCATCAATAAAGGTTTTCCAATTGTTCAAGCAAATTTAATCTCAGAAGAACTTGAAACAAATCAAGAAATTGAAGTTGATTTAGAAACTGGAACTATAATATTGCCTACAGGAAAAAAAATCCAAGGAAACTTTTCTGAAGTTCAAATGACTATCTATAACAAAGCTGGACTTCTGAATACTTAGTTGCCAAATGTAACATTTTGGATTTGATTAAATTATTGGAGCATAATATGTTAAAACAAATCATACTACTTGCAATTCTATTTATCTTTGGCTGTGCAACATTTCGTAGTGAAATTGATGGTGAATTCATCGGAGATTCAAAAAAGAACCTAGGAGCAGAAAAAACAAGTGTAGTGTTTGTAATGCGACATTTAAGACAATCAAAAGGATTTGATGCAATTCCAAAACTCGATAAAAAACACCAAGTTTTATCTGGATTTGGAGATATTCTGCTTGATGCTACAAACGAATTATCTAATCTTGATAAATTTGCTTCTTTTACAGATTATTCTACGGATATTTCTGAACCTAAGCGTCTTGCATTAAAAGATTCATTGATTACTAATCACGAATATATGATTGAGATTGAAATCAAAAAAGAGTGGTCTTTCCCAAAGCACTTTTTGGGAACTCTAGGTTCTGTTTTATCTGCTACATTATTCCCAATTCCTTACACAATAAATTATTCTGCAGATGTTGATGTTTTCGATAAAAGTGGACTGTTAAAAGGAAATTATCAGAGAAAAGCAAATACAATATTATGGGTAGAAGCTTTACTACTCCCGATTTATCCATTTCATACAGAAAAGCGAAAAACAGAAGAAATATATGTTGAATTTTTGCACGATATTTTCAAACAAATTGAATCTGAAAATATTCTAAGCAACAGCTAATATTCTTTTCTATTCATGAGCATTCACCAAAAACATATCAAACGACCAGAATGGTTAAAAATAAAACTTGTTACTAGCAAAGATTTTGCTGAGACAAAGCAATTAATTCATAAACAACATTTGAATACCGTTTGTGAATCTGCGAGATGTCCGAATATCTTTGATTGTTGGAATAGAAAAACTGCAACAATTATGATTTTGGGTGAGATTTGCACTCGTTCGTGTAAATTTTGTTCGGTGAACACAGGGAAACCAAATCCTGTTGATTTTAGTGAACCTCAACGAGTAGCAGAAGCTGTTAAGAAAATGCAGTTAAATCATGTTGTATTAACTTCTGTTGATAGAGACGATCTAAACGACGATTTTGGTGCAACTATTTGGGCAAAGACAATTAGGGAAGTAAGAATAGTTAATCCTGATTGTTCAATAGAAATGTTAACTCCGGATTTCAAAAATTGTGATATTGCATTAAAAAAAGTATTTGATGCAAAACCAGATATTTTCTCACATAACATTGAAACAGTTGAGCGAATATCAAAATTAATAAGACCACAATCTGATTGGAATAGATCTATTGAAGTCTTACAAAAATCAGTTGATATGGGACTTACTACAAAAACAGGAATGATGGTTGGACTTGGCGAAACAGATAACGAAGTACTTGAATCAATGCAAAAAGTAGTTTCTATTGGAGTAGAATATTTCAATATTGGACAGTATTTACAACCTACCAAAGATCATTTAACTGTTCAAAGATATGTGCATCCGGATATTTTTGAAATGTATAAAAGTCGTGGTTTAGAGATCGGATTTCGAGGTGTAGAATCAGCACCTCTTGTTCGCTCTTCTTATCACGCAGACGAACAAGTTAAAATGTACGGTGCATTGAACAAAAAGCAAGGATAAGTTGACTAGTGGAAAATAAATCGAATATTACATCCAAAGACAATCGGAAAAAATCAAGTTCAAACGAAAACCGTAAAGGTAACTTTAGACGGCGTGAAGGTGATAATAGAAGTCGGTATTCTAGTGAAAAGAAACGACCATTTAGGGAAAATCGACAAGGGAGAGGTCGTTCTTTTAATCATAGAAGAATTGAATATCCAGATTGGATAAAAGTATTAAAAGTAAATCCAATTCCGAAAATTTTGGATTCTGGAAAGCCTGCTGATATTCTAGCTCTTCAAAGGAATATCCTTGGAATGGAAAGGATGTCTGACCCTTTTAGACAGTTAGAAAAAAGAGTGAATCATCAGGAGAAATTGCAAAAGTTGTTTCGTGACCAAATTAGATTTAATGATGAAAAAAAGAACATTTCTACAAAACAACAAATCAAAGAAGGTTTACTGTTCCATAAACAATTATCGTTAACACATCATTTAATGCAATTGGGTGGCAGAAAGTATTATGGTCCTGTTAGGGATGTCATTCTGGCATTAATGAAATTTCAACGAGAGGATGGAAGATTTCCGCTTTTATATCATCATCACGCACATGCTTGTTGGTTATTACTTAAACTTGGGCTTGAAGGGAATCGCATTCTTGATAGAGCAATATTTTGGATTGTAAATCGTCAACGAGAAGATGGAGGATGGTTACATAGAAGTATGACTCCAAAAGCAAAAGAGTACCAAAACGCAGAATCCTGTATTTGGACGTCTGCTGAAATTCTACAAATGTTATCACATAGAAATATTTATATTTCAAAAGATGTGACTAAACGAGCTTGCGAATTTTTGTTGAGTAAGGTCCTTCATAAGAATAGTACGAGTTTGTTTCCATCAGAAGATACTTGGGATCACCTTTCAGCTAGCATAAAGGGTGATGCAATGTTTCTTGGTGGGACGCTAAAAGTTTTGGACTCTGTTGTTCGATGCGGATATAATCCTACCGATCAGCGAGTGAAAAAAATGTATAATTGGTTGTTAGAACAACAAATGGATAATGGACTATTTCCTGCCATAGCTGGTAAAATGCCACAAGCAAATTACGATGTAACTGTCAGAGTATTGGAAGTGATAAAATCAATTGAAACTACTCGTCCAAAGCAAAAACCAACTTCTGACATAATTTCATAAATAACCGTTTATTCTAAAATAGTATTCTTACTAAATTATCGGCACGAAGTTTGCTAATATTAGCATTACAATAAATGGAGCTATTATGACAGATTATCAAGAAGAACTAGAAACTACTACTGACAAACCTAAAAGTGCATATCCAGTACTTCCTTTACGGAATACAGTTTTATTTCCCCAACAAATTATTCCAATATATATCGGCAGGGAACAATCTTTAAAATTGATTGATGACCTACCAAAATCAGGCAAAAAAATGATTGTGGTTATAGCTCAAAAGGATGGATCAGTTGATAATCCAACAGAAAGTGATTTATATGAGTGGGGTACTTTAGCAGTTGTGATGAAAGTTTTTAATATGCCTGAGCAACAGAAATCTGCTTTAGTTCAAGGTGTATCTAGAATAAAAATTAAAAAATTACATCATACTAAATCTTATTTTACATCTGAAGTTATCAGAATTGATGAACCAAAAGTGGAAGCAAATTTAGAGCTTGATGCTTTAAAGGCAAATCTTCAACAAGTGTTTGAGAAATTAGTAGAAATTGCTCCATATTTATCAAGAGAGCAAATGCGCCAACTTAAGAATGTCAAACATCCTGGTAAAATGACCGATAGAGCTGTATCGATGATGAATGTATCTACTGAAGAAAAGCAAGGAATATTAGAACAGCTGAATATCAAAGAACGACTTGAAAAAGCAGTTCTAATTATTAATAGGGAAATTCAACGAATTGAGTTGAGTGAAAAAATCCAAACAGAAGTCCAAGATGAAATCTCAAAATCGCAAAGAGAATATTATCTGCGTGAGCAAATGAAAGCCATCAGAAAAGAACTTGGTGAAGATGAACCATCAATGGAAACAAAAGAGATTGAGAGAAAGATAAACGAAGCTGATATGCCTGAGGATGTTGGTAAAGTTGCTAAGAAGGAATTGGATCGTTTGCAGAGAATTCCAACTCAATCACCTGAATATACTGTTGCGAGGACTTATCTGGACTGGTTAGTGGATCTTCCTTGGAATAAATCTACAGACGATAATGAAGATGTAATTCATGCTAAGAAAGTACTCGATAATGACCACTATGGATTAGAGAAGATTAAAGAACGAATTTTAGAACATTTAGCAGTTCGTAGTTTGAAGAGATCTCGAAGTAAGAAAGGTGAAAAACTAAAAAGTCCTATTTTGTGTTTTGGTGGTCCTCCTGGAACTGGAAAAACTTCAATTGGGAAATCTATAGCTGAGTCGATGGGACGAGAGTTTGTAAGAATATCTCTTGGAGGAGTACGAGATGAGGCAGAAATTAGAGGTCATCGTAGAACTTATATTGGTGCATTGCCAGGAAGAATTATTGCTAGTCTGAAAAAAACTGGTACAAATAATCCAATATTTATGTTGGATGAAATTGATAAACTCGGAATGGACTTTAGAGGAGATCCATCAAGCGCATTATTGGAAGTACTTGATCCTGAACAAAATTTTTCATTTAATGATCATTATTTAGAAGTTGATTTCGATCTGTCTAATGTAATTTTCATTACAACAGCAAATCGTGTTGACCAAATTCCTGGTCCATTGAGGGACAGAATGGAAATTCTTGAATTTACTGGATATATTTTAGACGAAAAATTACATATTGCAAAACGACATTTGTTATCTAAACAAATTAGTGAACACGGTCTTAAATCTCGAGAAATTAAATTCACTGACGAAGGGATAAAGACAATTATTGAATCTTATACTCGTGAATCCGGTGTTAGGAATTTAGAAAGACAAATTGCTCATATTTGTAGAAAAACAGCAATGGATATTACTTCTAGAAAGCTTAAATCAGTCAGCATTACACAAAATCGAGTTGAGGAATATTTGGGACCAAAACGATTTTATCCTGAAGTTGTTGAAAGATTGAATAAACCTGGTGTAGCAATTGGATTAGCTTGGACAGCTTTTGGTGGAGATATTTTATTTATTGAAGCTAGTAAAATGCCAGGTAAGGGGAATCTTAAATTGACTGGCCAATTAGGTGATGTTATGAAAGAATCAGTGCAAGCTGCGTTTAGTTATATTCGTTCAAATGCTGAATTGTTTAATATTGATCCTAAGTTCCATGAAAAATATGATATCCATGTTCATGTACCTGCTGGTGCAATACCTAAAGATGGACCATCAGCTGGAGTTACTATGTTAGTTGCAATAACATCATTGTTAACAGATAAGTCCGTCAAAGAATATATTGGTATGACTGGTGAGATGTCTTTGCGTGGTAATGTGTTGCCAATTGGTGGATTGAAAGAAAAAGTAACTGCAGCCCATCGTGCTGGACTGAAACATATAATAGCTCCTTTCCTTAACAAGAAGGATTTAGAGGATATCCCAGAAACAGTGCGAAAAGATTTAAAATTTACATTTGTAAAAGACGTTGAAGAAGTTTTAAAATTAGGGCTCGGAATTACTAGTAATAATTCTAAAAAGTAATGGTCGATTAACTCAGTTGGTTCAGAGTGCCTGCCTTACAAGCAGGTGGTCGCTGGTTCGAGTCCAGCATCGACCACCACTCAAGGTTAATAACCTTACATTATATTAAGCCACTTGTTATGAGTGGCTTTTTTGTTACTTGCCCGTAATACGGACGAGAGATCAGGCGCAAATCCTTTTTAACATCCGGTAATTCTAATCATCTATAATCAAAGTAACAACTTATCGTCTATGAGATCTTTGGAGTGGTCTTCGGTAATATTCAAATGCAGTCTTTGCACTATACCATTCCGAAAATACTTTCACGATTTGAGTATCTTGTGAAAATTTAGCAGCGATACCCTGTTGAACATGACCTGTAACAAATTCATACCCTCGTTTTTTAGCCCAGTTGATATAAATTCGTTTTAGTGTTTTGGCATATCCACCTTTATGCCTGTATTTTTCAGAAACAACAAAAGCATAAGTGTAAAGAGTATTATTTTTCCCCATATTTACATCAAAATGGGACCACGACTCATTTTTAAAATGTTCAAGAGGAACACCAATAATATATCCAATAATTTGTCCTTTTAGTCGAGCGACGAATGGTAAAGTATTTTCATTGAAATACTTTTTTATATTCATTTTCGTAAGCCGTGCGTGTTTGCCGAATTTTTTTGCAAGTTCTTCTGATACATCAATCAACTGAGGAACATCATCTTTGCCGATGTGTTCCACAAGCTCAATCCGAAAATTAAAAGCAGAAGAAGCAATAACCTTAACTTTAGATTTTTCTATTATTCCTAGTGTTAACTGTTCCATACGAGTGCCCAAATTTAGTTGGATTTCTGTTTTATGTCCTATGTCAAAATTAGAAATATTTTCTAAAAATAATTAACTTAAAATTCACTAAATTTCGTGTTATGGAAAACAGCTTTAATAATAAATTAAAAAATATTTGTAATAGAAAAAATAGCAGATTGTGCATTGGTTTGGACATTGATCCAGAAAAACTACCTAAAACTTCCGATAAAAGTTTGCAAGGATTGGAGAGTTTTGCAAAGGATGTTATTGATGCCACGATAGATTTCTGTCCAGTGTATAAACCCAATATGGCGTTCTATGAGAGGTTTGGTTCGCAAGGTTATGCGTTGGTAGAGAGATTGGTTGACCATATCGCAGGAAGATCTATAACCATTGCAGATGCAAAACGGGGTGATATTGGCAATACTACAAAACAATATGCAAAAGCAGTCTTCAACACCATCGGTTTTGATGCAATTACAGTCGCTCCCTATATGGGTAGAGATTCGATAATTCCATTTATTGAAGATGAAACCAAAGGAGCATTTGTACTTTGCCTAACATCTAACAAAAGCGCAGAGGATTTGCAATATAAAACTTCAAATGGAACTACAATTTATGAGGATGTTGCTAACTTAGTTCTCGAACTTAATGAAAATGATAATCTTGGACTTGTTGTAGGTGCAACAAAAACGGAGCAAATGCAGTCGCTTCGAGAACAAACTGCAAATTTATCTTGGTTGATTCCGGGTATAGGAGCTCAAGGAGGTAGTTTGGAAGAATCGATATCTATAGGTAATCAGAATGGAGTTGGAATTATTAATGTATCACGGGGAATTTTATATGCGGGAGATGGTAGTTTGAATGCAATCGTGGAATCAGCTCAAAATTATACAAAACAAATTCGGGAGGTTCTGTGAAATCCAGTGAATTATTAAAAGTGCTCGAAGAAACAGGTGCAATTCTCAATGGACATTTTTTGCTGACATCAGGTCGGCACAGCGACAGATACATCGAGAAATTCAGAGTATTGGAAAATCCAGATTCTCTTGATAAAGTTACCCAAGCTATGGCAGATGAATATCGTAATTCTAATGTGGAATTAGTTTTCGGCGCGGCAATTGGTGGAATCCTAATTGCCGGTGGAGTTGGCAGACATCTTGGTGTGAAACACATATTTTCAGAACGAGTTGACGGCGAAATGGTTCTTCGAAGAGGATTTGAAATTCCAGAAGGAACTCGATTACTTATTGTAGAAGATGTGATTACTACAGGTGGGTCAGTTTTCGAATTAATCAAACTTGCTCAAAAACATAAAGCGGACATCGTTGGAGTTGTAAATTTAGTAGAACGAGCATTAGAGAAAATTGATTTTGGAGTTTCATCAAAAGCTCTACTTCATTTACCAAGTGTCAGTTGGGATGCAGAAAATTGTCCGCTCTGTAAATCCAATACTCCTATGACGCAAAGAGGGAGAACTGGGAAGTAAGATAAGGTGAAAATTCTAAATAATGGCAAATAGCTCTGGACACCAAGCTCCTTGCTGATAGCTAATAAAGAAAGGAAAAATAAAATGATAAGGAAAATGATATGGTTTTTAGTGGTTTTTGGATTTTGGTCTGCTTGTAGTAACCAAACTGAAACCGTAACAGAAAAGCCAAAACAAGAAGTTAAAAAACAGGAAGAAAAAATGACTGAAAAAACAAAAAATATAGAGAATCCAATTGTGATTATGGAAACATCAAAAGGGACAATTGAGATAGAATTAAACAAAGAAAAAGCACCAATAACTGTGAAGAATTTTCTCACTTATGTTGAAGATGAATTTTTCAATGGAACGATATTTCATCGTGTAATTGGTAATTTTATGATTCAAGGAGGTGGGTTTACTCCAGATGGCGAACGCAAGGAAACTCTACCTCCAATAAAATTGGAATCAGATAACGGACTAAGTAACAAACTTGGAACTATTGCAATGGCTCGAACAGGCGACCCGAATAGTGCTACGAGTCAGTTTTTTATAAATGTGAGAGATAATAATATGCTCGATTTCAAACCTGGAAATCCTGGCTATGCAGTTTTTGGCAAAGTAATTGATGGAATGGATGTAGTGGAAAATATTAAAGCAGTTCAAACTACAACCAAAATGGGAATGATGAGAGATTGGCCTGTTGATGATGTAATTATCGAAAAGGTTTTCGTAAAATAATTTTCAACTTGTGAATTGATTGTGAAAAAATCTAAAATTAAAATTGGACTTGCTCTTGGCTCCGGTGGGGCTAGGGGTATGGTTCATATTGGAGTTTTGAAAGGTCTTTTAGATAGTGGAGTTCCAATTAATTTAATTTCTGGAAGTTCTGTAGGAGCAGTAATTGGGGCGATGTATTCAGCTACTCTTGATATTAATTGGGTTGAGAACAAGTTAAAAGAATTTATCTATAGCGATTTTTATAAATCTATCGGTTTAGACAGATTAAAACCAACTCCTAAAAGGGAGCACCCTTCAATATTACAAACTGCAACTCGATATGTTAAGGAATATATTTCCATCAATGTGGCCAATGAACGACTTGGATTGTTGAAATCCGAAAGATTGCATAAGGTTATCGAATATCTACTTCCAGTTCGCAAATTTGAAGAACTAAGGATTCCATTTTCTTGTATTGCTGCTGACCTGCATTCAGGAAAAGACATTGTCTTTAACAGTGGTGATCTTATATCAGCGTTAACCGCATCTTCTTCAATTCCAGGTTATATAACTCCAGTTGAAATTGACGATATGCTTTTGGTTGATGGTGGTGTTTCTTGCCCTGTCCCAATTCAAACTTTACACAAAATGGGGGCAGATTTTACAATTGCAGTAAACGCAGGAGTTCAAAATTTTAGACGCTTAGGAACTCCTCATTTAATGCAGATTTTAGCTCGAGTGGAACAAATTACTTCAGCAAGATTAGAAACATACAAGTTTAAAGATTCTGATTTAGTAATATCTCCAGAGACAAAGGATTTATATTGGGCAGAATTTGAAAAAATAGATGAACTTGTAAAAAGTGGTGAAAAATCAATTAGTAACTTATTACCAGAAATTCAATCTAAACTAAAGAAGATGAGTGGGTTGAGAGGAAAACTGAAGAAAATTTTGGATTTAGTTAAGGAAGAAAAGTAGAGTATGACAAAAATTATAATTAAATTTATTTCTGTATTCTTATTGTCAGTAGTATTTTCACAGGACAAAAATGTTAATTTTGAAATAAAATTCAATCCACAACCCATTGGAGCTGGAGAAAATGTAAACATTGTTATTGATTTCAATATTGCTGAAGGATTTCATATTTACTCAACAAATCCAGAGAATCCCTTTCCGACCTCATTTGAGTTTTCAGATAGTAGCTATTTTTCTGTTTTTGGCAAAATAACTGAGCCAAAACCACATATAATTTATGAACCAAATTTCCTACAGAATGTGGAATCTCACGATGGTAAATTCCAAATATCTCAGATATTAACAGTTAATTCTCAACTAACTCCAGATAATTATAAAATTTCTGGTACACTTAGTTATCTTGCTTGTGATGAAGTTCAATGTGTGCCTAAATGGAACGAATTTTCTATAGACATTGAAGTTGTTGAAGGAAATCCTGAGAAAATAGTTAACTTAGAAGAACTTGCAAACACAAATGAGAAAACTCAATCTACAACACAAGAAGAGGAAAAAGCTAAAGAAATCCTAGAAAAAGGAATATTTATGGCAATGTTAATTTTCTTCGGATTTGGGATTGCTCTAAACTTAACTCCCTGTGTTTATCCCGTAATTCCAATAACAATTAGTTATTTTGGAAGTCAATCGGAAAAAAGGCAAGGTTCTGTTCTGGGATTGGCAGCATTTTACACTCTTGGAATTGCTCTTGTTTTCGCTCTTCTGGGATTGGTGTCAAGTTTGGCTGGGAAACAATGGGGTTTTCTTTTCCAAAGCACTTGGTTTGTCATTGCAATTGTGATGATTATGTTAATTTTTGCAGCTAGTATGTTTGGTGTTTTTGAAATTAAAGTTCCATCTGCATTAATGAGTAAAGCAGGTGCATCTCGAGATGGATTTATCGGTTCGCTGATAATGGGCTTAACTGTTGGATTTGTTATAGCACCTTGTGCTGCTGGGATAATTGTAGGATTAATTGGGATTGTCGCTAGAGAAGGAATTGTGTTGAAAGGAACTCTACTTTTCTTTGTAATGGGGCTTGGACTAGGGCTACCATATCTGATTCTTGGAACATTCTCAGGTTTGTTAAACAAATTACCTCAATCAGGTATGTGGATGGTTTGGATTAAAAAAGTATTTGGAATTATTCTTGTTGGAGTAGCTGTATATTTCTTGCTTCCACAAATTGGTGAAGTATATGACAAACAGAGTTTTGTATTAGGTGTCCTGACAATGTTTGCAGGAATTTATCTTGGATTTTTGGATAGAGCTCCTGGCTATACAACTGTGTTCAAACGGACAATTAGCTTTGTTGGATTATTATTGATTATCGGTGGATTTGTATTAACGAATATTGGGATTAACTCAAAAGCTTCTAAAATCGATTGGATTAAATATAACGGAGAATCTATTACTGAATTGCAGAATGATGGAACTCCTGTAATTTTTGATTTTTACACAGATTTTTGTGCACCGTGCAAAAAAATGGATAGAGAAACTTTCAAAGATGACAGAATAGAAGAATTATCGAATAGATTTGTTATGGTTAAAGTGAATATGACTAAACCGGATGGGGAATTAAATGCATTTGCTGCAAAATACAATGTTACTGGTTATCCTTCGATTATATTTATTGACAAAGATGGGAAAGAAATCGCTAATTTGAGTAGTCGAGGAGGATTCGTAGGTGCGGATAAATTTTATAATAAAATGCAAGAAGCTGAATAATGCTGAAATGGAAAGAGATAATGAATAAAAGAAAGTTAATAATAGTTGGATTACTAATACTTGTTGGTTCAATTTTGTTTCTTACTGCACAAGGTGAGAAAACAGTTACTGAAGAACAGAAAAAAGCGATTCAAGAAGTGGCTGAAGATGTTTTTAAAGCACCAGATTTTACACTATTCGATGTAAATGGAACTGAATATACTTTAAGCAAACTTAAAGGGAAAGTAGTCCTTGTAAATTTTTGGGCAACTTGGTGTCCGCCTTGTAGAATGGAAATCCCTGAGTTTAATGAATTATATACAACATACAAGAATAAGGGATTTGAGATATTAGGTGTAAGTATTTCTGATACACAGAGTCAGTTAACACAATTTATGAAATCATTCGAGGTTGCTTATCCAGTACTACACGGATCTAAATTTGATATAAGCAAAATTACACAAATGTATGGCGGAATTCAATCTGTACCTACATCATTTATTATTGGTAAAGATGGTACAATTATTCGAATTTATCCCGGTGCAATAGTTAAAGGTCAGCCAATGTATGCATATTTTATTAACGATCTCGAAAACGCTTTAAAAGTAAATACAGAACCAGTAGAAACAAAATTTTAATTCTATAATTCTAAATTAAAATATTAATCAAGGGAGTGCTCAGTGCCCTTTGTTTGTTAAAAAAACAGAATGTAGACTCTTGCAAAGTCAATAATTCATAAAAATACATCTACAGTTTCTCATAAAAATAGTTCATAAAAATAGTGCATTTAATCTATTCTTAGAAGTAACTTAATGGCTTACTCTTAACTAATGGAATACAAGATGAAGAATATATTGTTAGTCTGGATACTTTTATTATTTGGTTGTGCTACTACACCGGAACCAGCACCTATATGGGTTTCTACTTTTCCACAATCGGATTTATACTGGTTTGGTATTGGATCTGTACAGAAACCATTCTCTGGAGATATGAGAGAAAATGCCCGTAACAAAGCCCTTAATGAAATATCTTCGCAAATTCAAATTCAGATAACATCCACATTTTCAAACATTATTTCTGAACATAATTTAAATATTGACCAATACACTCGATCTGTAATTGAATCTAGAATGAAACAAAATCTTCCTTCTGTTGAATTTGTTGAGATTTATGAAACTGAAAACCAATATAGCGTACTTGCTAGATTATCTAGAGAAAAATATTATAAAGCTATAGAAGAAAAACGACGGAATGCTGTAACCACTTCTATAAATTTTATTCAAAGAGCTGATGCCAAATTCAATAAGGAAACATTCCATTATTTGAGCAGAGCGTTTACAGAAATAGAAAATTATTTAGATGTTCCAATTGAAATCCAATATCCACCAAATTCTGGGAATATTGTTAATTTGTATTCTTTGATTAAATTGAAATTATCCGATTATGCTAGTAGAATTGAATTAATCCCAGTTACTAAAGAAATATCTGCTAAAATTGGTATTATTGACGAACAGAAAATAACTATCAATTGTTTAGATAAACTTTCAGGTAACTCAATTCCAAATATACCTATATTTATCAAAATGGACGGGAATCGTTATACAGATTTTGTTGTTTCTGATGTAAGCGGAAAATGTGAGGTATTTATACATCAAATTACAAATAAAACTCCAGTACAATATCTTGATGCGACTATTGATAAAGATAAACTATTAGGCAAAGATAATGCATTTTATTCAATATTAAACAATTTTGTAATTACACAAGTTACTGTTAATGCTATGGGTCCGAATATTTTTGTGGATATATCTGAAAAATTGTTAAATCAAATATCTGAAAATCAATTCGTTACTCCTGTGATAAAAGAGTATTTTGCATCTGAATATGGCGCTGTCTTCACAAATAAATTTCAATCAGACTTCCAAGTAATTGGGAATGTTACAACTCGAAAATTGAGTAATACTCCTAGTGAATATGGCATCTTTCAAGTATTTGCAGATGCTACAATCACAATAGTTGATACTAAAACTGGTAATGAAGTATTTTCAAAAGGAATAAACAAAGTTCAAGGTTCGGCATTTAGTTCAAATTTAGAAGCAGGAAATAGTGCATTAAAGAAACTCGCGAATCAAATTAAAAAGAAATATCTACCAGAAATTACTTCAGCTTTGCAAGAGGACTAAGAGTTTAAAGGTGAAGGTTGAAAATACTTGAATGTAAGGTATATTAAATTGAAAAATAATAAGATTATATTATTTCTGATTATAATTCTCTCAGTTGGGTTTTCACAACCTAAGATAGTCATTAAATCACCTAAGAAAAATCAGACAATAAAAGCGTATTCTACAACTGAAATAAAGTGGAAGTCAAAGGGAAGTACGAGCAGTTTCGTCTATATTTACTATTCAGATGATGGAGGTATTTATTGGGAGGAGGTGATATTTACACAAAATGATGGAAGTTATGTATGGGAAGTTCCAAATGTTAATTCTACCGAATGCTTAGTTAAAATTGTAGATTATTCTGATGAATCTATTTTTGGAATATCAAAAGAATATTTCTCGATTTTAGGCTCAGTATTTGAATTAACTTCTCCAAATGGTGGAGAAATCTTGCAATCGGGTGCAAAACAACAGATTTCGTGGATCAGCGAAAATATTAATACTCGACTTGTAAAAATTTACCTTTCAGTTGATAACGCGAGTCATTGGTCGGTAATTCATCGTGGTGCAGAAAATAAAGGAAGCTTTCTGTGGACGGTTCCTAATTTTAGTCAAGCACAACAAACTTGCTTACTTAAGATTGAAAGTTATGATAACGCCACTACTTTTGATATTACAGATGAATCTTTTAGAATAGTCCCAATTACACCAGAGATAACTATCATTTTTCCAAATGGCTCAGAGTTGCTAGAAGCTGATAATATATACACTATCAAATGGGATGCACAAAATTTAGAATCCAAAATGTTGCGAATATACTATTCTATTAATGCAGGGACTAGTTGGGAACGGATTTCTTTTGGTTCAGAAATTTTTGGTCAATTCGAATGGATGACTCCAACAATTGATTCAGATCATTGTCTGATTAAAATTGAAGATTCTAGAAATAAAAATATCAATGCTATTTCAGAAAATCAGTTTGCAATAACTACAAAACCACAGATTGATATTGTAAATGAAATTAGAGGGAATGTATTTGAAACTGGCGATTCATTTACAATTAACTGGAAAACATATAATCTGAAGAATTCTTCAGTAAATTTGTATTTCACTTTGGATGAAGGCAAAACTTGGAATCCAATTGAATTTGGAATTTCTGATGTTAACTCATATTTATGGTATATTCCCGAAGTTGATGAAACAAAATATGCAAGTAAAATTAAAATTGAGAGTTCAAGCAATTCTTCTGTATTTGGAATATCGAAATTTGTTTTTACTATTAAAGAACGACCATCAATTTCATTAACTTATCCAATCGGAGGTGAGTTGCTTTCTTCTGGTTATAAAACCAATATCCGTTGGGAAAATAAGAATCTGAAAAAGAATACTGTTAATCTATCGTATTCGGTTGATGGCAAGAAAAATTGGAAGATTATTGCAAACGATGTTCCAGGTATTGGATTGTATGATTGGGAAATTCCTGAAGTACTAAGCGAAAATTGCCATATTAAAATTAGTTCAACTGAAAACACTGAAATCAGCGATGTATCCGATTTACCGTTTACAATTACAACAAGTCCGTTGATTTATGTAAATACACCAAATAAGGGCGATATTTGGGACGCTGGTGAAACCTATCGCGTTAAGTGGGATAGTTATAATTTAGAATCAAATATGGTGAATATATTGTATTCTATTAATGTTGAATCTGATTGGGAATTACTTGTATCTAAAATTGATGATACTGGTCGCATAGAAATTCAATTACCAAAAATCAAGCAGACATCTGACAAATTTCGAATCAAAATTGAAGATTCAGAAGACGAAACAGTATTTAATGTATCAGAGAAATTTAAGTTAGTTGGATTTCCGTATTTAGAAATTATTCAACCAACAAATAATGCAGAGTTTGAAATTTATAGTTTTATTGATATTCGTTGGAAAAGTGAAAATTTTGATAGTGGAATATTGAATTTATATTTTTCTGCGAATGGTGGCCAAAACTTCTCTATAATTGAAACAGATTATCCTAATAATGGAATCTATAGGTGGACAATTCCATGGATAAATAAAACTGCATCGAATTGTATTTTGAAAATAGTATCAAAGAATCAAACAGAGATTTACGCAGTTTCTGAAAAATTTACAATTATAGTTCCTAAAGGAGAAATAAGTATAATATCTCCTGATAAAGATTTTGTATTGCGGAGTACAGAATTTCTAAAGATAAGATGGGTCAGTAGTAATCTAAAACGAGCTGTTGTTGATTTATATTATTCATCGAATGGTAGTGATATATGGGAATCTATTTCTAAAAATGAAACAGATGATGGTGAATATTTGTGGATGATTAATACCCCGAAACAGACTCTCAAGAAATGTCGAGTAAGAATTGTAGAATCAAGAAATCCTGAGATATTTGGGATGTCGCAACAATTTACTATTTTAGGTAAGCCAACTATCAAGTTTAAAAATGAAAATTTACAAAATGAAATTATTGCTGGCTCTGTAATTCCAATAGAATGGGAAACAGTAAATCATAAAGATTATGGGGTTAATGTTTATTTTTCTTCAGATAAAGGTATAATTTGGGAAGAAGTGGTAAGTAATAATCAAGACAGTATTTTCAATTGGATTATTCCAAAATATACAAAAGAGAAACAATGTAAATTCAAAATTGAATCTGCTGAATATATCGGCATATCAGATATGTCTGTAGAGTTTCAAATTAAACCACTAAAAGTTGAAGAGATCATTCGAGAACCTATTGAGGTGCAATCTATAATTACAATTATTGCGCCAAATGGTGGAGAGCGATGGACTGCCAAAAAAGCAAATACTATTCAGTGGAACGCAAGTGATGTAAGAAAAAACCAAGTCAATTTATATTATTCCTTTGATAATGAGGAAAATTGGATTTTAATTGCTTCTAGAGTTGCAAATGTAGGTTCGTATATTTGGCAATTACCTGAAATTTATAAAGAATCATCTGCCAAAATAAAAGTAGAGAGCACACAGAATTTTGATGTATTTGGTATCTCGCAAAACAGTTTCACAATTTTGAAAAGCAAGTAAATGTTATAAGAAAAGGAGATTGAAAGAAGTAGACAGTGGCTGTAGCAGTAACAGGAAACAGTTGCTAAATATTAGTTAAGACGAGAAAAATAAACTCAATTGAAAATTAGAGAATATTACTTAAATTTCAACTATCAATAACAATAAATAAATGAGCAATAAATGAAATATTTACTCGCTATTCTTACCATCGCTATTGGATTAAACCAATCTGTTAAACCAATTGTAGCTGTTGTAGATTTTGAAAATCAAACACCAAATGTATCAAACTCACAATTAGCAATGGTTCGTGACCAAATTGAAATTGCATTAGTTCAATCTGCTAAATACACAATGATTTCACCAAACGACAGAGATAAAGTACTGAAAGAACTTAAATTCCAAAATACTTCTGGCTGTGTAGAGCAATCGTGCATTATTGAGCTTGGAAATGCGTTGGGTGCTCAAATGTTAGTTAGTGGTTCATTAAGCCAAATTGGTGACATTTTTATTTTAACTGCCAAAATGTATTCTGTTGAAACTGGTAAAATTTATAAATCTGCAACCTATAATAAGGCAAAAGCATTACAAGATGTAGTTTTACAAGGCACAATTTCTGTAGTTGCTCAACTAACTGGTAAATTACAAATGATATCACAGTATGAACCAGAAATTATTGAACCTCAACAAAATGTTGGGTATTTAACTGTTAACACCCAACCAGCTGGGATTGATATAAAAATAGATGGACAAAACACTCATTTACAAACACCAATGATTAATTTTGAACTTTCTACCGGCACACATACAGTAATTTTAACTTCTGATAAATATGAACGAGTTGCACAAGCTGTGATTATTGAACCTAAGAAAACTAAAGAAATTGAGATTATTTTAGTTGAAAAACAAGGTGAAGTAAATTTTGTTACAGACCCCAAAGGTGCAGAAGTATTTGTTGATGGTGCTTATAAGGGAACAACACCAATGCAATTAACTATAAAGCTCAGTAATTATGACATCAAATTAGAAAAAGAGTTTTACAAAGATATTTCTTACAAATTAACTGTTGATGGTGATTTGGTTGAGTCATACAAAAAAATGGGACCCAAATTAGTAAATGTTACTTTGTTAACAAAACCCAACAATGCAAAAGCTAAATTAACAATTAATGGTAAAAGTAAAGGTGTAGTTGGAGAAAATGGAATGGATTTAGAGTTATTACCGAATATTTATGATATAAAATTAACAGCAGATAATTTTGAAACAGAGCAGACAACAATTACAATTACGCCTGACAACTATTTTGAAAAAACATTTAACTTACAAAAGAAAAAAAGTGTAATAAGAAATAGCAAAGATAATAACTATAATGGTAAAACAGGCACAATGACCGACCAAGACGGCAACATTTACGAAACAGTGCAAATTGGCGACCAATGTTGGATGGTGGGGAACCTAAAAGTAA
>JACNLC010000053.1 GCA_014381725.1 Fidelibacterota bacterium | reverse complement strand
GAACGAAACAATAAAAAACCAAGACCCAAACCAAAATAACCACCAAAACAACGACCGCAAAGGGCAAATGGTCTGTTCAAAATCCACATAGACCTTGTTGGATATTGATGACAAATTGGAGATAGTAAAGAATATATTCCTTCACCGTTTGGATGACCAAAAGCGGTTTGAATTACTGGTGCACTAATAGCAAGCACGGGTATTCCTAAAAAAAATGAACCAAGTAAAATTCTTGACCACAAATCAATTTTTTGTAAATATTCCATGTATTCTCGATTCACTCAGCCTACGAATAAAATAACCAGCGAGAATATTTCACTATAAGCCATTTCTATTTACCAAATTTATTTTCATAAAATCACCCAAACCCTCAACCACACTACACGATTTTCTCAACGGGCTGATTGCTGGTTAGGCGTGTGTAATGTTTAAAATGAAAATATTACTGATACCTTAAAATTTGGTCCATTTCCTTCAATTTTGGATTCTTCTTTACCAACACCAAGTTCATTTGGGGAATAAGTATTGCCTCCTATTTTGAATTCATCATACTCAGCTTCTAACAGTAGGTAGTTTACACCTGCAAACAACTGAATACCGCCAACATTAAATAAGATACCACCTTCAACTGCGAAACCGGTTCCAGAACCATTTGCGGTATAGTCATAGTCATCATAATTGATATCATCATATTCCATCTCAAAATTCGAAATAAGAAATTCACCTCCAAGTCTCAAATCTATTGGATTATTTTGAAGTTTGACAATTTTACGATAACCAATTATTATGAAATTAGCGTTTGAGCCGATTGTAATAGGGTCGCCGTAGCCATCAACATCATCATATTCATTCAACCACATTTTGTAACCACCGTATACTTGAAAGCCATTTTGCAAGTTCACTCCAACATTAGCACCAAATCTAGGCGAATTATCGCCTTCAAAATCACTATCAGAAGGTTTATATATACCAATTTCAGGCTCAATAAAAGCAGATTGAGCACTTACGATATTACTAAACAAAATTCCGATTGTAACTGCGAATGCAACCGTTGTCATTTTTTTCATTTTACTATCTCCTTTTGTTGTTTGGGGTTAACAAGTGTTGCACTAAAAATAAAACCTGACTATAAATTTAGGAATTAATGTTGTTAGTTTGGTTGTTCTTATATATTCGTCTTCCTTTTCTTCACTGCTTATCATTGAATACATGCCTTCACCACCAAAACTAAAATTATTTGATATAAAGTATTCAACACCAACCGCTGGAGCAAGCATAAACGAATCATCATCGTCGTCGTCGTAACCTGTCACTTCGTATGTTGACCAAGATTTCCCAACACGAATGCCGGCATAAAATCTTACCTTTTCTTTTTCAAACAGTTTAAATACTCCAACAACCAAAGCCCATACTGTGCTTGTAGATTTATAGTTTTCATAGCTGGAATCATCGTAGTCTGTCTTAGATGAAGAACTGTAATAAGAAAATGAGGGCTCAATTAGCAGACCATTTGCTGTTTCAATAGGGAAATATACACCCATAGCGCCACCCTCTTCCACTAGAAATGCAGATGGAAATGTGTGAAATTCAAATCCCAAACCGTTTCGACCTTGTTGTTGAGCGAACGAGATACTCGCAAACAAACCTAAAACCATAAACATTGTAACTACTTTTTTCATCGTAGTAACTCCTTTTCATTTTGTCCTTTGATTATTAAAGCTAGACGATTAAAGGACGCTTAAACACCGCCTAACGGATAAAATAACCAGCGAGAATATTTCACTATATAGCCATTTCCATTTACCAAATTTATTTTCATAAAACCACCTAAACCCGCAACTACGCTGCACGCTTTTCACGTCAGGTTGATTGCGGGTTAGGTGTGTGTTTAGGTTCTATTAAAAGAAGGTTGCTATTCCAACACCAATAGTCATCGTTGTTGATTTGTTATCACCAAGTCCCATCAAATAATCAAGACCAATGTCAAGAAACACATTATCATTTAGACCGTATAAATAACCACCTTCAATCAACAATGAGGTCATTGCATCTTCGTCTTCCCAAGAAAGTGAATTATAAGAACCACCACCATACAAGTTATTCATATAGTATTTGGCTCCTATTCCGAAACCAGTAATTGATTCCGATTCACCATCAAGAGAATAGGTCATCATATTTAAAGACACATTTGCTGACAGGTTATCCATCACAAAATAGCCAACAGATGGTGCTATCATTAATAACGAACCTGCATCTTCACCATCATAAGAGTTTTTACTCCAACTTACTGTGCCAGACGCTGTTTTTGAACCTGTATTGAATTGTGCATAGGATACACTTGCAAGCAAACTCAATACTATCATCATCGTTACTACTTTTTTCATTTTACTATCTCCTAATTTTGTCCTTTGATTATTGAAGATAGACGATTAAAGGACATTTAAACACCGCCTAACCATGATTATCCCGCTTGGGCGAAATTGTATATCCCGCCCAAACAGCCGTATAACCAAATTTGAAATATTTCTCACAAACTATCCCCGGGACATTTGCTGCCCAATGATGTATGTAAATCTATATGTTTTAGAAAATTCAGTTTAGAATCTAAAAGAGTTACAGGGAAAACAGACGAAAATTGCTTGGCGTTTAATTTTCCCATATTCTATGGATAAGTTTGGTCTATAATATTCATAACAACGCCACAAAATTAGTGTGTTCAAACGATAAGTTGCAAGAAAATAATCAAAATAAGAGGGGGCGCACTTTAGGTTGCCTGTTTCAGGTTGAAACCCAAACCATAATATTATAAGGAACCACTCAGCGGTGCTATATCATAGAATAATCGTAAAATTATCAACTAATCTTGTTTTGTTGAAAAAAACCGCAACACTTACCAAAATTTCACCGGATAGATTTCCATCAATTTCAACAAGGGTTTTACTGTTTGCAACTGAAATATAATCAATTTTTGCCAACGGTTCAGAAGTAATGGTTTTTTTAATAAAACCAACAACTTGTTTTGATGATGTTTCACCAGCTTGTAATTGTTTTTTTACCATTTCTAGCGAATGAAAAATTATACTTGCACGCTTTCGTGTATCATCAGATAAATATTCATTTCTTGAACTCATCGCCAAGCCATTTTCTTCACGGATAATTGGACAAGGAACAATTTCAACAGGGAAATTCAAATCCAATACCATTTTCTGGATTACGCGCAATTGCTGGGCATCCTTTTCTCCAAAAAAAGCATGGGTTGGCTGAACGATATTAAACAATTTTGCCACAACGGTAGTTACGCCTTTAAAATGAGCAGGCCGACTAATGCCCTCAAGCTTGGAAGATAATTGTTGCTCAAAAATGACAGTGCTAAAATCATTCGGATATATCATAACATCCGTGGGGACAAAAACAGCAGACACATTATAATATTTCATTAATTTTATGTCGGCATCCACATCTCGTGGATAGCTAGAAAGATCTTCGCTTGGATTAAACTGAGTCGGATTTACATAAATACTGACAACGGTAGTATCACATTTTTTGTTAGAATACTCAACTAATGACAGGTGCCCCTTATGCAAAGCACCCATTGTTGGAACAAAACCAATTGTACCACTGATATTTTCTCTCCATAATTGAAAATCCGCAATAGAAGTGAATATTTGCACGATTGAAATTTACTGACTAATATGTCAGTTTTTCTAAAACACCTTTAGGCAAGTGAACGCTTTGTTTGTCTGTAGGAAACACGCGTGCCTCAATGTCTTTACGATAGGAACAAATATTCTCTACAATAGAGCTCCCAAAATTTGCATATCTTTTTGTGTGTTTCGGGATAAAATTCTCAAACAAACCAAGAATGTCATGAAAAACTTGTATTTGTCCGTCGCAAAACGGACCTGCCCCAATGCCGATTGTTGGAATGTCTAAAACTTCTGTAATTATTTTTGACAATTCTAATGGTATTCCTTCCAAAACAACAGAAAACGCACCGGCAGATTCTAAAGCTTTTGCATCATCAATTATTTGTTGTGCTGTAGCAACACTTTTGCCCTGTATTTTATATCCTGAAAATTGATGAAGCGATTGTGGGGTCAATCCAAGATGGCCCATTACAGGAACACCCATGCTAACAATTGCTTCAATTTGCGGAACTACACGAACACCACCTTCCAGCTTTACGCCACCAGCACCACCTTCCTTTATAAATCTACCAGCATTCCGCATAGAATCTTCAACAGACGACTGGTACGACATAAATGGCATATCGGCGATAATAAGAGGTTTTTTTGCTCCTCGAGTAACAGCCCTTACAAAAACCATCATTTCATCAACTGTAATTGGAATTGTGTTTTCATAACCCAACATTACCATTGAAGCACTATCGCCAACAAGAATAAGAGGGATTTCGGCTTTTTCTACTAACTTTGCAGAAGTGTAATCGTAAGCAGTTAGTGTAGCAAAAGGAGTTTCGCTACCCTTTAAATCCTGTATATTTTGAATACTAATCGATTGCATAAATTATGTGGTTTACCTTGCTAGTTGACATTTTGTTTAATTTTATTAAACTTGTCAACATGTACTATTTTTGGTTTAAAGCCAGCTATTTCTTGGTCTTCTAATGAGCAGTAACATACAATTATGACCAAATCACCCTTATTAACAAGATGTGCAGCTGCCCCATTAATGCAAATTTCACCAGAATCTCGTTTGCCTTTAATAACATAGGTCTCTAAACGATTTCCGTTGGTTATATCCAAGACATGAACCTTTTCATATTCAAGAAGTCCAGCCTGTTCCATTAATTTTTCATCTATTGTAATCGATCCAACATAGTTAAGGTCAGCTTCGGTTACTGTTGCCCGATGAATTTTACATCTCATAAACTCTCTATTCACGAGAAATCCCCATAAAACTTAGCAATAAATTTAAGATAGAATTGAATAATATAAAAACAAATGAAAATTTGATAAAATTCACATAAAAAAACTAAGGGTTTCAATTAATTACATTGCGTAAATTTACCCTTAATGTAGAAGAAATTTTCTTGGTTAAAGATGTGATTACTCCTATATTCAGAGGTGTTTTATCTGTACTAAAATAAATTATTCTATTGAATCAATAAAAAAGAAAAGCAATAAAAAATGAAAAAAACTTTATTATCGATTATAAAAAACATCGTATTATTATCTCTATCCGTGCTAATTTTTGGATGCTGGGGAGCAAAAGACACATATGAAGAAAGCTCTGATATGGAAACGAAAACCGAGCAATCTGCAACAACTTATTCAACAAAACCAATTGCCAAAAACCAAAATAAAAAAATTACCGTTACTCGTGAAGATTTTGTAATTGATGAATTAAACGACGAACTCAAAAAAGTGAGAGCAGAACTAAAATATATAACGGCAGAAGTACAAAATTTAAAAGCAAAAAGTGAAATTTGGACAAACCCGATTTCTGTCTATAATAAAGAAATTATTATGGACAACGGTAGCACAGTTTTTGGCCAAATAATATATCAAGACAAAAAAATTATCAAAGTAGAAACATTAATCGGGCATCTTATTCTAAACCGAACCAATGTGGTTAGGATAGTCGAAAACATACCAGACGAAACGATTATTAAAGAAGCAAAAGCACATGAAATTGACCAAGCAACAATAGAAGAAGCACTAAACAATAGTGAAATTATTTCTAGAAGAAAACTAACCGATCTTGGTGCAGAAGTTATATTATTGGGAACGATATCCGAAGTAAATGACAATTCTGAAAATACAATATTCTCAGGTGAACTTAAAAATGTAGGAGCCAAAAGAGCGGATTTTGTGAGAGTAAATTTTATTTTTAGAAAAAACTGGAGCGGTGAAACAAAAACATTAACAGCTTTTGTAAATGGCACAAACTACACATTTGATTCAGGCGTGAGTTCAGATGCCAGCATACTACCTGCATCAATTGCCCCTTTTGAGCTTGTAGTTGAAAAATCGTTCGGTTCTATTGTAGGATATACTTACACAATCGACTGGGAAGAATATGAATAAACCAACCACATCAATGTTAAATATTCTCCTTTTTATGTTCATATCGTTATCGTTTTGTGAAGACAATCATCTATGGGATTTAGGGTTAACTATAAAGAAGCCAAATGAGATACAGGGAGATTCACTGGTAATCATAAAAAAAACTGAATTATCACTCTCGGGTAATCACAGAAAGTCTAGAATATATACAAAAACAAAAAACGATTTTAACATCCAAAAGGACAAAGATATAAACCAAAATAGTTGCGACATTGAAACAATAGCAATTCAATCAATGCATAACAGAGAATATAATAAGTCATTAAAACTATTCCTTAAAATCGATTTAGAAAATTTGCCAGAACAGAGGAAGAATAATATATACTATTGGATATCCAACATTTATTATAAATTAGGAAATTCACATCAAGCCCTACTCTCTCTAGATAAAATTTCTAAAGCATCCCCGCTGCTAGATGCTACTTTATTGCTGAAAGGAATGATATATTCATCGCAAAACGAGAATACAAAAGCAATTGATTGTTATAAGTCAATTTTAAAAAATTACCCCAAAAGTGAATTCTGTAGCAGTGCAAAATTTGAATTAAGAAGATTAACAAAACGAAACCAATAGAATGAAAAACAAAAACACATTTTTTTCAAGCCTTATACTAATATTGATAGTTGCCAGCGTGTTTGGTGCATCACGGGTTACTTTTTCTAGACCAGGACCAATGATGAAAATACCTTTCACTACAACAAAGAGTTCACCATATTGGTTTACTATAGGTGTTGCATCTGATGTATATGATTTTTCACCACAGCTTCAAACTCCCTCAGCATATTTTGATATGTTCGTTACGCCAGACTATAATTTTGGATTAACATACGCAACAGTGTTAGATTCAGCAAACACCCCAAAAAGCGAGTTTGGAATTCATTTACAGCGCAGAGTTTATGATTATAAAGGTGTTAGTATATCATTTGGGCTTCAGGATATTCTTTTCAGCGAAGGCTCGGACATTGATCCCAAAAAGATATCTGCATACATGGTGTTTTCAAGCGAAAAAAGACTAGGCGACTACAAGCTAACTTCATTTATGGGTTTTGGCTCTGGCAAAATTGGAAATGACCCGCATTTAATTTCTGATGACGACAATTCTGTCGGAGGAGTATTCGTTGGTTTTTTGTTTAACACCCCATATCTAAAAAAGAATGGAGGAATGGATTTTGTAGGAGAATATATAGGTTCAGGAATCAATATGGGAGTTCATATTCCGATAACCCCAAATTACAGATTTGACATAGGAGTTACTCATTTTGAAAAGTTTGGTAGTTTTGGTTCACTTGAATCTGCTGATTCAACACTAACTACCGATGCACCGTCAATTAGCTTAGGATTTTCTATGGCTGTACCAAAACCAATAAAAGAAAAATTAGAATTTATCAATGGATCAGAACTCCCGATATCCAACATAGCAAACGATAATGTAAATGCAATCAATGAAACTATCTTGAGACTAAGAGATTCTGTGAAAGTTAATCAAAACACAATAGAAAATTTATCAGAACACAGAACGCTTCTAGAACAAAAAATATCAAACTTAATTGACTCAACTAGAGTGCTTCATCTTGAGAACATGGTAACGGAATCCAACCTTAACGCATCTTTGCGACACCTCGCTCGATCGCTTAGATTTTACTATGAAGGCCAATATCATCAAGCGTTACAAGAAGCAGAACAGTCTTTGCAAATAACACCATCGTTAGCATTGGCCTATGCTCGAAGAGGATCGATTTATTATAAATTAGGTGATACTCAAAAAGCAACGATAAATTGGAACCTTGCACTAAAATTAGACCCGGAATATGAAGAAGTAAGACTTATATTGCAAGCATTAAAAGAAAACAGACTTGAGTCAGCATCATTAATTAATAACAAAGAAGGATAAATTATGGATTTAGCTACAATAGCAGGAATGGTGTTAGGAATGGGACTAGTAGGAACGGGTATGTATCTAAACGCAGCTCAACAAGACTTGTCTATGCTTAAGTTTTTTGAAGTCACAAGCCTGTTAATAGTACTTGGAGGAACCCTAGCGGCAACCGCAATTGCCTTTCCGTTAAACGAAGTAAAGCGCGTAATGGGATTAATAGGAATTGTGTTTAAAAAATCAAGAAATGAAAATCTTGGCCCGCTTGTTGATGATATTGTAGAATTATCTAGTGTTGCCAGAAAAGGGATGCGCGAATTAGAAACGGAATCCGAAAAAATAAAAAATAAATTTTTGAAAGATGGGATTGATTTAATAGGCGGGGCAACCCTTGAAGATGTTAGAGAAATAATGGAAACAAGCGAACATTATCGTCACGAAAGGGAAAATAACGAATCTAATCTTATGAAAAGTATGGGTATTTATTCTCCTGCATTTGGTATGGTTGGAACCCTAATTGGTCTCATAATGATGCTTTACGGAATGGGGAAAGGAGATTCCAGCGATATGATGTCATCTTTAGGAGGCGCAATGGGTGTAGCCCTTATTACAACATTTTATGGAGCTCTTTTTTCAAACTTAGTTTTTCTCCCATTCTCTGATAAGCTCAGGATGAGAAATCAAGAGAACAGTTTGGTTTCAAGCATAATTGTGGAAGGAGTGTGTCTTATTCATCAGAAAAAGCACCCTCTATTAGTTAGAGAAAAACTAAATTCATTTTTACCTCCAAGAGAACGAAAAACAGAGGAAAGTTAACAGTTGTCAGTATCAAAACAAAAACCTCAAGAGATGGACGATTCACCCAGATGGCTTATGACATTTGCGGATATGATGACATTGCTCTTTGCTTTTTTTGTCCTTCTTTTTGCGATGTCAACTCTTGACCCTGTAAAAATGTCTGCAATGGCAGATGCGATGGATAAGGAATCTGGAAGAAACAAAGAAATGGAAGCTCAACCACTTGATTCGCAAAACCAGATACAACAAAAGTTAAAGAAAATGATTGAAGAAATGGGAATTCAAAGTGATGCAAAAGTGACACACGACGCAAGAGGAGTTGCTCTTGAGCTAAAAGGTGATATTACATTTACATCGGGAAGCGTTGAACTACACTGGAAAATGATTGAGATTTTAGACGAACTTATACCAAAATTAATGAGCAATGATAATGATCTAAGGCCAATAATAGTCGAGGGTCATTCAGATAACGAAATCCCAGCAGGAGATATTGCTAATAAATATCCTACAAATTGGGAATTGTCATCAGCAAGAGCAGCAATTGTAGTAAGATATCTTGTGCAGAAAAATGTATCGTCTGGCAGATTAATTGCTTCAGGATATGCTGACAGGTGGCCATCCCAAGCAAGCTGGCAAGATATACGAAAAGGCGTAGTTTCAGAAAACTATATCTCTGAAATGAACGCAACTATAGAACAAAAAGCAAAAAATAGAAGAATTAAGATAATATTTACAAGGTAAAATTAGTAAATTTCTTTAGGAGAAATAACATATGAGAACACTAAAACACACACTAATAACAATATTTTCACTTTTGATGATAACACTTATTTTCACGCAGGACGCAGATCTGTTAACAAAGAAAATAACTATTGAAAACTCATTAAGAGAAAAAGTATCTTTTGCAATCGGAAAAATAATTGACCAATCACATTTTGTTGTGATAGTAAATGTATCTCTTGGACAAAACATTACAAACGGTTCACAACAAAGAGAAGCATCACAATTTAATGTAGCAAAAGATGCTGTTATTCAAAACGATGAAGATGAACAGGTTAACGGTTATAACGCAATACCAGGACTACCCGCGCTACCATCTCAAAACGACAATCAATCAACAGCACAAAACAACGACATATCGTTGGGTGACCCAAACAAAAAACAAACACCATCAATCTATAGCAATGTAGCCACATCATTACACCGAATTGATGTTACTGTTTATTTAGAAGAAGCTTTAGCTACTGCCGGCACAATTAAGGATGTAGGAATCATAATAAGAGATGTAGTTCCACAAACGGCACAATGTTCAGATTGTATAAGGTTTGAAACAATGCGGTTTAAATCATCTCAAGACACAGAAAGCTCAACAATTACCGAACTCGTAAAGAAAATAGAGGAGCTTGAAACCGAAAGACTAGAAGATGAACGAGAAAGGAAAGACGAAGAACTTGATATGCTAAAAGTTCGTCTTAAAAACGCTGAAGATGCTAGAATTCTTTGGGAAAACGAAGCTAGACAAAGAGAAGTTAATCGCCAAAGAGCAGATTCATTAAAGCTGGCCGAGTTTGTCGAAAGAGAAAAAACTCATCAACAAAAAAGAGATTCACTTTTAGAAGTAAAAGAGACAGGGGTTCGCGAAGTAATCCAAGAACGGTTGAGCACAGAGGCCAAGTATGCGGAACGATCATTTGACTTATTAGAAAAACAGTTATCTAATCCGCAAAACTCATACAGAACCGACTCAAATAATAATGATTTTGCTGGCATGGGAATGCAATATCCAAGAGAAAGCGGAACATCTAATTGGTTGTTATATTTATTACTTGGCTTTGCAATAATTGCATTAGCGGTTGTGTCTTTAACCCGTAAACCAAAAACAATTTATTTAAAACCAAAAGCATCTAAACAAGACCAAGCTCCACCAGTCCTAGAGCAACAACCAGTTTTACAACAAAAAGATATTCCAATATCTTCCTCTACAATGAACGAAGATGAAGATGTTCTTAGATCTGAATTAAAATCGGTTCGTCAAACAGCTGTTTCTATGAGTGTTGGGCAAAAAGAAAGTGCTGCAAACATTGTAAAAAACTGGCTGGAGGATTCTTCTGAATCTACAGACGATAACCCCGAAACAAGCTCAGAAAAAAAAGAGGGAAAATCTAAATGAAAACAACGAACCTAAAAGGAATAGATAAAGCAGCGATTCTTTTCAGCGTGCTTGGAGAAAACCTTTCATTATCGTTATTTAAAAGTTTTTCAGAAGATCAACTGATTAAAATTAGGATTCGCTCAAAAGAACTTGAACCTATTCCGTCCAAAGTAAAAAAAGATGTTTTGGAAGAATATTATTTCAAACTGATGAGCGATAAATACAGAAATGAAGCGGACACATCCGAAAACCTTTTTAGTTTTTTGGAAAATCTAACGGAAGAACAATTATCCTATTTACTTTCAAATGAAAAACCAAGAGTTATAGCACTTGCATTAGAGCAAATTGACGAGACAAAAAAACTAAATATATTAAACAAGTTTGACGCAGAAAAGAAAAATCGAATCATATTAGAAATTGGCAATTTAGGCGATATTCCGCTAGAAGCAGTTGTTGAAGTGGCCAAGGATATTAAGAAGAAAACTGCATTTCTGCCAGAACCAAAAGAATTTTCTAGAGGTGGAGGAAAAAGCGTTGCACTAATATTAAACACAATGGATGAAGATGAAGCATCACTCTACTTAGAACAACTCAGCAGAGAAAACCCCGAACTTTATGCAGAAGTTAGAAAATTCTACCTAACATTTGAAGACCTTTTGTCTATGCCGCACGAAGCTATGCAAGCGCTTTGGTCTAATCCAGACATTGATGTTGATAAACTTGCAATTTCCTTAAAGAGCTATGACGAAGAAACGGTTTCTGAAATAGTTGAATTCCTACCCAAAAAGAAACAAGCAATGTTTGAATCACTTGAAAAATCAGTATCAAAACGGGAAGTTACAAAAGCAAGAAAAGACATCGTAGGTATCGCTAGAAAAATGGAAAAAGAAGGAGTGTTCAGCATAGAAGATATTATGGGTAACGAAGAAATGGTGGAATAAAATATTTTGTTATGAACATTAAAAAGGATTATCCGCAAGAGGGTAATCCTTTTTTTTGGATAAGAATTATTATAGCTGATAGTTACATTCGGTTACATATTTGTACAAATTGATACATGTTAAATCTTTTTATTATTGAGGGAGATATAATATACTTTAGCGTAGGAATTTACTCAATTCTAACAACTGAGAAAAATATTCAAAAACGAATTAGCAATAAAGAGGATTACTAAAACAAAGATGAACTTAAAACACAATTACTTATATTTACTTGTATTTTTAGGAGTAGCAATATATGCAAACACGAACAGCAGTTTTATTTTGGAATACTCAACATCTAACGAAACACACATAGATTTTTCAATAGGAGAATTTAACTTATCAGACAACAATGGCTATACAAAAATTGAAATTCCCGGTGGAGTTGGAATAATATCAGAAAAAGGGATGCCAGAAGTACCACTAATAACAACTATGTACGGAACCAAAGCAGATAAAGATTACGAAGTATCAGTTGAAATAGTAAATTCATATACTATTGACGATATAAACTTAATTCCATTTCAGGGTAAAAGTTATAATAGTGAACAATTTCACAAAAACGAAGAATTCTATAAATCTGATACGCAGTATCCGGAAAACATCTTAATCACCACTAACCCTAAAACCTTTAGGGAAATGCAAGTAATTTCTATTGGGATTGCGCCATTTTCTTATAACCCCACAACTAAAGTATTAGAAGTGTATGAAGAGATTAAAATTATTATAAGCGAAACCGACAAAACAGATCCAATACAGATTGGTAATCGTCCTTTATCAAAAGTTTTCACCAAAATATTGAACGGATTCTCAATTAATCAGCTTACTCGAGAATCAGATGAAGAATTTCAAGAACCTGCAATTCTGTATATTGGCAATAATGATATAATCGATAACATATATTTTCAACTATTAAAAGATTGGCGACACAAAAGTGGTTATACTGTTTACACAGAATCCACAGAAAATATTGGCTCAACCACAGAAGACATTAAAAACTACATCAGCGATGCTTATGAAACATTCGACCCACCACCGGAATATGTATGTTTTATTGGAGATACTGGAGGTTCTTTCGATATACCAACCTATTACGAAGAGTTTGGGCATAACGATTATGATAATTGGTGCGAAGGAGATCAGCCATACTCACTATTGCAAGGCAATGATATGTTACCAGAAGTTATCCTAGGACGAATTTCTATAAGAAGTATTACAGAGCTTGCCGTAATAGTAAGTAAAATTATCAATTATGAAAAAGCCACAGATTTCAATCAAAACATAGAATATTATAATCGCGCAGCGCTTGTTGCAGATCCACAAGAATCAGGGATGTCCACCATTATTACAAATGAATATATCGAAGAGATTATGGGAAATAATGGACTAACAGATATTAATACAAACTACGATGACGGAAATTACCAAAACTGGATGACCAACCAGCTGAGCAATGGAGTATTGTATTTCAATTATAGAGGATTCTACGGAGTAAGCGGATTTACTAACGACAACATTGATGATGCAAACAATGGATTTAAACTTCCACTTGCAACAGTATTAACTTGTGGTACGGGTTCGTTTGCCGAGGATTATACTTGTTTGTCAGAGAAATTTCTTAGGGCTGGAACTCCTACAAACCCCAAGGGAGCTGTAGCTTCAGTAGCAACTGCAACATCAAATACTCACACGATGTTTAATAATATTATCAACATGGGAATTTACGATGGGATATTTTCCAAAAATCTAAATACCGCAGGAGCGTCGCTAGTTAATGGAAAATTGAGTTTATTTAATACATATCCACATGACCCAAACAACTGGGTTAGTGCTTTTTCACACTGGAATACTCTTATGGGCGATCCTGCGACAAGCTTATGGAAAAACACCCCCTTAAAACTATTTACAGACCATAATGCTACAATTTCGCTTGGTTCTAACTATTTTGAAATTATAGTTGTAGATGATAACGGGCAACCTGTAGAAAATGCAAGAGTTACTTTGTTAAAGGGAGATGATGAGATTTTCCTTAACATTTACACGAACTCTCAAGGAATTGCACAAACTCAATTAGAGTATGAAACTATTGGAACAATATCGGTTACGGTTACTAAGCCAAACTTCCAGCCCTATGAAGGGGAGGTTACAATTAACAGTCCATCAAAAAACATTAATTTGGACGAAGAGTCGGGAATTATAATTTTAGATAATGACAACGGAATACTCAATCCTAATGAAACAGCAAACATACAAATTTCGTTATATAATTTTGGGACAGAGCCCGTCGATGCAGTTTTTGGAACAATATCGTCCACATCAGAATTTTTAACTATAACACAAGCAGTTGCAAGCTATGGAACAATAGAGCCCGGAGAAACTATTACAAAATCAGATTATACAATAACAGTTTCAGAATCTGCAACGGAACTTGATAATGCCGATATTCAATTGAGCATTACAGACGACGGTGGAAATGAATGGTTCGCAAATATCCCGCTCACGATTGACGGATGTTTGTTGGTTGTAAACAACAGTGGATTTATCGAACGAAACCAAACAACTGAATTATCAATAAATTTGTTAAACAGAGGTTCGATTCTTTCTGCTCCAATTACAGCAGAAATTCTGTATTCAAACGAATTATTAACGATTTCAAACAACACTTTACATTGGGGAGAAATTGCTCCCAACCATTTTTTAGAATCTGAAGATACTATCACAATTACAGCAAGCTCAGATATTATTAATGGCACAGTAATTACAATTCCTCTTAGGATTACAGACTCAAACGGATACAACCAGATTATGTATTATTCCTTGCAGGTTGGCGCAGTAACTGAAGTCGATCCTTTGGGTCCAGACCAATACGGTTATTACATCTACGATTCAGAAGATACAGATTATATGCTCTCTCCTGTTTACGACTGGATAGAAATCAATCCCGAATATGGAGGTGATGGAGAAAGTTTAGAAATGACAGACTATGGGAATGGCTGTGCAAGTTACTGGTGCTCACAATTTCCAGAATCAGAACATTTTGATCTTCCGTTCCCGTTTGTGTTTTACGGAGAGGAATATAACGAAATAACAATTAGCACAAATGGCTGGATTTCGTTTGGATATTCCGAAATGGAATCTTTCAGAAACTATCCGGTTCCAGGACCAGGTGGTCCGCCTGCAATGATAGCAGCATTTTGGGATGATCTTAAAACAATTTCTTGGGACGGCACTTCTGAAGGAAATGTTTTTGTTTATGCTGATCCTAACAATGAACTTGTAGTAATTGAATGGAGCGATATGAAAACACACAATTACGATCATTGGGAGAATTTTGAGATAATTTTATACAACAATTCTAACGAACTACTCGATGACGGAGATATTAAAATCCAGTATAAAACAGTAAACAACACTTCATCTGGCGGATACGAACTTGACCCGCCAATCCACGGAGGTTATTGCACTGTTGGAATCGAAAATCATCTTGGCGAATATGGACTTCAATACACATATAACAATATCTATCCTCAAGCCGCAAAAACACTAAGCGACGAGATGGCACTATTGATTACGACACAATCACCGGACATTTCCACTATTGCAATTCCGCAACTTACTCCAGAAATACTTCATCTGACACTTGAGCAAAACGATTCTGCCGAAGTTCAAATTGAGCTAACAAATGCAGGTGGTTATGGTTCTATGTTAAACTATCAAACAGATATTTATTATCCATCGACATTTGATGAGGTTGGCGGTGGCCCAGATGAGAGTAATTATTTTTGGAGCGATTCAGACATTGGATCAGATATTGAATTTCAATGGGAGGATATTTTGGATACAGGGACAGAAGTCACATTCTCGCACAACGATATTGCAACAGAACCGATAAACATTGGTTTTGAATTTCAATTTTACGGACGAAACTATACTGAATGTATTATTAACCCAAATGGGTGGATTGGTTTTGGCGAAGACTGGGTAGATTGGCAGAATTACGATTTACCAAGATTAGAAGCACCTAAACCAGCGATTTTTGGTTTTTGGGATGATTTGAATCCTACAAATCAAGAAAATGCAAATGGGAGTGGAAGTGTCTTTTATCATTCTGATGAAAACAGATTTGTCGTGTGGTATAAGGATGTTATTCATTATACTTACGATGAAAACAACACCTACGATTTTCAGATAGTTTTATATCCAAGTGGGAAAATTTCTCTAAATTACAACGAAATGCAGGGAAGTACCACATCGGCAACAATTGGGATACAAAACGAAACCGGCGTAATTGGACTACCAGTTATTTATAATGATGAATATCTCCAAGATAATATGACTATAAAATTTGAGAACACAACACCAGTTATTGACTGGTTAACTTTTTTTGAAGCGGAAGAAATTTATTCAGGAGAACTAAGTGCGGAGGAAAGCCAAAGCCTACCATTCCAAATTAACACAACAGGACTTTCAGTTCAAGGGTATTCCGCTGTAATTTTTGTTCAAACTTTAGACCAACCCGATGTTATTGTTCCCGTTGAACTAACGGTATTAGAGCAAGGAAGCGTGGGTAATAATTACGAATTTCAAATTACGAATTACGAATTAATGCCTTGTTACCCAAACCCATTTAATCCGAGCACTACAATAAGTTATACAATTCCATTAGTAGAGACGAATTTCAATGCTTCATTACAGATATTTAATCTGCAAGGAAAACTTGTAGAAGAACTAGTAGGCAGTGGCAGTATGCAGGAAGCTGGCTATCATTCAGTTGTTTGGGATGCGTCAAATTACCCAAGCGGGGTTTACTTTGCAAAATTAGTAGCAGGAAATTATACTCAAACACAAAAATTATTACTTATAAAATAGGAGGCACAAAACACATAAAGGAAGAATAATGAAACGATGGAAAGATTTAAACATTGAGTCTAGCGGCACAGGAATTTCTGAACCTCTTAGCCGGCAGATTAATTTATTGGGCGGGTTGTTGGGACAGGCCGTTCGTCAGCAAATTAGTGAAAACACCTATGCAAACATAGAAAGTTTACGGTCACTCTGCAAAACAGCGTATCAATCAAAAACCTTTAAGAAAAGAAATCAAGCACAAGACCAAATAGCATCGCTGAGTTTAGCTGAAATAACAGAGTTGTTACGCAGTTATCTTGTTTATTTCCATCTAATTAACAGTGCCGAACAACACGAAATAATCCGCATTAACAAAGAGCGAGCACAAAAAGCAACCATCAATCATCCACGCTCAGAATCTATTGCAGAAGCTATATATGCCTTAAAACAACAAAACTTCTCATTAAATGATGTGTTGGCAGTGCTTGGAAAATTGGACATCCAGCCCACATTAACTGCACACCCAACGGAGGCGCGCCGGAGGAGTATTTTGTTTAAACAACAACACATTTCACGCTTGCTAAAAACTGTTGATGCTAATTATTTAACTGATCGCGAAGCAGAGAAACAAGTTACCGAGGTATTCCAACAAATTTGTCAATTATTGGCAACTGACGATGTGCGACCAAGTAAATTAACTGTTGAGGACGAAGTGCAACAAGGCCTTTACTTTTTAACTTCATCAATTTGGGATACAATTCCTGTTATTTATGATGATATAGAAAATGCTTTAAGTCAACAATATGGAGACAATGAAGTAAAAAACTGTGAATTGCCAATTATTTTACGCTACCGCTCTTGGATTGGAAGCGACCAGGATGGTAATCCATTTGTTGTGCCAAGCGTTACTCGCGATATGTTAAAAACCAACCGTCTTGCTGTGTTAAAACTCTATTTCACTGAATTGCACAAATTGCGGCGTGCACTAAGCGTCTCGTCAAAATTATTTAGAACTCCAAGCTCCTTAAAAAAATCATTAAAAACAGAAGCTGTTAATTCACAATTACGCAAAAAAGCACTACGAATTTATCGCCACGAACCGTTTCGTCTTAAAGTTAGCTATATGATGAAAAAAGTTTCTTTACTGATAGAAGCTGAAGAAACAACAACAGATGCAACTATTGTTTACACAGCGGAAAATTTATTAACGGATTTGAAATTAATTAAAACGGCTTTAAAAGAGAGTGGTTTACATATTCTTGCTGAGATGGAAAACATTTGTCATTTAGAATGTCGTTTACGCACTTTTGGGTTTTCTATGGTTGCATCAGATATTCGACAGCACAGCAATGTTCATGCACATGCTGTTGCGGAATTATTGAAATTGGGCGGTGTTGAAGAAAATTATTTAAATCTTTCAGAGTCTGACAAATTGAATTTATTGACAGAAGAGTTGCAAAATCCACGACCATTATCAGCTAATTGGGAAACACTTTCAGACGATAGCAGGAAAGTTGTTGAAACTTTTAAGATTATCAAAGAAACACTTCAAAAAGACGAAAGGGCTATCGGTTGTTATATTATTAGCATGACACACGATGTAAGCGATATGTTGGAAGTAATGTTGCTGGAAAAAGAAACCGGTTTATGGCAGCTAACTAACGGCAAGGTGAAAACTCAATTAGATGTTGTGCCATTATTAGAAACAATCGAAGATTTAACAAATGCTAAACCTTTGCTAGAAAAACTGTTCACAAGTTCTATTTACAAATTACAATTAACAGCAAGGAATAATTTTCAGGAAATTATGCTGGGCTATTCTGACAGCAATAAAGATGGTGGTTATCTGATGTCCAATTGGGCTCTGCATTGTGCACAGCGAGAGCTTGCTGATGTTTGTCAGCGCTACAATATTGACTATCGTTTATTTCATGGACGAGGTGGTAGTGTAGGACGAGGGGGAGGGCGCACGAATCAGGCAATTCTTGGTTTACCTACAGAAAGCTATACAGGACGCATCCGTTTCACAGAGCAGGGCGAGATAATTACATTTCGTTATAAATTGGCAGGAAGCGCTCATCGCCACTTGGAGCAAATTGTCAATGCAATGCTACGCTGTGCTGTATCAGATAAGCGACAAAAGAAAATTATGGTAAATCCACAAAACGAAGCATTGGTTGATAAAATAGCCAACGCTTCAATGTCGATTTATCAAGCACTTATTTCGGAAGAAAAGTTTTGGCAAACATATCTTGACATAACACCCATTGAACACATTAGTCGATTACCGATTGCCTCTCGCCCTGTTTCTCGTAAATCTGCAAAAACAGTTGATTTTCACGGATTGCGAGCGATACCCTGGGTGTTTTCCTGGACGCAAACACGCTACAATGTTCCTGGTTGGTTTGGCATTGGGGAAGCTTTACAATCTGCAATTGACAGGGATGACGATGTTTTGCGACAATTACAAATAATTTACCTGAGTTGGCCATTTTTTAAAACAGTAATTGATAATGCTCAGCTAGAGCTACGACGCACACATTTGGAAATTGCTCGTTATTATTCATTAAACGAAACCTATGGTTTCCATAATACAATTAAATCTGACTTTGATAAAGCAGTTACTTCTATTTGTGCTATTACTGGTCAGAAAGAAATTTTGGATAATTCTGAGATGTTAAAAAAGTCCATTGATATACGAAATCCTTATACCGATGTGTTAAACTTTTTACAATTAGAATTGTTGGGTCGTTGGAAAAACAAAACCGATGATGACGAAACAGAACTTCGGCATGCTCTCTTTTTAAGTATTAATGGAATTGCAGCAGCTATGCAAAGTACTGGCTAAGTGTTATTAGATGTGGAAAAACCACATCTGCCCAAATCTATTGTTTGTTTGGAGTTTCAATCCTTATTTTAATGGAATGTCTGTATAGATTTAACCAACATCAAAAACTCATCTTCTGTTAGTATTGTTACATTGAGTTCTTTGGCTTTTGTAAGCTTAGAACCCGCTCCCGGTCCAGCAACAAGAAAATCAGTTTTTGAACTAACTGAGCCACTTGCCCTAGCTCCTAATTTTTCCACCATTTCCCGAGCTTGTTTTCTAGTGAATTTTTCTAGACTACCTGTAAACACAAATATTTTGTTAGTTATAGTTGATTCTATTATCTGCTCAACAGTTTCAAAAGTAATTCCAGATTCCAAACATCTTTTTATCACTTCTATATTTGTAGAATCGTTGAAAAAATCCACAATAGACTGAGCCATTATTTCACCAATTTCAAAAATAGAAATTAAATCACTAACTGTTGCATTTTGAAGCTTTGTGATGTTAGCATCAAATGATCGTTCTAATACTTTTGATGCGTGTTCCCCAACACTTCGTATTCCAAGAGAATGGATAAACCGTGCAAATGTTGTATGCTTTGACAGCTCAATAGCTTCAATAATATTCTGAGCAGATTTTTCGCCCATACGGTCTAGTCCTGACAATTGTTCTGTTGTTAAATTGAAAATATCAGACACGCAAACAATTTGTTTTTTTTCTACAAGTTGGTCAACTAATTTTTCACCGAAACCATCAATATCCATACACGACTTGGAAACAAAATGCTCAATTCCTTTCTTAATTTGTGCGGGGCATTCCAAGTTTTGGCATCTCGAAACCGCTTCACCGCTTGGTCTGGAAACAGGATGTTCGCAAACGGGACATTCGTTTGGTAAAATATATGGTGTAGTATTATTTGGTCGTTTATCCAAAATTACTTTTACTACTTCCGGAATAACCTCTCCGGCTCGTTGGATCAAAACAGTATCGCCAATACGAACATCTTTTTTATCAATTTCGTCTTGATTATGTAGTGTTGCATTGGAAACAATCACTCCTCCAACTGCAACAGGTTTGAGTTTTGCCACTGGAGTAATCGCACCGGTTCTGCCAACGCTTGCTTCAATGTCTAATATCTTTGTTGTAACTTGTTGTGATTTAAATTTCCCAGCAACAGCCCACCTTGGTGAACGGCTACGAATTCCCAATTCATCCTGTTGTGAAAAAGAATTTACCTTAAATACAACACCATCGATATCATAAGGAATGGAATTTCGTTGATTTTCAAGTTTGCGAATATATTCAATTAGAAAATCAAACCCCACCCCTTTTTCAATCAATGGATTAACAGGAAATCCCCATTTTGGAATGGTGTTCAAAAATTCAATTTGGGATGAAATATCTGCATCTTCAATTACGCCAGGAGCATAACAGAAAATCCTAAGAGGTCGTTGTGCGGTAATTGAAGAATCAAGTTGTCGTAGACTTCCTGCCGCACAATTTCTGGGATTTGCAAAAGGTTGTTTCCCTTTTTCAATTTGAGTTTTGTTAAGTATTTTAAAATCATCGTGAGAAATAAATACTTCTCCACGAATCTCTAACAATTTAGGAACAGGAATATCACTTTTTATTTTCAACGGTATTGCACGAATAGTCTTTAGGTTTTGAGTAATATCTTCACCGGTAAAGCCATTTCCACGAGTTGAGCCATAAGCAAATACCCCATTTTCATAAACTAATTCTACAGCTAAACCGTCCAATTTTGGCTCAGCGACATATTCGATATCTGACTCAATGCCAAGCCCTTTTTTGGTTTGAGAATCAAACTGAACAATTTCATTTTCATTCATTGCATTTGACAATGAAAGAAGTGGAATCCGATGCGTAATAGTTTTGAATTTTGACAAAGGGACAGCTCCAACGCGTTGTGTTGGTGATGTAGGTGTTTTAAATTCTGGGTGAAGGTTTTCAAGTTCTTCTAGTTCACGCAATAAATTATCATATTCAGAATCCGATATAGTAGGATTGTCGTGAACATAATATCGAATATTATGGTTATTTATTTCTTCACGGAGTTTCGATATATTCTGTTGGATATCCATCAAATACTAACGAATTTCTTCCGAAATTGAATTTCTTAAATTGAAATAATTATTACCTGTAAACTTGAACGATTTATGTTCGTAATCACCTTTATCATTTATGAAATAATTATCTATATATTTTGATTTGTTATGAATAATATCATCCAACGCAACAATAAATCGATCTATATCTTTTTCTGTATTATATAAACCAAAACTAACGCGAACCATTCCCATCCAAGGTTCAGAATGCCAATCGGTAATATTCTCTTCTTTTACTCGCTGAATTTGTTTGCTATGAGTTAGCTCCAACATTTTTTCTACATAAGGATGTGCACAAAAACATTCGTTTCTTACAGCAATATTATAATAATCGTTTAGAATTGCGGCGACCAAACCGTGATTCATATTTTTTATATTAAACGAGATAGTTCCGGCTCGTGGACATTTATTTGTGTCGGTTTCTCCGTAAATGACAATATCATCAAAATTATGCATTGCGCTAAGGGTTTTGTTTGTTAGCATCATGTCTTCTTCTAGGATTTTATCCATTCCTATACGGTCAAGAATATCAACAGAAGCCCCGAGTAGAATTGCTCCAAAAATGTTTGGAGTTCCTGCTTCTTCTCTATCCGGAAATGATGCTTTTACAACATAATCACTTTCATAAACTCTATCAACCATACCGCCACCAACTTCTTCCGGCTCTATATCGTCTAAAAATGATTTGCGTATAACTACAACTCCAGGCGACCCCGGAGCATAGGTTTTGTGGCCAGAAAACAACAAAGCATCAACATTAAAGTTTTGATCAGCGTAACCACTCATTTTAACAGGAACATGAGCCGCCAACTGTGCGGCATCTACAACCACCAATGCGCCGTAATTGTGAGCAAGTTCTGCAACTCTATTTATCGGATTAATGATTCCTGTAACATTACTTATTCCAGTTACGGATACATAATTAACTTGATTATCATATTTTTGCAGATAAGATTCTAAAAGGTCTAGATCAATGCATCCCATTTTTGATTCGTGTGTATCTACAGGAATATGATGAACCTTTCCACCATGTTTGCGGTGTGGCAAATCGTTGGAATGATGCTCCATAATTGAAACCAAAACTATATCCTTTTCTGGGCGATAGTGATTTAAAGCTCGAGCAATTCTGTTCATTCCTGCAGTAACACCGCTTCCCGTGAAGAAACATGTGTATTCATCAGGGTCTGCTCCCACAAAATCTAATATCCGCTGATGTGTCCAGTTGTATGATTCAGTAGCAATTTTTGCCCCAAAATGCATTTCAGAATGAGTATTGGAATAATGTTGTAGAAACTTTTCTCCTGCCCGAAATGCAGCACCCATCATTAAAGTAGATGCAGTGGAGTCCATATAAATTCTGCGAGTAGTTTCACCAGTAGCAATTTTATAGTAAGTGTCAAGTCCAATAAAATCAGATTTGATCTGTTCTATTAATGGTAAATTAGTAGTTTCTTGAGTAGAAGTTATAGTGTTATTCATACTCATAAATTAGGAGTATTTAACAGATATTTGGAAATGTTAATAAAGAGACAAGTAAAAAGTGGCATATACAATAACCACTTTAGTAAGAAAAAACTCTACTGTATTTTTTTAAATTCTTTCATTAATCTGTGAGTGAGTTCAAAATCGGAATTCCAACCCTCCCATACACATGGCAATATTCCTGCTCCTGTAGATGACAAGAATGCCTCATCCATCGAGTTGATTTCTTCAAATGAAATTGAAGTTTCATCCACTGGTATATTTATTTTTTGTGCAATTTCAATTATAGCTTCGCGTGTTACTCCAGGTAAAGCACCGAGTTCTAGTGCTGGAGTTATCAAAGTATTATTACGGATATAAAACACATTTCTAATCGCACATTCGGTTATAAACCCAGTTGGGTTTACAAAAATTGGCTCGTAAGCATCCTGGGCATTTGCATCTCTTAAAGCCAACATATTTCCAACATAATTCATAGATTTTATTGCAGGAGAATATCTTATAATAGGATATTTATCCTCCTCCAGATAAACTACTTTTACAGGAAGTTTTGGAATCGCATATCTTGGCTTTACTAAAATAAACAACGATACTGGTCCTTTATGATTCCAAGGAGAATCTGTAATAGTTCCACGGGTAACCATTAAGCGAATCAAGCCAGATTCCATTTTGTTTTTTTCTATAGTTTCGTTTAGTAGTACAATGATTTCTTCATCTGAATAATGCGATTTCATTTGGATAATTGACATACCCTCGTTCAATCGCGACAAATGTCGTTCGGGACGAAACAGTTTTCGATTTTGATATCGAATAGTCTCAAACACCCCGTCACCGTATAGAAATCCTCCGTCAGTAAACGGAATAGTTGCTTCCGACTGTTTTACCCATTCTCCATTAATGTAAACTGCTGTATCTTGCATAATTCACTTTCTACTTTATAGACTTGTCCACTTTTTATTTATTAGAGTCCTTTGCAAAACTAACCATTTTAAAGGGTTCTCAAATGATTCAATTATTTAGAGTTGCCTGAGCCGCAGAAAGTCGTGCAATTGGCACTCTAAACGGAGAACAACTTACATAATTCAAACCAATTCTGTGGAAGAAGTCAATCGAATTTGGGTCACCGCCGTGTTCACCGCAAACGCCAATTTTTAAGTCATGCTTAGTTAAGCGACCTTTATCTACACCCATTTTAACAGCAGAGCCAACTCCCTTTTGGTCTATCGATTGGAACGGATCACCTTCAAGAATTTTATCCTGCAAATATTGAGGAAGGAATCCGCCAATATCATCACGAGAAAATCCAAAGGTAGTCTGAGTTAAATCATTTGTACCAAATGAGAAAAACTCTGCTTCTTCTGCGATTTCATCTGCAGTAAAACACGCTCTTGGAAGCTCAATCATCGTCCCAACCAAATAATCAAATTTAATCCCGCTTTCAGCTTGAACATCATTTGCAATTTTAATGATTAACTTTTTCTGATGAGCTAATTCAGTTACTGAACCTACGAGCGGAACCATCACTTCAGGGAAAGGTTTTTCACCTTCTTTTATGAGTTTGACAGTTGCTTCAAAAACAGCCCGTGCTTGCATTTCGGTAATCTCAGGATATGCAACTCCTAATCTGCAACCGCGATGTCCCAACATTGGATTTAGCTCGTGCAAGGAGTCTATTCGTTTTTTTAGAGAATCTTTTTCGATTTTAAGTTCGCTCGCTAATTCTGTAATCTGCCCATCGTTTTGTGGTAAAAACTCGTGTAGCGGAGGATCAAGCAATCGAATAGTAACAGGAAATGGAGCCATTGCCTTGAGAATCCCATAAAAATCTTCTCGTTGATATGGCAGAAGTTTCATAATTGCAGTTCGTCGTGCTTCTTCATTTTCAGCGACAATCATTTCGCGCATTGCCATAATTCTTGCTGGGTCAAAAAACATATGCTCAGTTCGGCACAGGCCAATTCCTTCTGCACCAAAACTGCGCGCTTGTGCTGCGTCAGCAGGACTATCGGCATTTGTGCGAACATTTAATTTTCGGACAGAATCTGCAATCTTCATTAATGAAGTAAAATAAGTGTTAGAATCTAAATCCGGGTCGATAAGTGAAAGTGCACCATTATAAACTTTTCCCGATGTTCCATTGAGCGAAATAATATCACCTTCGTTAAATACTTGTCCGTTAATGGTTAAAGTTTTATTACGAGCATTAATCTCAAGTGCAGAGCATCCAACTATACAGCATTTTCCCCATCCGCGAGCAACCAATGCAGCGTGAGAAGTCATTCCACCTTTAGCGGTTAAAATTGCTTCGGCAGCGTGCATTCCGTGGACATCTTCAGGGGAGGTTTCGTTTCTAACGAGGATGACTTTTTTACCATCACTTTTCCACTGTTCAGCGACATCAGCTGTAAACACAATTTGACCAGTTCCACCACCAGGACCGGCTGGCAATCCTTTTGCCAATAATTCAGCAGATTTTTCAGAAGCAGGATCAATCATCGGGTGCATAATTTCATCTAATTGTTCTGGTCTGACTCGTAAAATGGCTTCTTCCTTGGAAATGAGTTTTTCATTTAACATTTCAACCGCCATTCTAATTGCCGCCATTCCGTTTCGTTTGCCGTTACGAGTCTGGAGCATCCACAATCTGCCATCCTGAACTGTAAACTCAATATCTTGCATATCTCGATAATGATTTTCTAACCTCTTCTGAATTCCGTCAAGCTCAAGATAAATTTCAGGCATATCATCTTCTAAACTAACGAGAGCTGAACCATCTTCTTTTGTAGAATTAGTTAACGGATTTGGAGTTCTAGTCCCTGCTACAACATCTTCACCTTGCGCATCTTTTAACCATTCACCGTAAAACAGATTTTCGCCTGTAGCAGGGTTTCTAGTAAACGCTACCCCTGTTGCACAATTTTCGCCCATATTGCCGAATACCATAACTTGAACATTTACCGCAGTTCCCCAAACATCAGGGATGTTTTCTATGCGTCGATAATTTTTGGCTCGTTTTCCGTTCCAAGAACTGAATACTGAAGAGATTCCACCCCATAATTGTTCGTAATGGTCGTCTGGAAATTCTTTCCCGAGAGTTTCTTTTACTCGATTTTTGAATAATTCCGAAAGTTCTTTCAAATCGGATGCTGTTAAATCGGTATCCAAAGAAACCCCTCGATTCTTCTTCATATCTTCCATGATTTCTTCGAGTTGTTCTCGGATTCCTTCACCTTCTTTGGGTTCTGCTCCGCCGGCTTTTTCCATAACCACATCAGAATACATCATAATCAAACGACGATATGCATCATAAACAAATCTCTCATTACCAGATTTGTCAATTAATCCAGGTATTGTTTTGGATGTAAGTCCGAGATTTAGAACAGTTTCCATCATTCCTGGCATTGATGTGCGAGCACCGGAACGAACAGACATTAAAAGTGGATTGTCCATATCGCCAAATTTTTGGTCCATTATATTTTCGACAAATTCTATGGCTGTATTTACTTCATTTTCAATACCATCTGGGTAAGATTGATGTTTCATATAATGAGTGCAAACTTCAGTAGTGATAGTAAAACCGGGAGGTACTGGAATTCCAAGTCTGGTCATTTCAGCTAGGTTTGCCCCTTTTCCGCCGAGTAAATTTTTATCTTTTGCAGAGCCGTCTGCTTTTCCGTTTCCAAAACAATAAACGCTTTTCATAAAATCTCCATTAAAATCGTAAAAACATATATAAAACCAAAGCGCAAATTTAGTTTAGTTGCGTCGTTATGTTAAAATGTTTTATATGAAATTTTGGG
>JACNLC010000008.1 GCA_014381725.1 Fidelibacterota bacterium | reverse complement strand
TAAAACTGCAACGCTGGTTGACAAACATTCCTTTGAATGAACGGATTGAGAAGAATCTGATTTACCATATATCAAGATAATCAAAAACAAGACTAAAGGTTTACAACAAAAAAACAACATGAAGAATATACATTCAATTATCCGACTTTTAGCTTTCGGCTTTTTAGCTTTCAGCTTTTCTTTCGCCCAAACCATCACCAACGTCCAGGCCCGGCAGGAAGGGTTAGAAATAATCATCACCTACAATATGGAAGGTGAACTCCAAGGTAAAGAAGAAATTATGCTTGGTATAAGCACCGACTGGGGGCAAAACTATAAACCCGTTTCAAACGCGGAAGGCGATATAGGTAAACATGTAAAACCGGGAAGAAACAAAGAAATTTATTTTCTTGCGAATGATGCTCTTGGCGGAAAAAATGCAAAATTCAAAGTGTATGCAAACGTCAAGTCACCCCCTGGCATGGTGTACGTCGCCGGCGGTTCCTTTCAAATGGGGAGTAATAAACAAAGCGATGAGAAACCAATCCACACCGTAACGGTGAGCAGTTTTTTCATGGATGCCACTGAAGTTACTCAAGCTCAATACAGAAAGGTTATGGGTAAGAATCCTTCTGAATTCAGTGGGTGTGATGAGTGCCCGGTAGAGAATGTAAGTTGGCACGATGCCAATGAATATGCAAAGAGAGTAGGAAAACGTCTGCCTACAGAAGCAGAATGGGAATATGCGGCACGTGGGGGATCAGCTGGATCACCCACCAAATATGCCGGCAGCAACACTATAAAAGATGTTGCGTGGTATCGCAGTAACAGCGGAAGTAAAACCCACCGGGTAGCGCAAAAACAGCCTAATGAGCTCGGACTCTATGATATGTCGGGTAATGTATGGGAATGGTGTAGCGATTGGTATGATGATAATTATTACAAAAACAGCCCAAAGTATAATCCGAAAGGTCCAAATTCCGGCTCCAGTCGTGTTCTTCGCGGTGGTAGGTGGGGCGGCGGCGACGACGCGTGCCGGGTTGCCGGTCGCGGCAGGAGCGGTCCGTACTTCGGGCTCAGCTTCAGCGGGTTTCGTTTGGTTTCGCAGGACTAATGTATCACCTTTCCCCCCTTTACCCCGACATTTTTACGTCGGGATAAAAAATATTTTTTTAAAATGCATATGAGTAAAAGAAAAGAAGCAGAAGAATTGCTTGTCATACAAAAGTTGTATGATTATTTAGCATGGATAAGTCCCCTTATTAACAGATTACCGCGGGATAGGAAATTTACAATCGGTGATAGGATTTTAAACCGATTGTATGATATCCTTGAAGATTTAATAAAAGCCAAGTATAGAAGAAATAATAAAATAGACTTATTAGAACAAGCAAATGTGAGTTTGGAAATTGTTCGATTTTATCAACGATTGATTTTATCCGATAATTTATGGGATAGGAAACGATATAAATTTGCAGCACAGTCAGCAAATGAAGTTGGAATCTTGCTTGGTAAATGGGTAGTCAGTATAAAGGAACGAAATGAAAAGAATAGGTAATTTGTGGGAAAAAATTATTGATTTTGATAATTTATTATTGGCATCCCAAAAAGCACAAAAGGGTAAAAGATTTAAAGAGAATGTTTTACCATTCAATTTTGCTTTAGAAACAGAATTATTTCAACTTCAGCAGGAATTAAGCAAAAAAACCTATCAACCCGGCGCATACAAAACATTTGAAATAACCGAGCCAAAAAAGAGAATGATTTCTGCCTCTCCCTACAGAGACCGAGTAGTGCATCATGCCTTATGCAATATTATTGAGCCCATATTTGATAAAACATTTATTTATGATTCGTATGCCAATAGAAAAGGAAAAGGGACCCATAAGGCATTGGACAGGTTTGTAAAATATTTTCGTTCAAGTCAATATGTATTGAAGTGCGATATAATAAAATATTTTCCTTCTATTGACCATGATATATTGAAGAACCTTATTCGACGGAAAATTAAGTGTAAAGATACGTTGTGGTTAATAGATTTGATCGTTGACAGTAGTAACCCACAGTCGCCCATGAATGACTATTTTTGGGGCGATACACTTTTTACTCCCTTTGAACGAAGAAGAGGTTTGCCCATTGGAAATTTGACCAGCCAATTCTTCGCAAATATTTATTTGAATCAATTAGATCATTTTATTAAGGATGAGTTGGGTATAAAAAAATATGTTCGTTATGTAGATGATTTTGCCATTTTTTCGGATAATAAAAAAGTATTAAACGATCTTCGCCAAAAAATAGAGGATGAATTAGAAAAATATCGTCTTCAAATACACCCTATAAAAAGTCAGATTACTCAAGTGAAATTCGGAGAAAATTTTCTCGGGTTTCGTATATTCCCTGATAGAATTCGGGTTAAAAGTGATAATTTGAGACGGGCAAGAAAACGGCTTAAAAAAATGCAATTAGATTATAAAAAAGGAAATAAAGATTTAAAAGAGATTGGTCAATCTGTTCAAAGTTGGGTATCACATCTGGACTTTGGGGATACCTATCGTTTGAGAGAAAATATTTTTAAACATTTGGTGTTTAGCTAATGAGGATAGGCAGAAAACCAATCGTGTTCTTCGCGGTGGTAGTTGGAACAACAACGACAACAACTGCCGGGTTGCCAATCGCAACAGGAACAATCCGAACAACAGGAACAACAACAACGGGTTTCGTTTGGTTTCGCAAGTCTCTTTTCTGTTTGAATTGTTTGAAGGGATTCAATTGATAATGCGCAAAGAGGAGTCCAGACCTATTCTTGTGATTTCAGTAGAAATCCGAATATTCGTTAACGATAAGCAAGGCAAGTAATGAGAATGAACGTGTTGCTCAAATATTTTAATTAAATGAGGTGATATGATGAAAAAGAAAATGAGTATTATATTTTTTGTTTTGGGTTTTAGTCTATTATTCGCCCAATCCAATGTAAGTAGCAACATTAAAATAAAAGATGTTGAAGAAATAGCGAGAGAGCAAAACCCGGAGTTGTTCCTTCCCAAAGACGAGTTTGAAACCAATGCAGAATACAAGCAACGGGTATTAAAACAAAAATCTTTATTGGTAGCGTTTCAAAAGGAGTTGCTTGCCAAAGTCGAAGCTCGCAAAAAAGAACGTGCAAGGTTAACAAAAGAACGGGATGCCGAAAATGAACGGCAATTGCAGATCAAAATTGCTGAATCCTTGGCACCGGCGGAATTTACACCAACATCATTGGGCGGGTATATTGCAGAAAAGAATACATTTCCGTTTAAAATTGATGGTAAATCTTATACTGTAAATGTCCCCAGAAGCGAAGCCCGAGCTTTCAAAAAGGAATTTTCATCCGTAAAAGTGGAAGGATATAAACGGCTCAAACGAGATTTGAAAAACTATGAATTTTTCAATATGGTCGCCATTCATCCCATTACTGGGTCACGCTTTCCATTTGGTCCCTCGAAAAATTTAGCTTCCGCACCGGTGATTGCATCGAAAAAATCCGTAGTGCCACCCAATTTGACAATGAAGGTGGCATTTGTAGAACCCAACGGAAATGGATTTTTGGATGCAGAAGAAAAAGGGAAGGTTAAAGTATCTATTTCCAATAATGGTAAAGGTTCCGCCATGGGTGTATTTGTAAAATTAAGCGGATTAAACGAGAGCGATTATTTATCATACGAATCGTCAAAAATTATTGGGCAAATCTCAATAGGAGAAACGAAAAAGGCAGAATTTGAGATTAGTGCATCCAAGTCTGTAAAAAGAATGGAAAACAGTTTTACCATTTCCGCCACGGAGAGTTATGGCTTTCCACCAGATCCGGCTCAAATCAGTTTTGAAACGTTTCCATTCATTCCACCCAAATTGGCGATGGTGGACTTTGGTGTGAGTACACCGAATGATGGAAACGAAATTCGTCCCCAAACAACGACGGACGTACAGGCGCGAGTTCAGAATCGTGGACAAGGTCCGGCAGAAGATGTTCGTTTTTTGATTAATTTACCAAAAGGCATTTATTTTACACCGGACAGTCGCCAAGGTTATTCTTTTTCATCTCTGAAGCCTGGAGAATTCAAGGATTTGGAATTTTCCTTCAACACAGCCAAAACCGTAGGAAAAAGAATTGATATTTCTATCGGGTTCACAGAAGAAAGTAGCTCTGGGAAATTTTCCTTAAAGTTGGATGTGGAAAAACCACAACAAACAATTCAGCAGTTAGTGGTAAAAGGACAAGAATTGGGCACCGTTGAATTTGATAATGTTGCTACAATATCAGTGGATGTGGAAAAAGATATTCCCAAGTCAAGCCGGAAAGGAAAACATGATCTGGCTGTGGTGTTCGGAATTGAATCTTACAAAAATGTTCCTGGAGTTTCTTTTGCTAAACGGGATGCAACTTGGATGAAAAAATATTTTGAATCCGTATTGGGAATACCTAAAAGTCGGATTTATTACAAAACTGATTCGGATGTAGGACAGGCAGAATTCAATAAAGTATTTGGTGAAAATGGCTGGATTGAAAAACGTGTGAAAAATGGAAAATCTAATGTATTCGTTTATTATGCTGGGCATGGTGCGCCGGACAAAAAAACGGCTTACTTAATTCCTTATGATGGCGATCCGAATTACGCATCCCAAACAGGATATGAAATGGACGCACTATATTCTCAATTGGGTGATATGAAAGCAAAATCAGTCACGGTGTTTTTGGATGCTTGTTTCTCTGGTGCCAATCGTGATAATGAAATGCTTTTGGCTGATGCCCGTCCTGTGTTTATGGAAGTGGATGCCTCCGCTACACGGAATGTAACGGTTTTTTCTGCATCCAGCGGGAGTGAAATTTCTTCAGCTTGGCCGGAGAAGAAACATGGTCTTTTCTCATATTACCTGATGAAAGGCATGCGGGGTGATGCTGATGGGAATAACGATAAAAAAATTACCGTGGGCGAGTTGGGCGATTATGTGAAAGAAAACGTCAGCGACATGGCGGGAATGTTGGATCGGGAACAAACGCCGGGTTTGCAAACCATGGATAGAGAAAAAGTGTTAATAAGATATTAGAAAATGAATTGTGATGAAATATAATGGACATGAAATATCTGTACAACTCTGCTCCTTTTTTATTTCATTGCCCAATTCTTCTGAAACACCCTTTCCTGCTCCCCAAATCCCACAATCTCCACCAGCTTCAAACATTTCTTCGCTGACATGTAAAACCGATATTTGTTAGAACGGGGGAGAAGTAGAATCGCTTCCTGCCCGTCCTCCTCATGCTTCGGGAGCAGGA
>JACNLC010000009.1 GCA_014381725.1 Fidelibacterota bacterium | reverse complement strand
ATTTAATAATAATTGCCTAATCAAAGTGTCCATATTCCTTTTGGTTTTAACATTTACATTTGCCCAAGAAAAAAAGACACTTGCTATTTATCCTTTTGAGGGAAAGGGAGGAACACCTACAACAATGTTATCTGTTTTTAGTGATGAACTTGAAAATCAAATTCTTGAAATGGGACGATTTAGAATGGTAACAAGAAAAGAAATTGAGAAAGTGATCCGAGAACAAAATTTTCAGGTAAATTGTTCGGCAACCGAATGTGCTATAAAGTTAGGTGAATTTATTGGTGCTGATATCATCATTGGTAAAATAACGCAACTTCAAAGAAATAAATATTATTTTGTAATAAAGGTAATTGAAACTGAAAGTGGTGAAATATACACAACAGTAACAAAAACTGTTGTTGCAAGAAATAATAATGATATAGCCATTTCTACAGCACACCATTTAGCGAGAGAGCTTTCAGATAAAATGATTAATCCGGGTATGATGGACTTTGATGTAGATCCTTACGGAGCGTCCATTTTAGTCGATGGCGAATTTCAAGGAAATACACCCCAGTATGGTGTGAAAATATTAGCAGGCGAGCATCTAGTCTCAATACAAAAGGTGGGATATGAAACTTGGGAAGAATCATTTACAATTTTGGAAGGAAAATCAGATTATTATGCACCGATTGAGATGCTAAAGCCGAAACGTCGATTAAAAGCGATTGGTAAATCAATATTGTTCCCAGGTAATGGTCAACTTTACCAATCAGATGACGAGCATAAATCCCGCGCCATCATCGGTAATATTTTCAAATACGGCACGATTACGGCTATGCTTGGAACTGCCTATGGTTGGTATTCTTTTAATGATGCCCAATCAAAATATAATGACGCCTATCAACTTTATCTGCAACAAACGGATTTAGACCTTATCAATTCCCATAGAGAAATGACAGAAGATTTACACCGTAAAATGCAAGATACAGAAAAAGTCGCTATTACATTCATAGGAGCTGTTGCGGGATTATGGTTATTAAACATCATGGATGTTGCCATCAATTTTCCCGATTACGGTATTGACCTGGCCGGTGCTTACGACTTTGAAACACAATCGCCTACTCTAACGGTGGGGGTGGCATGGTAAAAAAATATGTAGAGTGGATTATTAATTTGGCGAGGGATAGTCATATAAAAATAAAAAATATTCTTACAGGACTTGAGTTAAAAATGCAAGGCAGATTTGACTTAAGGACTGCTTGGCAATCATTCTTAACTCAACGCTTAATTCGACTACGCTCAATACAGGTCGCTTTTAAGTCAAGTCTGATTCTTACCATAAACCATTGCCGGAGTAATAACATAGTTAAACCAACCAGCAAGATCGTTGATGTAAACCAATGGAAAATTTTGTTACTTCTTTTTCTTTTCACCGCTTGCACCGATAATTTCATCCCGGATAATCCCCTTGATCCCAACAACCCCATATACGAATCTCCCATTGTTACCATTATTTCCGGTCCCGAAAATGGAGAAACGCTCACCAGTGGAAACACAACCTTTGTCTGGGACGGCAACGAAGATGCCATGCTGTTCCAGTATAAAATTGACGATGGATTATTGTCCGGTTGGAAAAATAGTAAAACCGTTACTCTGGATTATTTAGATGAAGGCGACCATTCCTTTTCTTTGCAGGCAAAATACACCACCGGCGATACAACAGAGGTTCAGACAATTCGTTTTTCCGTAAATGCTTTTGGAACGAATACCATTCGACTTTATCCCTGGGAATCAAAACGCTACAATTCTGATTCGTTTACTGTTGAAGTGATTGGGGAAGAAGTGATCAATATCGCATCTGCTTATATTGAAATTGAATTTGATGAAACACTTTTTACGGTAAACAGCGTTACCCAAGGGAGTGCCTTTGAAAATTGCTCTTCCCCAGTATTCATTTGGAATGATGATGCCAATGAGACTGGTGTTATCCAAATAAGCTGTGCTTTTTTGGATGATGGGGATCTTTGCATCCCTGTTAGCGGGGCGCAAAGTTTAATCCTGGCGAATATTGAACTTAAACCCAAAACTTACACAAGCGGTAACACAAGTAACCTGACCATTACCGCCAATTCTCAATATAGAAATAGTGAGAACGGCAATATAGACATTGAGAATGGTGCCTTTGAGGGAGTGATTCGGTTTGAGTAAAGAAATACAACTAATTGATTCGGGACAAATCAAAAAACTGATTTACACCATTCGTGGTGAACAAGTGATGCTGGATAGAGATCTGGCAAAAATATATGGTGTTGAAGCCAAAAGACTTAATGAAGCAGTTAAAAGGAACATTGATAGATTCCCTGAAAAATTCAGATTGCACCTGACCAAAGAGGAAGAACAAAACTTGAGGTCGCAATTTGCGACCTCAAGATCAAAGCATGGTGGAAGAAGATATTTACCTTATGCTTTCACTGAACAAGGCGTAGCGATGCTCTCATCTGTATTGAAAAGTGAAACGGCTGTAAAAGTCAGTATCCAGATTATGGATGCCTTTGTTGCAATGCGAAAATTCATTGGCACTCATGCACAACTATTCCAACGGATAGACAAAATCGAACTGAAACAACTCAAAGATAAATCTGAAATTGATGAAAAATTTAATCAAGTATTTGATGCTATTGAAGCAAAAGAAATTACTCCCAGGCAGGGAATCATTTATAATGGACAAATTTTTGATGCCCATGTGTTTGTGTCGAAAATAATTAAATCTGCAAAAAAATCCATCGTAATTATTGACAACTATTTTGATGAAAGTGTGCTAATACTTTTATCTAAACGAAAAAAAAGTGTTCATGCGAAACTAATTACCAAATCTATTTCAAAACGATTGGAATTGGACATAAAAAAATTCAACGAACAATACGAACCGGTAACTGTGGAAGAATTGAAAATCATCCATGACAGATTTATCATTATTGATGAAAAAGAAATCTACCATTCCGGTGCATCGTTGAAAGATCTGGGAAAGAAAATTTCTGCATTTACCAAATTTGATAAAGAAGGTTTGGCATTGTTGGGACAAATGAAATGACAGTTTGGAACATACCTAACTTTGAATGAGAGATTTTTTTAATAAGAAACAAAAAGGAAAAGTGAAATGAAATTGATACCGCTTGATTTAGCGAAAAAAGTATACGGAGAAGACCTAATTCAAAAATTCATTGATAATGGCGACCTACATATAAAATTGACTGAATTTCAAACAGAAAAAGTAAATGTCATACCCAATGAGCAGACCGCACCAAAAATAAAAACACAAAAAGTTGATGAAGATATTATTAGGGAATTAAATACAAAAAGTGAATGAAATACTACGTAAAAATAAAACCAAAAAATGAACGAGCAAAAAAAGAAATATTATCTCAATTTGTGCTTGAAAAAATTCTTCATGAGAATAAAGGTTTTGAAGTGAAAAAGATAACTGATCTTCATTGGGAAATAGATACAGCCGATGATAATGCATTAATTAATGAAATAAAAATGGATTTTTATGAAACATTTGCAGATTTTGGTGAAATCTCAATTGAGAAAATAATATCATGAAATTCACAGCACTACCCGTAAAACAAGGAGATTCTTTTTTATTAAAATCAGATGACAAATATCTACTTGTTGATGGTGGTGGAAATCAGAAACATATCCTGACATTACTTAACAATGAAAAAATAAAAAATAAACATATTCATTATCTTGCATGCACTCATTACGATTCTGACCATTATAAAGGTATTACTGGTATATTAAAATCTGGGTATTTTACTTTTGATGAGTTATGGCTACCAGAAATTACAGGTAATATTGGATATACAATTAATAAGATATTTTATGACATTTTGGATTATTGGAAACATCACCAAAAAGAAATAAATGAAATGGCTCTTGATAAAAAAAATGGTAATCGCAAAAAAAACACAATTAGTAGAATTAATAATGAGAGCAAAAAAGAAATTGAGAATTATGAAAGGTCTGTAACAAATAGTATAAAGATTATCTCTGAAAATATTACAAGAGAGAATTTTGAAATCGAAGATACTTTACAATTAGTAAATCAAATTACACCCAGCAAGTTAAATAAAGATTTATTTCAAAAGTTGGCAGAATTTTGTATAATATCAAAACACACAATAAATACAGGAAAAAAAATTATATGGCTTGAATACTGTGCTTCCAAAAAGCATACTTTTCTGGGAAATAATGTTTATGTTGAAAACGCAATCAAATCAGGTATTAGTTGCTATTCACCTTATGTATTTTTTAAATATTTATTATTATCAAAAATCAACCAAAAAAGTTTAGTCTTTTGCTATGATAAAAAAGAAACACCTAATGTTTTATTTACAGCAGATTCTGATTTAGAATTTTATAAAACCCCAATTGTATTAAATGACCATTCTATTGTTACGGCGCCCCATCACGGTTCTGCTTGTAATTGTAAAGCTTACTGTAAAATAAGTGGAAGCGATTTGATATTTGTAAAAGGTTATAATAATAAAGTTAAAAATTTGAGTTCAATATTTTTGTGGTTTACTCAAAAATATTGTACCCGTTGTAATACCAACCCAACTAATAAACAAAAAGTAGACATTGATTATACCAAGGGGATACCACCCTGTGTTGTGGGAAAACCGTGTATTTGTAAATAAACCATGGATAAACAAAAAACATACATCTTATTCTTTCTATTATTCTCACAATTCTTATTTGGGCAAGTAACCTACACCTTCACAAATTGTGGGCAAACAGGTCGATTTGGACCCAGCCAAAGCCAAGTAAATTCTGCTTATTTTGGTACAACTTTGGATGGAAAGGTAACATCAAATAATGGAATTCAATACTGGACAGTTCAGGAAACAGGTGTTTATACTTTTGAAGTTTGGGGTGCGAAAGGAGGGGATTCAAATTATGGACAAAATCATCACAGCGGTGGATACGGTGCCACGATGAAAGGTGAATTTATTCTAGCAGAAGGAGAAATAATAAAAATATTAGTAGGGCAAAAAGGAGAAAGTGGTTCGTCTAATGCCTGTGGCGGTGGCGGTTCGTATGTTGCTAACCAGTATGATATACCACTTATTATTGCTGGCGGTGGCGGCGGTGGCAATGTAGACGGACAAGGCGAAGCGGGGAGTTCTTTAACTGGTAATAATGGAAATGGAGGTGGTGGTGGTTATTGGGGTGGCGGTGGTGGTGGATTTTACTCCAATGGGGGGGGTGATAATCATGGTATGTCATTTTTAAATGGAGGAAATG
>JACNLC010000071.1 GCA_014381725.1 Fidelibacterota bacterium | reverse complement strand
ACGGGTTTGCTCTCCGTTTATTGAGGGATTAGACTATTTGACTATCTCGACGCTTTTTGTCGAGACCCCGTCAGAATGCGGGGTTTGGCTATTGATCCCGCATTTATGCGGGATCGAAAATATATTTGTTGATGTTTTACAATCCCATAGGGATTAAATATTTATAGAATGAAGTTGTTAAACACCTACGGTGTTATGTTAATTTGTTTATCGTTTCTATAAATATGGGACTCCTCCGGAGTCGAAAGAATTCTGGTGAAAAAAGGTAACAATCCCGTAGGGATTAAATATTTATAGAATGGAAACAAAAATTAAATGAAACTCCGTAGGAGTTAAATGTTTATAGAAAAAAATAAGAAAAGGGCAACAACGCCGTAGGTGTTAAATATATAATTTATGCGTAAAACTTCACTAAATAAAAGCGGGTTGCAATTCAAAATTGGGATAGTGTTACTTATTCTTAGTTTTCCTGTTGCTTATGGATTGATATTTCTTTTTGGGATATTATCTATAAAAACAGCCAACAGTAAGTGGTTATGGTGGAGTGGAAAAGTGTATGCCATTTCTTGGGTATTACTTGGGTTTTCTGTCTTGCTAATAGGTAAGCAGGGAGTGAGTTGGTTCAAAAAACAAATGAAAATGTTGTTCCAAAATAAAAATATAAGATAGAATAAATTTAACTTGTATCTGATTTTGTTATTTTTAAACATTTAGATTCTGATTACTTTTCTAAAATATTTTTGATTATTATAATTCATTACTTTTCAGTTTCACTAAACTATACTTAAATTTCGCACCTTGATAGTAAAGAAGGAATTAAGGTTATGGCAAAAGTATGTGAAATATGTGGAAAAGGACCGGTAACGGGAAATAATGTGAGTCATGCTCACAATAAAACCCGAAGACGCTGGCTTCCCAACCTGCAACGGGTAAAAATTAATATGAATGGAATTGTTAAAAGAGTTCAAGTGTGTACTACTTGTATTAAATCAGGTAAAATAACAAAAGTAGCATAGTTTTACAAATTAACAAAATATTTAAATCCCTTTGAGCTAAATCATAGGGATTTTTCATAAAAAAATAATAGGGGAATGGGGGACTGAAGTCCCCCATTTTTCATATTAACTTAAAGTATATTCCTGTTTCTGATGAATGCTGGAACATTATCATATTCTTCTCCAAAGACAATTGGTTCTTCTTCCTTATTATCTTCAATATGTTCTTTTGGAGTTCCTACACAACTGCTATTTTCAATTTGCTTTCTCTCATAAGTCGGAATACTAAATTCTTCTTCAGAAATATCTTTTTCAGGTGCATTAAATTTCAGATCAACTAAAGGTTTTTGTTCAACATCTCCGTCTTGATTTAATCCCGTTGCAATTACAGTAACTCTTATTTCATCAGTTAAGTCTGGATCGAGTACACAACCTAAGAAGATATTTGCTCCATCACCTGCTTCTTCATATATAATATTTGAAGCATCATTGAGCTCGTGGATTCCCATATCTTGTGGACCTGTTATGTTTACGAGAAGTCCTTTTGCTCCTCTTATACAAACATCCTGAAGTAGAGGAGAATTAATTGCTTGTTGGGCTGCCAAAATTGCTCGTTCTTCTCCATGAGCAATTCCTGTTCCCATAAGAGCATCCCCCATATTTTCCATTACAGTCCGGACATCTGCGAAATCAAGATTGATCAAACCAGGTACATTTAGCAAATCTGCAATACCTTTTGTTGCTTGATGTAAAACACTATCTGCTAGTTTGAATGATTCAACAACTGTCGTATTCAACTCAGTAATTGACAATAGAGTTTCATTCGGAATCATAAGAAGTGTATCGCAATTCTTTTTGAGTTCTTTTATACCTTCCAAAGCTCGCTTTGTTCTCTTCGGTCCTTCGAAAAAGAAAGGTTTTGTTATAACGCCAACGGTTAATGCACCACATTCTTTTGCAAGCTGTGCAATAACAGGAGTAGCACCAGTTCCAGTTCCACCACCCATACCTGCGGTTATGAAAACCATATCTGCACCATCAAGTGTTTTAGTAATTGCTTCTTTGTTTTCCTCAGCAGCTCGTTGACCAACATTTGAGTCAGCACCGGCTCCCAAGCCTTTCGTGAGTTCTTTGCCAATCTGAAGTTTAGTCTGAGCATTATTTATCTCAAGATCTTGTGCATCAGTATTGATTGCTACGAACTCTACATTTGATAGATTGTCTTCGATCATTCTGTTGAGTGCATTACCACCTGCACCACCAACACCTAACACTACTATCCGTGCTTTTTGATCTTTTAAATCTACTGGTTCAAATAACATGATTATTCCCCCTTATTAATTAATACAAGTTTCTAAAAAAGTTTTTAATTTTATCATAGATATCAGTGAAAAATGACAAGCCAATAGGTAATTTGTCATCCTCAGATCTTTCATCCCAATGATCAATTGCGTAATGAATTAGTCCAACAACTGTTGAAAATATTGGATCTTGAACTGATTCTGCAACTCCACCAGATAACAGTGGTTTTCCGATTTTTACTGCTTGATGGAAAATTTCTTGTGATAAATCTGTTACATTGTTTAAAAGTGCTCCACCACCAGTAAGAACTATACCAAAAGTAAAAGTACCTCTATAGTTGCTTTTGCGTATTTCGGACAAAGAAAATGTAAGAATTTCTTTCATTCGAGGTTCTATAAATGAAGCCAATTCTCTTTGAGATATAGTTCTTGATTCTCTATCTCCAATACCAGAAATAGTAATAGTTTCTTCAGTACCTGATAATGCTTCTTTAGCACTACCATATTGACATTTCAACATTTCTGCTTGTTCTAAGGTAGTTTGAACTCCGTGTGCGATATCGTATGTTATATTATCGCCACCATAAGGAATGACTCCTGTATGATGTACTCCACCATCGTAATAAACAATAACATCTGTAGTTCCACCACCAATGTCTAAAAGTGCTACACCAAGATTCTTTTCATTTGGATCAAGTACTGCAAATGAAGAAGCCAATGGTTCAAGTACAAAATCGATTACATCAATTCCAACTTTTTCCATACAAGTTGCAAGATTTTTCTCGGTTGTAATTGCACTTGTTACAAGATGAACTCTTGCTTCCAAACGATGACCTGTCATACCAAGTGGATTATCAATGCCAGTATGATTATCAACTTTGAATTCCTGTGATAAAACATGAAGAATTCTTCGCTCTAGAGGTAATGTAATAGATTTTGCGTGTTCTAATACACGCTTGACATCTGCACTAGTTATTTCTTGATCTGATGGAATCCGTGAGTTATTCTTGCTTACAGTAATTACGCCAGTATTATTAATTCCCTTAATATGATCACCTGTAATACTTACATAAGCTGATTCTACTTTTATTCCTGATTGAGTTTCTGCTTTTTCAACTGCAGTTTTGATTGAATCAACAGTTTGATTGATATTAGAAACCACTCCCTTTTTCAATCCGTGTGATGGACTTTGCCCAACTCCTAAAATAGAAATCGGTTCTCCTTCAGACCATTCTGCAATCACGACAGCAATTTTTGTGGTACCAATATCGATACCTGTGATGATGTATTTTGAGTCTTCCTTCATTAAGATTGCCTTACTTTTCTTTCTTTAACAATAACTTGCCCATGTACTCTCAGATCAATGTACTGATAATCAGATAAATCTCTATATTTTTGAACCGTACTTTCAAATTCCTTGAGTATTGCAATTTGATTGTGTGTCTGAGTAAAATCCATATAAATTTTTGTCTTATAGTAACCATTAGTTAAAATGGTTAGATTCTTCGTTATTTCTATTTTTCTGAGAGAAGAATAAAATGAGTTATACTCGGTATTGATGGAATTCAATAAATTATAAATCCTATAAAGTTTTGTGTTTTGACGAATGCCTTCTGCTAAGTTAATATCCTCGATATCGCCTGCAATAATTGGTAACTTATAGTATTCTTTGACCTCATCATTAAACGGCAATATTTCTCCAGTTATATCTAGGACAACATATTCATCTTCAAACTCTAAATATGCTATTGGATTCCTCTCAATAATTTCCACATCAATTGTTGATGGGAAAGTTCTTGAGATGTTTGCTATGTAAACGAAATCCAATTCACAGATTCTATTCTGTAAGTCAGTCAAATTTAATGAAAACAGACTCTCATTTTTTGGGATATTGATTTGAGAAAGAATCTTTTCAGTTTTAACAAATTTATTACCAGAAACAATAATGCTCTTATTTTTATAAATATCAATGTAATTTGAATATGAAATAGCTCCATAAATAAGAACAACAACTGATATTCCGATAATCATTCGGAAAATCCAATCGGTTACTTTATTGTAAGTATATTTTTTCTTAGACATATTTTAGTTTTTCCATTATGTCGTTTGAGAAACCTAACAATTTTATTTCAAGTTCTAATTTGATATTATCATTATCACTTACAACATTTTGAATTTTGGATATAAGATGAATTACATCTTCTGAGCTGGCGTTGTTATTGTTAATTATGAAATTCGCGTGCTTTGTTGAAATTTCTGCACCACCATGTTTTATTCCTTTAAAATTTGCTTTATCAATAAGGTATCCTGCAGGTGAATGCGGTGGATTTTTGAAAATACTACCAGCAGATCGTACACCTAAGGGTTGACTTGCCCTGCGTTTTTCAGATACTTTTTGTTTTTGATACTTAATTCTAGTTTGAGAACCAAATTTACATTTGAATTTTGTTGAGATTATAATTTCATTTTCATTAAAAGTTGAATGGCGGTATGAAAATGAAATATCTTTACTAGAATATGATTTTCTTTCACCACTCATAGATATTACTTCTGCAGAAATAAATTCCCGAGATATTTCATATCCATAAGCACTAGCATTCATTTTTATTGCACCACCAACAGTCCCCGGAATACCTGCTAGATTCTCCATACCTTTAAGACCTGCGTTTATTGCTTGATTTACTAGATGTCCAAGAAGCACCCCAGATTCTGCAGAAATTTCACCAGTTTTTGTAATTTCCAAATTACTGAAATTCTTTTTAAGTGAAATCACAATTCCATCAAAGCCATCATCACTAACCAAAATGTTTGAGCCAGAACCAATAAAAAATACAGGAAGGTTTTGTTCGTAAGCCAACTTTAATAAATTAATCAAATCATTTGTATCTTGAGGATGTACAAAACAAGATGCTGGTCCACCGATACCAAAAGTAGTATGATTTTTCATTGGTTCATCAAAAAGAATTTCACCCATTACAACTTTGTTAATTTGATGTATGATTTTTGAGTTCATTTTGTAAGCTCCTCGAAAATCAAATCGTTAAATTTCCAAATATCACCAGCACCCATCGTAATCACTATGTCATTCGGTTTAAGTATTTTTGAAATTTTAGTTGGTAAATCCTCTTTTTTCTGCACATAGACTACATTCTTATGACCAATTGTTCTAGCGTTATCAGAAATAAGTTTACCAGAAACTCCATCAATTGGTTCTTCACGAGCAGGATAAACATCAGTAACAACTAAAACATCTGAATGCATAAATGCCAATGCAAAATCTTGGTAAAAATCTCGTGTTCTTGAATACAAATGCGGTTGAAATACAGCAACAATTCGTTTGTCCCATCCTGAACGAGCAGCATTTAGAGTTGCCTGAACTTCAGATGGATGATGAGCATAATCATCGACAAACATAATTCCAGATTTAGTTTCGTTTCTGATTTCAAACCGTCTGCGAACACCGGAATATTTTGCCAATCCACTTTGAATATCGACGAAAGGAATATCAAGCTCTAAAGAAATCGAAATCGAAGCAAGAGCATTTTGAATATTGTGTTCGCCAGGAGCGTTTAATTTCACATCGCCCAACTTAACAAGATTTTTGTAAACAGTAAATACTGAATGATGATTTTCATAACTAATATTTTTTGCCTGAATGTCTGCTTGGTTTGTCAAACCGTATGTAATTATTGGTCGTTTAATATTTGGTAAAATCTGTTGAACATTTCTGTCATCAATACAAACTGATACTATTCCGTAGAAAGGAACAGCATTTGCGAATTGAGAAAAAGTATTTTTGATATCCTCAAGATTATCATAACAATCTAAATGCTCTAACTCGATACTAGTTATAATAGACATAGTTGGTTGTAAAGACAAAAATGTTCTATCAAATTCATCTGCTTCAACTACAATTACATCACCTGAACCGGACAGAGCATTTGAACCTACATCGTTTACAATTCCACCTATTACTAATGTAGGATTAACATTTGCTTCTGACAAAATAGATCCAAGCATTGAAGAAGTTGTTGTTTTGCCATGAGTACCGCCAACAGCTATACTAATATCTTTTACTTTTAGTAATTCACCTAACATTTCAGCTCGTCTGATTACAGGAATATTTAGGTGATGCGCTTCAATGATTTCAGGATTATCCAGTTTTACTGCAGATGAATAAACAAGTACATCACAGTTTTTTACATTATCAGCAGAATGCCCTTCAAAAAAACTAATTCCAAGTGATTCTAAATGCTCAGTTCTCTCTGATTTCATTTTATCAGAACCCGAAACTGAGAATCCTAGATTGAACAGTAATTCTGCCATACCGCTCATCCCGATACCGCCAATTCCAACAAAGTGAATTATTTTTGTTTTTCCGAACATAGATTAATTTACCAATTCCAAAATTTCTTTTACTATATTCTGAGTTGCATTTGGATTTGCTAATTGACCTGCATTTTTCTCGAGTTCAGAAATTATATCTGGTGCATTCAATAAATCCAAAAGTGTATTTTCTAATCTTTCTGTTGTAAATTCTGACTGTTTCACAACTCTTGCTGCATTATGTTTTTCAAGTGCTATAGCATTTTTAGTTTGGTGGTCTCCTGCAGCGTGAGGGAATGGCACCAAAACTGATGCTTTTTTACAGTAAGTCAATTCAGCTAAAGTAATTGCCCCAGCCCGAGATACTACAATATCAGATGCAGAGTAAGCATCGCCCATATTAGAAATAAAATCAAACAAATGCACATCTTCACTGACTATAGAAGATGAAACCATTTCGTAATCCCTTGTTCCACATTGCCAGATTATTTGTACATTTGAGTTTAAGAATTTTTTGTAAGTTGTCATAAATCTGTGGTTCAAAGGACGAGAACCTTGACTTCCTCCAAGAATAAAAATAGTTGGTTTGTTTTTAAGATTCATTTTCTGTCTAGCTGATTGTTTGTCGATAATTTCAATATTATTACGAACAGGATTTCCTGAAAATATCCAATTATCAGGGAAGTATTTTGATGCTTCATTAAATGCAATGCAAATTTTATCTACTTTTTTTGCTAATTTTCTAACAGTTAATCCTGGATAAGAATTTTGTTCTTGGAGTAGCGTTTTACATCCTCGTTTAGTAGCTACAATCATAGGTAAGCCAGAAGAATATCCTCCAGTTCCAACAACTACATGAGGGTCAAAAGATTTTATAATTCTTTTTGAATCTAAGTAAGATTTCAAAAATCTATATGGAAAAAGTAAATTCTTTCCAATGGATGATAAATTAAACGATCTTTGGATTCCTCTGATATTGAGTAGATATAGATATTTTTCGGTTTTTGGTAATATCTCTGCTTCGATTCCAAATTTGGACCCAATAAATCGAACTTCAGCTCCAGTTTTTCGTAATTCTTCACCAATAGCTATTGCTGGGAAGAGATGTCCTCCAGTTCCACCACCTGCAATCAAAACGCGTAAATTCTCAGGCATAAACTCTCCCGTGATGTTTACTTAGTTTGGAATTTGAATATCTTGAGATATTGAGTAAAATCCCTAAAATTGACATTGTGATAACGGTATTTGTACCACCATAACTAAAAAACGGCATTGGTAAACCGGTAGTAGGAAGTAGTCCTGTAACATATCCAACATTTATCAGAAAGTAGAGCATAATATAAAGTACGATCCCAATTGACAAGTACATCCCAAAAGCGTCAGGAGTATGTTTGGCAATTTTGATTCCTCTATAAAATAACCAAAAGAATGCAATCAAAATCAAAATCAAAACAATAAAACCAACTTCTTCCCCAATAACTGAAAAAATAAAGTCGGTATGTGCTTGAGGTAAAAGCCCTTGTTTTATTTCACTATCCCCAATTCCCTTACCAAACCATCCAGCAGAACCAAGAGCCATTTGTGAATTACCTGATTGCCAATTAGCCGTAGTGCTAAATTTATCACTGTTAATCCATGCACTAATTCGTTCCTTTTGGTAACCAACCAAATATAAAATAGCAAATGGAGTTATACTTCCAGCTAAAGTAAGTAATTGACTGAGTTTTACACCTGCAATAAATAGAATTGTAAATATCCATACTGCCATAATTCCAGCTGTACTAAAATCTCTTTGGAATGCAACTAGAACAACCATAAATCCTGTAATAGTGAGATATGGAAGTATGGTTTTGAATTCTCCGAGATTTTTTGTTTTGTCTAAAAAAGATGCTGTAAAAATTATGAGTGCAAATCGAGCAAAATCCGAAGTTGTAATTTTATTACCACTTGATGTATAAATCAACCATCGAGATTGTTCACCTTCTGGACTGAATACATATCCTAAAATCACAATGATAATAGAACAAATAATTAAAACAAAAGCCCAATTATTAAGCTTTTTGTAATTAAATGTGCTGAAAAAGATGAATGATCCAGACCCAAGTACTACCCAAAATAGATGTCGCAACAAGAAATGAGTATTCGATCCATAGATGGTTTGTGGTGAACTTGCACTATATAACTCTACAGTTCCAAATGCCACAAGCCCAATCACTAACATCAACAAAGGGGAATCATACGAATAAGTAGAGTTTTTTCTCATACGCATTTCTCCTTTAAAAGATGTGATAATTTTTTAAAGACATCTCCACGATGTTCATAATTATCAAATTGATCAAAACTTGCACAAGCTGGACTAAGCAATACAGTATCACCTTTTTGTGCAATGTCATTTGCTCTAGAAAAAGCTTCTGAGAAATCCCAATGATAAGTTGTGGGAAATTCTGCTTTCAATTGTTGAGAAATTTGTTCTCCTGCCTCACCGTAAGTAATTATAGATTTGACTCGACCCTTCATATACGGTGCTAATTCAGTGAAATCTGTTGAACCTTTATCCTTACCACCAAGAATTACAATTAGATTTTTATCAAAACTTGTAATCCCTGCAATTGTAGATGCAATGTTTGTAGCTTTTGAATCATTATAAAATTTCACACAATCAATTTCTGCAACAAATTCTAAACGATGGGGAATAGGCGAAAACTCTCGAACAGCAGATGCGATATCAAAGTCATTAATTCCGAATAATTTTGCCATTGTACTAGCAGCAACAATGTTTTGAATATTATGTGGTCCTTCTAACTTTGTTTCTTTCATTTCGACTAAAACATTATCGCTTGATGTAAATATAGTATTTTCAGAAAAATTAAAGAGAGTCTGACTGAGCTTATGAGTTGAAAATGGTTTTCCGCATTTGACAGATTTCAATTTACCAAGGAGGAAAGCATCATCTGCGTTGTAAACCACGAAATCAGACTCTCGAATGTTTTTAGTTATATTCAATTTTGTATTTGCATAATCATTTAAATCTGAATACCTATCCAAATGGTCTGGAGAAATGTTCAAAATACCTGCAATATTTGGAGCAAAATTGTAAATATGTTCAAGCTGAAAACTACTCAATTCTAACACATGTACAACATTATCAAGTGAATGAAATAATTCGTAGTGTACATTAGCTGAAAATGGTATCCCAATATTACCACCAAGCATTGAATTGTTGTATTTTCTAGATATCATTAGATGAAGCAAATTCGTAGTAGTAGTTTTCCCGTTTGACCCTGTGATAGCAAGAATAGGAGAAGATGTAAACCACGAAGCAAATTCTATTTCGCTAACAATTGGAATATCCTTTTCAACGAATTTCTGTACAAAAGTTGAAGAATATGGTATTCCTGGACTGAGTATCATCAATTCAGCGTTGAATGTTTTTCCTGAATGACCACCAAGTTCAAAATCAAATTCTGATAGTTTTTCTCTTAACGATTTAGAATCATTAGTATCACTAACAAACGGTTTTGCTCCAATAAATTTTGCTAAATGTGCTGAAGCTACTCCGCTTTTCCCTGCACCCAAAATTGTTATAGGAACATCTTTCCAATTGATTGTTGATATGGAATTTAGTTTTATCATTGTACTTTAAATGTTGTGAGAGATAGTAATGTTAATAAAATTCCAATAATCCAAAAACGGATAACTACTTGACTTTCGTGCCATCCTTTTAGTTCAAAATGATGATGAATTGGTGCCATTTTGAAGAATCTTTTACCTTCGCCATACTTCTTTTTAGTGTATCGATAATAGACAACTTGTATCATCACTGATATTGATTCAGCTACAAAAATTCCGCCTATCAAAAATAACAGAATTTCTTTTTTTAGTAGAACTGCAAGAGTTCCAAGAGCAGCTCCCATAGCAAGTGATCCTGTATCTCCAAGAAATACCTTCGCTGGATAAGCATTAAACCACAAAAATCCGATACAAGCACCTGCCATTGCTAATGCAAATACTGTAAGCTCTCCAGTTCCCGGTAGATAAATTATGTTTAGATAATCTGCAAAATCAAATCTACCTGTTGCATAAGCAATTCCACCAAATGTTAAGATTGCAATTGCCACAAGTCCAGTTGCTAAACCATCCAAACCGTCAGTGAGATTTACTGCATTGGAAGTTCCTGTTATCACAAAAACAACTAGAGGTATATACATCCACGCGTACAAATTCAGAGTACCATTTGCGACAAAAGGAATGGAAATAGTTGTTTTCAAACTTTCACTTTCAGGGAAGAAATACAGTATAAACCCGATAAGTAAACTAAGAGAAATCTGTCCCAACATTTTATATTTTGCAATCAAACCTTTAGGATATTTTTTAACTACCTTGAGGTAATCATCAAGGAATCCGATTCCACCCATCCAAATAGTTGCAAGCAGGATTAAGATAGTATAAGTATCATCCAGCTTTGCCCAGAGAACTGTGGGGAAAATAATTGCTATTAGAACAATTATTCCCCCCATAGTCGGTGTGCCCTGTTTTTTCTGGTGGGATATAGGCCCAGTGGAGCGAATTACTTCGCCGATTTGATGTTGTTGGAGTGTGCAGATGATTTTGGGCCCAATGAGGAAAACTATGAACAGTGCAGTAATTGATGCTCCCACTGCTCGAAATGAAATATATTTAAAAACATTAAATGCAAAAAAATATTCGTGAAGAGGGTATAATAGATGATACAACATTATTTACTAAATCCTTCCTCTATGATACTCTCCATTTTCATACCACGGGAGCCTTTGATGTAAATAACATCCCCAGGTAATAAAAAATTGTTTAATTTGTCAATTAGTTCTGTTTTATTGGAAAAGTGATATTTATCAATATTCTTTTGATTAATACCTTCAATAGTGTATGCTGTTAATGATCCATATCCAAATACTGCATCAAGACTCAATTTTGAGATATATTGTCCCATTTCTGAATGGAATTTCTTTTCAAACTCTCCAAGTTCTAACATATCTCCCAAAATTGCGATATGTCGTTTATTTGGATAACTTTTTAAGAAGGCCTGCAATCCAATTTTCGTAGATTCAGGATTTGCATTATATGTATCATCAATAATTGTAAAATTGGTTTTTTGTAAAATCTCACCACGACCTCTTGGGGCTTTAAAATTTTCAATATTAGTAACAATGTTTTGTTCAGAAATTCCAAGAGTACTTGCTACAGCAAAAACTGAAAGTGCATTTTGAGCCATAGCTTGTCCACCATAAGGTAAAATGATGTCAACTCCGCTGATTTGCAAGACAACACTATTATCCAAGTTTTTTATGGAACCAGAAAAATCAACATTATCTTGAAATCCGTAGGAAATTCGCTTTGCATTAGTTGTCATTTGAGAAATAAATGGATCATCCATATTTATAAATGCAATTCCATTTTCTGGTAATGCAGAAAATAATGAAGATTTTTCACTAGCAATTTGATTTATATTTTTGAAGTACTCAACATGTGCATCGTAGATATTTGTAATTAAACCAATTTCAGGTTTTACAATATCACACAAGTAATCGATTTCCCCAATAGACCCTGCACCCATCTCAATAATCGCATAATTGGTGCTTTTATCCAAAGTAAACAACGACATTGGCAATCCAATTGTATTGTTGTGATTTCCCTCAGTCTTCATACATGAATCAGAAGATGAAATAACACTGTATAGTAGTTCTTTTACTGTAGTTTTACCATTTGAGCCAGTAATTCCGATGAAAGTTTGATTGAAATAATTACGCCATTCGCTTGCTAACTTTTTTAATTCTAAAACAGACGAATCAATTTTTATATTCGAGATAGAAATATCAACTTCATTTTCAGAAAATATTAGAGAAGCTCCTTTTGACACGGCATCATTTATAAACTTATGCCCATCAACATTTTCACCTTTTATTGGGAAATAGATATCACCAGATTTAAGTAACCTAGAATCAATTGTCAAACCGTTAATATTTGCTAAATCAGTTATTGGATACAATTTCTTTAACATTTTCATAAAAAGTAATTTTTCAGAAATTTCAACTCTCATTGCGAAAAATTCTCCGCAGTTTGAATGTCGCTATGAAAGACTTTCTCATCTCCAATTTGTTCGTAGTCCTCACGACCTTTACCCAAAATGAGTAGAATTGTATTGTTATCCATTTGAGTCATAGCTTTATTGATTGCTTCAAAACGATTGTGAATAATAGTATGATTAGTGTTTTCAAATCCTTTTGATATTTCATCACAGATCGTTGCAATATCTTCATTGCGAGGATTATCAGAAGTAACAAAAACATGTTCTGAAAATTGTTCTGCGATTTTAGCCATCAAAGGTCGTTTTGAATGATCTCTGCTCCCACCACATCCAAATAGTGTAAGTACTTTTGTTTCAGCAGAAGAAAGGTCTTTGATCATAGTTAATATTTTTTCGTATGCATCAGGTGTGTGGGCGTAATCAACAAAAACTTTTCCTGGAATATTAATATCTACATTTTCCATTCTCCCTGGAATAATTTCACAATCTTCGATTCCAGATACAATTGAGGAAGTTGGAATATCAAGTTCTATTGCTGAAGCTACTGAAGCCATTATATTTGATAAATTGTGGATTCCAATAAGTTTGGAATTAATTTCGATTAATTCACTTTTATATTTTAAAGTAGCTTGGATTCCATCCATTGTTAGTTTGTATGAAATAGGATGAATCATTGCTGATTTATCAAACCCGAAAGTCAATATTTTGGCAGTAGTATTTTTTATAATCCTCGATGTGTAAGGATTATCCAAATTTAATATTGCAGTTTTTCCATTACCCAATTGCGTAAATAATTTTAGTTTTGCTTGAAAATAATTTTCAATATTCTGGTGAAAATCTAAGTGATCTTGAGTTAAATTAGTAAAAATTGCAATATCTACATCTACATCGTCAACTCGATGAAGCGAAAGTGCGTGAGATGATATTTCCATAATAGCATGTTGGATGCCACCTAATTTCAGTGTTCTAAGTAATTGTTGAACTTCTACGGATTCAGGTGTGGTAAAACCAGTACTCATCATTCCAGACGGAGTAGAAAACCCCAATGTTCCGAGAGAACCACAAGGGATATTATCAAAACTCAGAATTGACTTTAAAAGATGAGTAATAGAAGTTTTGCCGTTTGTGCCTGTAACTCCGACAACTGTCATACTATTTGATGGATGTTCATAAAAGTTTGCAGCAACTTTTGACATAATTGCGCGAGGATTTTCGACTTGAATCACAGGCACATCTATACCAAAAATAGATCGTCCGTTTGATATTACTGCAGATGCACCTTTATCAACAGCGTCTCGGATATAATCGTGTCCATCAGTTTGTTGCCCTTTTAATGCAACGAATAGTGTTCCATCCTTAACCTTCCTAGAATCGTAAGTTATGTTTTGTATGGAACGGCTGTCAGGATTTCCTCTGAAATCAATTCCAGATAATATATCTCGAAGTTCAGAAGTCATCGATTAACTCCAAATTTCGATAATGAACTACTCTCTGGTTGAGAATAATTTGCGAATACAATATTATAATTATGATGTTTTAGATTGTCGTTTAGATTAATAATTCGCTCAAAAACTCGACGCACAACTGGAGCAGCAGTTTCATTGCCCCAATGAAATCCATATTGTGGGGAATCTACTGATACTACGCAGACAAATTCTGGATTATCCGTAGGGAATATCCCTGCAAATGAAGATATAAATTCTTTTTGTGAATATTCCCCATCTACAAATTTCTGAGCTGTACTAGTTTTCCCGCTTACACGATAACCTGGAATTTTTGCTTTGTTTCCAGTACCTGTATTTACTGTTTCTTCGAGCATAAGAAGGATGTCCTCAGAAGTATTTTTTGAAACAACCTGTCGTATGTTTTCTGTTCGTGAATGTTGTATTGTTTTTCCGTTATTTACAATTCTACTAACTATGTACGGTTTCAACAAATATCCACCATTTGCTATTGATGAATACGCTACTGCTGTTTGAAGAGTTGTTGTAGATATTTCTTGCCCAATCGCTACTTCTGGTCCAGATAGATTTTCCCATTCACAGAAATTGCGTAGAGTTCCTTGCTTCTCACTTGGTAACTGAATTTGAGTCTTAGCTCCAAACCCGAACTTCTTAGCATATTGAAAAACTAACTGTGAACCAATATCTGTTACTATTTTTGCCATACCAATATTACTGGAGTGTATAAGAATTTCAGATAAAGTCAAAGTTTCACTTGGTTCGTGATCGTTAAATATATGGTTATATAATATGTAAGAACCATTTTCACAATTATATGATGCATCGATGGGAATATCTCCAGCTTCCAATGCTGCTGAGATTGTTACAATTTTAAAAGTAGAACCAGGTTCGTAAGGATATGAAATAGCTGAATTAAGATGATTTTCTACTGGATAATTTCCATAACTATTCAAATCGAAACTAGGGACAGATGCCATAGCCAATACTTCACCTGTAAAAGGGTTCATTAAAATACCGTTTGCAGATTTTGCTTTTCGCTTATTTAAAGTTTTTTCAAGTTCATCTTGTAGTATTGATTGTAGCTCAATATCAATAGTCAGTTGAATGTCTGCACCATTATTTAGAATTTGTTGTTTCTTGCTTGGCGATGTTATAAAATCATTTTGACCATTTCTATCATATATTTTTTTTCCTATATCTCCTTTGAGAATCGAATCGAATTCTTTTTCAACACCAATGACCCCTTCTTTATCAGCATTAACATATCCAATTACCTGTGCAGCTAAATCACTGTATTGATAATAACGACTTTGTTCAGAATCAATAATTAAACCTCTAATATTGTTCTTTTCAAAAATTATTGGAAAACATTTCTCTTCCAATACTTTTTTTTCTAGGACGACATAATTAGACTTTGAATTTAAGATGCTTTCATAGTACGATTTTTCCTTTTGGAAAGTTTTTGCAAACAGATTGATGATTAAATCCTTATCGAAATCATTATTTTTTAAACTGACACCAAAAGTGTAATATGTTATATTCTGGGATAATTCAAGACCAGTTCTGTCATATATGTTACCCCTCTCAGCAGTAACAGATTCCTCAATTGTAGATTTTGCGCAAATCTTTTTTTCCATTTCTTTGTTGACGACGATTTGGAGATAAAACAATCTACCAGATAATAACATCAATGATAAAACTAAACCTGTAACAACAGCTCCGATTCTTTTGCGATGCTCAATGTACAGCCGTGTCATGAGTTATCCTTTAACACAACGATGAGAGATTCTGGGGCTGGAGCATACATTTCGAATTTATCTCCAACAATTTTACTAATCCTATCAGGTCTTGTCAAGTCTTTAATTCTGCTTTCCAATAAAACAATTTCGTTTTTAAGTCTAGATTTTTTTGTTTCACGAATATCGATATATTTCTGAAGATCTCGGCATTCATTTTTTATTCCGATTATTGCAATTGCGAATAAAGTTATCCCTATAGTCCCAATGATAAATTGGAGCAGATTCCCAGAGTTATTATTCGATTTTCGTTTTAACTTTGCCATTAAATTCGTTCTGCTATTCTTAATTTTGCACTTCTAGCTCTCGGATTCTCTTCTATTTCTTTTTCACTTGGAAGAATCGCTTTTCTGCTCACCCATTTAAATGATGGTATAGTGTCGCATGCACAAATTGGTAATTCTCTCGGACAGACACAAGTTTTTGATTCATCATTTATAAATCGTTTTACTATACGATCTTCTAATGAGTGAAAAGTAATTACAGCAAGTCGTCCACCATTTGATAAATATTTTTTGGATTGCACTAACGCTTCTCGGAGCGCAACGAGTTCATCATTGATATGTATTCGAATTGCTTGAAACACTCGAGCTACAGATTTGATTTGGAATTTCCCAAAAACAACTGAAGTAATTGCATCTTTTAAATCGAGTGTAGTGTTCATTTTATTTTCTTTCACTCGTTTGACGATAGATAAAGCAATTTTCTTGTAATATCGTTCCTCTCCATAATCGCGAATTATTTGACCGAGTTCATTTTCATTTACGGAATACAAATAATCTTTAGCGTTTAATTCACTATTTGGGTTTAGTCTCATATCTAATGGACCTTCAGCTCGAAACGAAAATCCCTTTTCCGCATTATCAATTTGGTAAGAAGAAATACCTAAGTCAAGGAGAATACCATTCACTTTTGTAATCTCCAATTTGTCAAGAATTTGAGGAAAGTATCGAAAGTTAATATGGTGAAGAGAAAATAGTTTTGTTTGTGTTTTGAACGAAGATAAGTATTGGTCAGCGGACTGTAAAGCATCAGGGTCAGCGTCCAATCCTATGAGTTTGCCGGGAGATTTGAGTTTCTCTAAAATTTCTCCAGAGTGGCCGCCAAAGCCGACTGTTCCATCTAGGTAAATCCCGTCTAGTGCAGTTACTAGCAGGTTGTTGATATCCTGTTTCATAACTGGTAAATGGGAAAACAGATTTTGCATAATCAGAAATTAATATCATTTGCCAAATCCTCAAAATCTTCTGAGTCGATGTTTAGTTTTGCAGTTTCGTATTTTTTAAGTTCAGCAGGATCCCAAATCTCAATTTTCTTAATCATACCAATAAACACAACATCTTTACTAATATTTGCGTATTTGGTCAGTGAGTCTGGTATTTGAATTCTTCCTTGACTATCAAATTGAACATAAGTAGCAAACCTGACAATAGACCGGACGAAAGTTCGGTGTTTTTGTTTCATCGAACTAAGTAGGCTGAGTTGCTGTTCTACAACTTGCCATTCGTCAAGGGGATAAAGGAGGAGACAATTATCAAATCCTTGTGTTAATACAAATGTCCGGTCATTGACAGGTTTCAATGCTTTTCTATATTTTGCCGGGATGTTTATACGATTTTTCTGATCAATCGTATAACGGTATTCCCCCGTGAATGATATATTAAAATTACTGTTCATCAAATAGTTGCACACAAAATTAAGGGATAATCCCCCATTTCTACCCACAATAATATCCTAATCACCCACTACGATGCAAGTATTATTTGAAAAATATTGTAATTATTTTATAAAAAGTGTGGACTATTGACTAAATATGAAGATTTAACTGTAAGAGAAAATGATTAAGTTTATGAAAACCAATCGGAATTAAATATTATTGAGAATTGACTAAAGTGGAAATTAAAAAATTAATGACTAAAGTATGAAACGGAGAGTGACCCATCTGAAACTATAGATGCTCGAATGGCAGAATCATTTTCAAGTCTTAAAAATGGTGTTAAATTCACACTATTGATTTTTACATCAACATCTTCCGCTCTTAAAAGGTCAAAAAACAAAGTATCAGTAAATGAAAAATTTCTTGATTTACCAGTATCCATTATACCGTTAAAATCTAAATCATTTGTTTTAACATGGACTACAGTTGGTGTATTAGCAGTTATCTGCAATGAAAACGGTGAAGATAAATGTAGTCTTTTGGAATCTTGTTTAATTAAGTTATTATTTGGAAATATTGATTCTGTGAGATGGTCTATCTGTTGTCCATCACTATTTGAAATTATTTCTGTACTATCGGATAATGTATTTTCTTCGGAATCAAATTGAATTTGTTGATTTACTTCAGTACTTGGAGTATTCATTTCCTCTGTCAAGTGGTTTAGAAAATAGAACAAGGAAAAAATAGCAATTATTAAAGCTACAATTCCTAAAATTTTCTTTTGTGATAAAGATGGTGATAAACCGCTTTCATCGTCAAAATTACTTTCGGATTTAGGTTCTATTTCTATTTCAACAGAATCTTGTTTTTGAGTTTCCGTAATTGTGCCAGTAGTATAGAGCTCATAGTCGCTTAGTGCTTTTTTTGGATCTGTTCCGATTTCTATAGCATAAGACCGTAGAAACAATCTCATATATACGGATGGCAGAACCGAGAAATCACCTTCTTCTATAGCTTGTAAGAATCTAGGATTTATCTTTGTCCGTTCAGAAATCTCAGAAATTTCAATGTTCCGAGATTTCCTTTCTGCTTTTAATTCTTCGAAAAATGGTAGTGTTTTAGTCATAATCAGGGTGCCAAATTAGATATATTGTTTTTTGTACTCCAAGCATTTTATAATAAAAATGTAATATTTATTACTAATTTTCTTAAATTTTGTAGAAATTTGGAAACTGGAAAACCAACAACATTGTAGTAACACCCATTGATGCTTTTTACAAAAGATGCTCCCCAATCTTGAATTCCATAACTACCTGCTTTATCATAAGGGGCATAATTTTCAATGTAATAATTGATATCAGATTCTGTCAGATTATTAAACGAAACATCAGTTTTTTCGTAGAAAACTACATCAATATTTTGCTCGACACATAGTAAAGCAATTCCAGTATAAACCTGATGCGTATTTCCACTAAGATACTCTAACATTTCAATAGCTTCACTTTTATCAGTCGGTTTTTCTATAATTTTATCGTTAAGAACAACAATAGTATCTGCTCCAATAATTAGAGATTTAGGATATTGATTGCAAATAGATTCAGCTTTCAATTTTGCAAGATTCTGACAATATTCACTCGGAATAGAATTAATTGTAATGCCCTTTTCATCAACATTTGGAGGAACAATATCGTACTTGACATCTAAAAGTGAAAGTAATTGTTTCCTCCTTGGACTGTTTGATGCGAGAATTATATGAGTTTTGTTATTTTTCATTACTATTTTATTTTCGATAATTTTTCAATGCTCTCAAATTCATTTCCTGTTTCTGATTTGGAGTAAAAATGGTAAAAATATGTTCCGTTTGCGATAGATTTTCCAAAATCATCCAGACCATTCCAATAAATTTCGTTATATCCAGAAGATAAATTTGAACGGTTTAAGGTTTTTACTTTTCTACCATTCAGAGAATAGATAGTAATCGTAACATTTGCACAATCAGATAGATGAAATGTAAAATCTGTATTGTCTTCAAATGGGTTGGGAAAATTAAAAATATAGTCGGCGTGAAAATCAGTATCTTCTGTAAAATATAGAGTAAATATCTCTGTTGTTTGATTATTCACATTATCCCAAGCTTTCAGATTTATTTGATGCTTACCGTTTAGTGTATCAGGTAAATTCAATAATACTGAACCACTTATTGGAGTATCGTAAACAAAATATTCATTTAGCAAAATTGCTTGATTTTCATCTTCATCGTCGATCCAATAGCAGAGATTATGCCCCATCGCTCCCATCAAGTTGATTCCAGATTCATCTTCAAATTGTAGAGTTAAAGAAAACGGTTTAGAAATTACACCTCCGTTTTGTACTATTTCTTCATTTTGAAAAATTGTAATTTCTGGACCTTCAAAATCAGTTTGCTCAGAATCTGCTGCAATAATAGGAATGTCGATGAGATTATCAACTCTGAATATTGGTAAATTATTGAAATTTTCTGCATAAACAAAGATTTTAGCTGTACAGGTATCACAGAAAGATAAATCCAATGGAATGATAAATTCTGCTGAATTGGAAATATCTCCCTGATAAATAATGTCACCTGGAAGTGAATATTGAAGAGTAACATCGGTATATTCCCGAACAATGGATTTCTCAGGTCCAGTAGCTGTCAAATAACTATCACTGTAACTTGATTCAAGTCCAACAGTAGCAGAATTTAGAACTGTGAGAGTGTCGGAAGTATTTGCAATATCAATAATTTCAGATATTTTTGGAAACGGAAGTTGCATTGCTGGATCACCAAATAAATGGAACATATATGAGCTTCCACCAATTTTTGCTTCTAACATCAAATCTCCAAAACGGTAAGTTTGTTCGTCATTAATGTGATATTTTATTTGATCAAATATATTTCTAAGTGAAGTAAAATTACTACCAAGTCCGATACTTCTTGATGTAGTAATTACACCAATCGCACCATCAGATTTTGCAATAAGGGCTTCAGGCATAGATTCTTCATTGTCATACTGTCCGAATGAACAAGTACCTACTACCCAAATGGTATTAACTGGATCTTGAATTGATGATAAATCTCGTCCTAGATTTATAATTTTCTCATCACTAAGTGTATGAGGTGAACCGTGCCCAACATAGTTTATTAATGCTACTCCAGAATTTATTGTAGAGATAATATCCTCTGTCATTGTTGGATGAGCTAACCACCCTCCATCTGGAATTGGGACATAATCTGTACCGTAAATTGTTGAAACATTGAGAATGTTATGAATTCGTCTGTATAAAGAATCAGAGTATGCAGTATGAGTAATTTCGGTGCTAATTGAAGCACCTGACTTATTTTCGTCATCGGAAAATAACAATATTTTAGATCTCCAATTTTGTGAGATTTCAGATATTTCAGAGTCATTATAAAATCGTTCAGTGTAATTTTTCAATTTTTCTGCAAATATTAATGCATCATCAATGTTACTAACAGGAATTCTTCCAGTTGATAACACAGGATCAGAATTTGAACTTACACTTGGAGAAGAATAAAAATCATCTGAAGGGGTGTTCCCTAAATAAATTGGTGGGATAGTGGTTTCATCTCCGAGTAATAGTAAATATTGCAGTAAAGGATTTACAGTTATTTTGTCTTGAATATAATAACGGATTGCATAAGCTTCAGTTTCCTCAGGATATTCCTCGAAAATATCAGCATTTAACACAACTTCAACATTCAGTTTATGTTCTTCAAAAACTCTTGTTTCGTGCAAAACTTTGATAGAATCTGCGGATTCCAATAATGTTTCAGAGGTTATTATGATGTATTCTATTTCGTTTCCATCTCTGGATAGTTCCTCCACATTCTTTTTATTAATTACATCCGGATGAATAGAAAATATTTCTGGGAAATTCGGATCATCATTAATAACAATTTTCAGCGTTACACTTTGAAGATATTCCAGTCCGTTTTCACCCATTCGCCAAGGTACAAAATCGATATTAATTGTTGGGCATCCTCTATAAGAATATGGGGAATGGACAGTAATATTTTGTAAATCTATCGGAAAATTAGGAAACGAATATGGAATTGGTTTCCATATTGGATTTTCCAAACTGGTATGTATTAGATTTTCTGAAGTTGCAACAACTTTGTAGCGCAATATATCCACGACTATAGAATCGCTAATAATTTGAGAATTTGCCATTGGGAATTCAAAATAATTTTTAGTGATAGATGGTGTATTATCAACATTAACTGGAAATGAAAACGACTCAATACCAAAAATCATTCCGACTGACATCAAAATCGCAAAAATTGTGAATTTAAATTTATTCATAAGTCAAAATTTAGCCAATGTTAGAACCTATTTCCTGCATTTTATTGAATTTTGTCATTTCTTCTATTTGAACTTGTTAAGTTATAAATTTCACACATTTTCCATTGCTCCACCAATGTATATCCCGCAAAAGACAAAACAATGAAACTTTCGAATTACCATTGAATTACAATTGAATAACTAACAACTCTATCACATTTATTCGTGCAATTTCCATTTCCTGTCGTTGTAATATTTGCTACATAGTAAGTAAATTATATAGTCGTTAAAACAAGTAAGTTCCACATTTTGATAGTAAATGTAAACAATTTTGGAGAGATTATGGCTTTTGATTTTGATATGATAAAACAACATTATTCACAATTGGACGAACAAATATCCTTAGCAAGGAAAATTTTGAATAGACCAATGACCTTAACAGAAAAAGTGCTATATGCTCATTTGTCAGGAAAATGTTCAGCTGAATTTAAGCGTGGTGAAGATTATTCTGAGTTTAACCCAGATAGAGTAGCAATGCAGGATGCAACTGCCCAGATGGCTTTGTTACAATTTATGATGGCTGGTAAATCCAAAACAGCAGTTCCGTCAACTGTTCATTGTGATCATTTGATTCAAGCGAAAGTTGGAGCATCAGATGACCTCACTCAGGCAGAAACCACAAACGAAGAAGTTTATGATTTTCTCTCATCAGTATCAAACAAGTATGGAATTGGATTTTGGAAACCCGGTGCAGGAATTATTCACCAAGTAATTTTAGAGAATTATGCGTTTCCGGGAGGAATGATGATTGGGACTGATTCTCATACGGTTAATGCAGGTGGCCTGGGAATGGTTGCAATTGGTGTTGGTGGAGCTGATGCAGTTGATGTAATGACTGGTCTTCCTTGGGAATTAAAATTTCCTAAAATATTTGGTGTAAAACTTACCGGAAAGTTGAATGGCTGGACTGCCCCAAAAGATGTCATTTTACATCTAGCAGGAATTTTAACAGCAAAAGGTGGAACTGGATCTATTGTTGAATATTTTGGTGATGGATGCTCATCTATTTCTTGTACTGGTAAAGGGACTATTTGCAATATGGGAGCAGAAATCGGTGCGACAACATCCATCTTTCCGTATGATAAAAAAATGGAAGCTTATCTACGAGCAACAGACAGAGAAGATATTGCATCTGAAGCGAGCAAAGTCGAAGAACATCTCAGAGCAGATGAAGTAGTTTTTGAAAATCCAGAAAAGTATTATGATCAAATTATTGAAATTGACTTATCAACTTTGGAACCACATCTGAATGGTCCATTTACTCCAGATAAAGCTTGGCCAATTTCTCAATTTGCAAAAGCAGTGAATGACAATGATTTCCCTAAAAAATTGGATGTCGGACTTATAGGTTCTTGCACAAATTCTTCGTATGAAGATTTGGATAAAGCAGCATCTCTTGCAAAGCAAGTAGTCGAGAAAAACTTAAAACCAAAAGCTCAGTTCTTGATTTCTCCGGGTTCTGAACAGGTGAGATACACAATTGAAAGAGATGGACAACTTGATGCTTTGCAAAAAATGGGTGGCGTAATGTTAGCAAATGCGTGTGGACCTTGCATTGGGCAGTGGGCAAGAGACGGTGCTGAGAAAGAAGAAAAAAACTCAATAATAACTTCGTTTAATCGAAATTTTGCAAAAAGAGCTGATGGTAATCCAAACACTTTTGCATTTGTGGCATCACCGGAAATAGTTACTGCAATGACAATTGCTGGGGATATGACATTCAACCCGCTAACAGATACTTTGACTAACGAAACTGGCGAACAAGTGAAACTCGATCCACCTATTGGAGACGAACTACCAACAAAAGGATTTACAGTAGAGGATGCTGGATATCAAGAACCAGTTAAAGATGGAAGTGTAGTTGAAGTTATTGTAAAACCAGATTCTGATAGACTTCAAATATTAAACAGATTTGATTCTTGGAATGGAAAAAATATCTCAAATCTCAAATTATTGATAAAAGCAAAAGGTAAATGTACTACCGACCATATTTCAATGGCCGGACCTTGGTTAAGGTATCGCGGACATTTGGACAATATTTCCAATAATCTATTACTTGGTGCTGTAAATGCGTTTAATAATGAAGTCAACAAAGTTAAAAATCAATTAACATGCGAATATGACGAAACCCCTAAAGTAGCCAAAGCTTACAGCGATGCAGAGATTGGTTCGATTATTGTTGGGGACGAAAATTATGGAGAGGGGTCATCTCGCGAACACGCTGCAATGGAGCCGAGAAATCGTGGAGTAAAAGCTGTATTAGTAAAATCTTTTGCTAGAATTCACGAAACCAACCTTAAAAAACAAGGTGTGTTAGCACTTACTTTTGCTTTTCCTCGAGATTATGACAGAATTCAAGAAGATGATACTTTTACAGTTTTTGGATTAGAGAAATTTGTACCGGGAAGAAATTTGTATGTTGAAGTTGTGCATAAAAACGGTAGAACTGATATCATCAAAGCGAAGCATACATTCAGCAAAAAACAAATTGAATGGTTCAAAGCCGGAAGTGCGTTAAATACATTCAAAAACTAACAAAAATCTGACTTTTGAGATAGTTGACCATTGAAATGTTTTGTTTTGGTCATTAAAACTTAAAACAATGTCCGAATCAGACAAATCAGACAAAGGAAAATAATTTTCGTCCTTTCTCTTGCAGAGAAGATTGTGGCATTGTAAATTTTCAGGCTATTTTAGTGTGCGATTTTTGATAGGTGAACAAGATGTTTGAGCAACTGCAGGACAGATTTTCGAGTATATTCAAGACCATCCGAGGGCATGGAAAGATTACCGAATCCAACATTTCTGATGCTATGCGCGATGTTAGAAGAGCGTTATTGGAAGCTGATGTCAATTTTAAAGTTGCACGGAGATTCGTTGATAGAATAACTGATAAAGCTAAAGGTGGGGAAGTATTAACTTCTATTACACCAGGTCAGCAATTCATCAAAATTATTCAAAAAGAATTAACGGAGTTTCTTGGTGGAAATACCGAAGGAATTCAATTTAGTTCATCTGGTTTCACAACTATAGTAATGGCAGGTTTACAAGGTTCAGGTAAAACGACAACTTGTGCTAAACTAGCTAGATTTTTGAAAAATAAGCGTCAGAAGAATCCATTTCTGATTGCGGCAGATTTACAGAGACCGGCTGCGGTGGATCAGCTGAAAGTATTGGGTAAACAAATTGATGTACCAGTTTACTCGGAAGATACTAAAGATCCACTAAAAGTTGTGAAAAATGGTATATCACAAGCTAAATCGCAAGATGCAGATTTGATAATTATTGATACTGCAGGTCGGTTGCATGTTGATGAAACATTGATGAATCAACTTAAAAATATTGTAAGTTTGTCGAATCCGAATGAAATTCTTTTTGTAGCAGATGGAATGACAGGGCAGGATGCAGTAAATTCATCTAAAGCATTTTCTGAAACAGTTGATGTTACGGGAATTGTCCTAACCAAAATGGATGGTGATTCCAGAGGTGGAGCCGCGGTTTCTATCCGAGAAGTTACTGGTAAACCGATTAAATTTATCGGAACTAGTGAGAATATGGATGGATTTGAACCCTTTCACCCTGATAGGTTATCTCAGAGAATTTTGGGGATGGGCGATGTCGTTTCTCTAGTAGAGAAAGCTCAAGAATTTACAGACAAGAAATCTGCTGAAAAACTGCAGAAAAAATTAGAGAAAAATTCGTTTACTCTAGAGGATTTTCAAGATCAGCTAAAACAGATTCAGAAAATGGGATCTTTTTCGCAGTTAATATCAATGATTCCAGGTGCTGGAAAATTGAAAAATTTGAATATGGATGATAGTCAACTCAAATGGGTAGAAGCGATTATCTTTTCAATGACGCCAACAGAAAAACGAAATCCAAATATCATCAATGGATCTCGTCGGAAAAGAATAGCAAAAGGTAGCGGACGACCGGTATTTGAAGTTAATCAATTACTGAAACAGTTTGCTCAAATGAAATTGATGATGAAGAAAATGGGAAAATCTGGAATGCCCCAGATGCCATTTAAAATTTAGTTAAATAGGAGAATAAGCTCTTTGGTACGGATTAGATTAAAAAGAATGGGACGAAGAAAACGCCCCTTTTATCGAATTGTTGTGATTGATTCTAGAAGTCGTCGTGATGGACGAGAAATTGAAAGATTGGGGTGGTTTGACCCTCTTGATAAAGAGAACAATATTCAAATTGATGGAGAAAGATCTCTTCATTGGTTGAATAATGGAGCACAGCCAAGTGATACTGTGAAAAATCTCTTCAGTAAAGTTGGTTTGAGCTATAAATGGCATCTTACTCAACAAGGTAAATCTGAAGATGAAATTGAAAAAGAACTATCTGAATTACTTGCTCAACGAAAATCCAAAAAGGATGAAATAGTTGCTAAGAAAGAACAAGCCAAAGCTAAAATAGAAAAAGCTGAAGCTGAAGCAAAAGAAGAAGAAAAAGAGCAAGAAGAATCAGACATGAAATCTCAGCAAGATACTATTGAAGAAGCGTCTGAACCTGCAGAAACAACGGAAGAACAAAAAGCTGATAAACCTGAAGCTGATCAAGCTACTACCGAAAAAGCAGAATCTGTAGAGGAAGACTCTTCAAAATAAGGATAAACAGAGGAGAGTTAAGATGAAAGAGTTCTTGGAGAGTATGGTAAAGCAGATCGTTGATAAACCAGATGAAGTTAAAGTGGAAATTTTGGAGAGTGATTCAACTAAAATATTCGAATTGACTGTCGGTGAAGGCGATATTGGAATGGTAATCGGGAAACGAGGAAAGAATGTTGGTGCTCTTCGCACTCTTCTTTCAGCCGCTAACGCCAAAACAGGTGATAAGCGGGCGATTCTTGAAATAATTGAATAAAGAACTTCCTCAAAATCTTGTAATTCTAGGGGAAATTATTAAACCCCACGGATTAAAAGGAGAGGTAAAAGTAAAAATATATAATCCATCTTCTGAATCATTAGCAGAAGGTGAGATCGTTTGGTTAGTGGATGGAATTAGGTTAAACGAGCAATTTGAAATTGAAAGTGGTCGTTTAATCTCTCCAAAACCTATAATGAAATTTAAGCATATTTCTTCAAAGGAAGATGCCAAACGATTAGTGGGAGCACAAATCTCAATTGAGAGAACAAAACTTCCAAAAATAGAAGATAATGAAATTTATCTTGTGGATCTTATAGGTTTACAAGTTTATAATGAAAAAGATGATTTATTGGGTGAAGTAACTGACATTCTAAATTTACCTGCTAATGATGTTTTAGTAGTGAAACAGTTGGACAAAGAAGTACTTATTCCAATAATAGATGAATTTATACAGCTTATTGACTTTGAGAATAAAAAGATGACTATTCATCAAATGGAAGGATTGATAGACTAGTGTTATCTGTCCATATTTTAACACCTTTTGCCAAAATGGTAGAAGCTGTTGTGGATGAGAGTATTTTGGGGAGAGCAAACGCAAAAAGCTTTGTAAATTATTTGATTTACGATTTGTTTAATTTTGCTGATCCACCACATTATCGAATTGACGATTATCCATTTGGTGGGGGCTCCGGTATGATAATGAAACCGGAACCTGTATTTAGGGCTTACAAAAAAGCGGTTGGAGATCAACAGAATAGTAGTTTAAGGGTGATATTTCCAACTCCTGACGGAGAAGTATTAACTCACAAAAAAGCTCTAGAATTATCAAAATGTAGTGAATTGATGTTTATTAATGGTCACTATAAGGGCATAGATCAGAGGATTAGGGATGTTTTGGTTACAGATGAGATATCAATCGGTGATTATGTTTTAACAGGAGGTGAACTTCCGACTTTAGTAATCTTGGATGCAATTATTCGTTTAATACCTGGAGTATTGAATACATATGAATCAGCTGAAACAGATTCTTTTGCGTCAGGATTGCTTGACGGACCTCATTTTACTAGGCCTGAAGAATTTGAAGGAATGAAAGTTCCAGAAGTTTTATTATCTGGTCATCATAAAAAAATTGCCGATTGGAAATTAGATCAGCAAAAAGAGAAAACAAAGTTAAGGCGAACAGATTTATTTAGAAAATATTTAGAATTAAAAAGCGTAGAAAAAGAAAACGGAGAAAATAATGGATAAGATTACATCAGCAACACAAGATTATATAAAAACTGATTTACCAGAATTTAGATCAGGTGATACAGTTTCTGTTGGAGTTAGAGTTATTGAGGGAAGTCGATCAAGAATTCAGAGTTTCGAAGGTGTAGTTATTGCAATTTCATCAGGTGGCGGAACCAGTAAATCTTTTACTGTACGGAAAATTTCTAATGGGATTGGAGTTGAAAGAATATTTCCACTGCATTCTCCAAATATTGAAACTATTAAAGTTCTAAAAAAAGGTAAAGTTCGACGAGCAAAATTGTATTATTTAAGAAATCTAAAAGGGAAAGCCGCTCGTATCAAAGAACGCATTTCCTAAGTTAAACTTGTATTTTATTATTGAAGCTCCCTACCCTAGTATTTGGTTGGGAGCTTTTTTTGTTTAAATGAAGAATAGAAACAATATATTATTAGCTACAAGCATTGGTCATTTTTTAGTCCACTGTATAACATTGGTCTTTCCTGCTATATTGATAATTCTTAGAGATGATTTTCAAGTTTCATTGATTCAATTAGGTGAGTTAGGAACTATTCAATTTGGTTTTTTTGGATTAGCATCAATTCCAGCAGGATGGTTAGTTGATAGATTTGGTTCAAAAAATGTGTTACTTACTTACTTTTTTGGGACAGTTTTGTCGGTTATTTGTATCAGTACTTCACATTCATTCTCACAACTTGCTTTTGGTTTGGGATTATTGGGATTATTCTCTGGTTTATATCATCCTGCGGGATTGAATTTAGTTAGCCATACAAAGAATATCAGTCAAAATATGGCTTATCATGGGATTTCTGGGAGCTTGGGTTTAACTTTTGGACCTATCATTGGTGCAGGAATATCTGCGATTATTGATTGGAAAATAGCTTATATTATTTTAGCAATTTTGGCTTTGATTGGCGGTATATTTACATTTTTGCAACTCAAACTTGACAAACCAGCAGGACCACCCTCTAAACATTATAGATTCAAACTATCACAAACTCATTATGTTATACTTGCTGTGGCATCTATTTGGGGGTTTGCTCATCATGGATTATTTAATTATTTACCGATTTATTTTTCTGAAGCAGTAAATTGGAATATTGACGATGTTGTAACAGGTGGAATGTTAACAGCTTTCGTTTTGATTCTTGGTGTACTTGGTCAAATTATCGGTGGGAAATTAGGAGCTAATATCCCACGAAAAAAACTGCTTGTTTGGGTTGTTGGATTGAACATCCCGTTTTTGTTGTTAATGGGATATTCAACCGGAGTTCTACTCATATTGATTGTTGGAGTGTTAGGAGCAGTCAATTTTACATTCCAACCTGTGAATAATAGTCTTATTGCAGATGTTACTCCAAAAGGAAACAGGGGTATGGTTTACGGATTATCTATGGGTGTTGGTTATGGAGTTGGTTCATTAGCAGCTACTGTAGGAGGATATATTGGTGAGAATTACCAGTTAAGTAGTATTTTTCCATTTTTGGCTATAGTTTTAGTTCCGGGTGTATTACTAGCTTTGTTTTTATCAAAAGAATGATAATTTGTTGCTAATTTATCTTGATTTTTGTCCTATTTCGTCAATACCTTACATACTTAAAATTAAACAATAACAAGGGTTTATAGATGTCGAGTGATGTAAATTTAGTAAGAATAACAAATAGACTTAAAAAGCTAAACGAAATTGGTATTGCATTATCAAAAGAAAAAGATATCAATCGTTTGCTTGAACTAATTCTAGAAGAGGCAAAGAGTTTCACAAATGCAGATGCTGGAACACTGTATATGATGGTTGATGATGATACTCGTCTTCAATACAAAATAATGCGAACAGATTCACTAAATTTTAAGTTAGGTGGAACTGCAGAACCTGTTCCTGAAAGTATTTATCCTGTAAAATTATTTAATCCAAAAACTGGGGAGCCAAATCATAATAATGTTTCAGCTCACTCTGCAATAACTGGAGAAACAATTAATATTACTGATGCTTATACTGCTGATGGATTTGATTTTTCTGGTACAAAAGGGTTTGATGAAAAGCACAATTATCGTTCCCAATCGTTTTTAACTGTTCCTATGAAAAATCACGAGAATAAAGTAATTGGAATATTACAACTAATTAATGCTCAAGATATTTCAAGTAAAGAAATCATCCCTTTCAGTTCAGAAACTCAAGAAGATGTAGAATCTCTTGCATCTCAGGCAGCTTTAGCATTAACTAATAGGATTCTTGTTGATGACCTTAAACAGTTATTAGAATCTTTTATAATGACAATTGCTGATGCTATTGATAGAAAATCACCTTATACTGGTGATCATTGTCGAAATGTACCAAAACTCACTCTAATGTTAGCAGATAAAGTTGTTGAAGTTAAAGAAGGTCCTTATAAAGATTTTGTAATGGATGAAGATGAAAAATATGAACTTGAAACTGCATCTTGGCTTCACGATTGCGGAAAGGTCACAACTCCAGTCCATATCGTTGATAAAGCTACAAAATTGGAAGCTATATTCGATAGAATTGAACTGATCCGAACTAGATTCGAAGTGTTGAAAAGAGATATCGAAATTGATTTTTTGAAAAGTAAATTTCAATTAGAAAAAGAAGAGAAATCACAATCAATTGTTCAACTTGAGTTAGAGACTAGCGATAAATTACAAAGCTTGCAAGATGATTTAGATTTCATTGAAAAGTGCAATGTCGGTTCTGAATTTATGTCTGATGAATTTCTAAAAAGAATAAAACTCATTACTACTCATTATAACTGGGTTGAGAAAGGGGAGAAAAAATCACTTATTGATGAAAATGAATTAGAAAATCTTTCAATTAGGAGAGGTACTTTAACTGCTAAAGATAGAAAGAAAATCAATGATCATATTGTGGCTACAATCGAAATGCTTAATAATCTACCATTCCCAGAACAGTTAAAAAATGTTCCACTTTATGCAGGAGGACATCACGAACATATTGATGGGTCTGGATATCCAAATGGAAAGAAAGGAAACGAAATTTCTATTCAAGAACGAATGATGGCAATTGCGGATGTTTTTGAAGCACTTACAGCACCAAGTCGTCCTTATAAAAAGGGATATAAATTATCTAAAGCCCTTGATATTATAAGCAAAATGGCAGGAAAAGACTTAGATAAAGACCTTGTAGAGATTTTCATAAAAACCGGAGTTTATAAAGAATATTCTAGGCAATATATGAACCTTTCTCAAGTTGATGAAATTGATGAAGAACAATTGTTAAATCGGCTAACAAATAATGAGTAATAATCTACATCATCTTCTCAAGCAAATTCCGTCTGTTGATGAAATCATAGTTGAATTACAACTATCTAAAATAAACATTCCTCACGATTTGATTGTGAATACAATTAGACAATCGTTGAAAGACATACGCAAATCAATCACCGAAAATAATGTTTCAGACAATATTCATAAATTTACATTAAGCGAAGTTAGAAATAATGTTGAAATAGTTGCTCAAATTGGATTGAGAAAAGTTATCAACGGAACAGGAATTGTTTTGCATACTAATTTAGGACGAACTCCAATCAGTAAATCTGTAATTGATACAGCGATGTCGAAATTATCTTGTTATTCCAATCTTGAAGTTGATATTCTGTCAGGGAAAAGGGGTGAGAGAACAAGCCATATCGAGCATCTAATAAATTCTCTAACTAGTTCTCAATCTTCAATGGTTGTTAATAATAATGCTTCTGCAGTTTTATTGATGCTTAACACTATAGCCGAAGGTAAAGAAGTGATCATCAGCAGAGGACAACAAGTTGAAATTGGTGGTTCGTTTAGAATCCCAGATGTAATAAATAAATCGGGATGCCAAATGGTTGAAGTTGGCACAACCAATAAAACTCATTTTTCTGATTATGAAAATGCAATTACTAAAGATACAGGTGCAATTCTGGTTGCTCATACTAGCAATTACAAAGTAGTTGGATTTACTCAAGAAGTCGAGTTACTAGAATTATCAAAATTAGCAAAACGAAAACGAATTCCATTGCTAGTTGACCTTGGTAGTGGAGCAATTGCAGATTTTAATCATTATGGATTACCAAATGAAGAATCAGTAAAATGGTACCTGAAATCCGGTGCTGATTTGGTTTCATTCAGTGGAGATAAATTGCTTGGAGGTCCACAATCGGGAATTATTTGCGGAAAGAAGCTGCTCGTTAAGAAAACACAGAAGAATGCACTTTATAGAGCATTGCGTTGCGACAAATTTACATTTGCTATTTTGGAGGAAATTTTGCGAACTTATCGCACTTCAAAAGATGTTTCTGAGAACAATTTAACGATTCATTTGTTAACTCGAAACAGAGCAAAACTACTAAAATTAGGTAGAAATATTCTTAAAACACTTCCATCGAAAATTATTGAAAAGTATGGAATTACACTAGTTGATTCAGAAGTTGAAGCTGGAAGTGGTTCACTACCAACAGAAAAAATTGAAAGTGTTAGTTTAATATTTTCTTCAACTTATGAAAAACCATCAAACACAGCTAAGAAATTTAGATTAGCTACTGTTCCTGTTTTGGGATATATCCACGGTAATCGTTTCAGAATTGACTTGAAAGCCATCCCAAATGAGCAAATTGCTGATTTATCAAAAATTATGATTGAGGTTCTTGCTTGAATCAAATTGTCATAGGTTTATCCGGACATATTGACCACGGAAAAACAGCGGTTGTCCACGCACTAACCGGAGTAAATACAGATAGACTAGAAGAAGAAATTCGTAGAGGAATGACAATTGATATCGGATTCGCATTTCTGTCCGATGAAATTACATTAATTGATGTTCCCGGTCACGAAAAGTTTGTTAAAAATATGATGGCTGGAGCAAGTGCAGTTGATGCTGCGTTGCTTGTAATTGCCGCTGATGACGGAGTGATGCCCCAAACCCGTGAGCATTTTGACATTCTAAAATTACTCGATGTTAAAGTCGGGTGTATTGCACTAAATAAAATTGATTTAGTAGATGACGATTGGATTGATCTAGTAGAATTGGACATACAAGAAATGGTGAGCAATACATTTTTGGAAAATGCTCCGATAGTTCGTGTTTCTGCTGTGCAAAACAATGGAATTGAAGAGCTTCGTGCTACAATATTGAAGATGTGCGAGAACATCCCCAAAAAGATGGATAGAGAAATTTTCAGATTACCAATTGACCGCATTTTCACCAAAAAGGGATTTGGAACTGTTATCACAGGAACTGTAACATCGGGTTCTGCCAAAATCGGCGATACTGTGGAGTTGCTCCCATCGGGAATGAAGCTTAAAATACGCGGATTGCAAAGTCATACACAAAAAGTTGACAAAATCGCTTTGGGTGATAGGGGAGCTGTAAATCTCGCAACAGTTGATACAGATGAAATTGAACGAGGATTCCAAATTTCTGCACAAGGATATTTTCAATCTACCAACCAAATTGGTGTTGACATCCATTTATTAAAAACCGTCAAAAAACCAGTTGCTCAAAATCAGCGGATTAGAGTCCATTTAGGCACAGAACAAGTGATGGCTCGGGTTTCAATTATTAATGATAAACTCATCAAACCTGGTGAACAGAAACCGGCAATATTAAAATTGGAAAAACCGCTTCCGGCAAGTATTGGCGATAAATTTATCATCCGAACTTATTCACCGATTTTAACGATTGGTGGTGGAGTTGTTTTAGATAACAAACCTCCAGAAAAATGGAAATTCGCAAGTCAAAAAGTAAAAGATTTATTCGATTCAAATTTAACAAAAAGATTTGAGTTAATAGTTAGTTACGAGTCTGTTAATCCACTAAATGAAAAACGATTGAAGCTAAAACTTGGAATTTCATCTAGAAAAATTCAGCAACTTGTAGATGAAAATAAAAATTTGAAGTGGATTTCAAGCAAAAGTGAAAAGTTGCTAGTATCAACTTCTCAGCTTGATGAAATTCAGCAGACAATAATCAACTTTTTGGAAAAATCGCACAAAAAGAACAAATATAGAAGCGGAGTTCTAAAAAAGGAAATATTTCAATTACTCAATGGTGATGAACGATTTATTGAGTTCATTCTTAAAATGATGGAGCAAGATGGAATACTGAAGCAAAAGGATGAACATTTATCGTTATCCTCTCATTCTATTCAATTGTCCGATGATGAAGAGAAAACTTTGCAGAGGATTATAGAAATATTAGATAATGAAGGATTTGCATCATCTAATCTAACAGATTTATCAAAGAAAGTTAAAAAGAGTGAAAAAGAAGCAAAACAGTTACTTAAAATTGCAAGTGAAATGGATAAAATTATTACTTTGGATGGTAGTTTAATTTTTACTAATAATAATTTCACAAGATTAAAGAACAAAGTTGTAGAACATTTTTCTGATAACGACACAATTTCCGTTCCACAGTTTAAAGATTTGGCGAAAACTACAAGAAAATATGCTGTTCCTCTTTTGGAATATTTTGATAAGCTGAAAATTACTTACCGTGTTGGTAACGAGCGAAAGTTGGTAGCGAGATAATGACACGGTCTAAAGGTGCAACTCCTGTAATGAAACAATTTTGGGATGCGAAGAAAGCTCACCCAGATACTTTAATGCTTTTCAGATTGGGAGATTTTTATGAAACATTTGAAAAAGATGCTAAAATTGCTTCAGAAGTTTTAGGAATTACACTAACAAAAAGAGCAAATGGTGCAGCATCATCAGTTCCACTTGCAGGATTTCCATATCACGCACTCGACCAATACTTACACAAACTACTAAAGGCCGGACATCGAGTTGCTATTTGCGAGCAAGTTGAAGACCCAAAACTTGCCAAGGGAATTGTAAAACGAGAAGTTGTAGAAGTGCTATCTCCCGGGACAGCATTGTCAGAGAAATATCTCGATAAGCGGGAGAATAATTATTTAGCAAGTATTGTGTTTGAAAAAGATAAATTTGGTATTTCTCTATTAGACCATTCAACCGGAGAGTTTCAAACCGGTGAATCAAATACGAGTCATATAGTGAATATGCTCAAACAATTTCAAGTTTCTGAAATAATTATTTCTGAAAGCCAAAAACATCTTTTGCAGAACATCATTGGAAACAACCAGTTTTTCATTACTACTTGCCAAGATTGGACAGCCGAATATTCTACAACATATGAAATATTAACCGAACATTTTGCAACACAAAATCTAAAGGGATTCGGATTGGAGGATTTGAATCTTGCAATTTCTGCTTCGGGTATGGCGTTGCATTATATCAATCACAATTTTAATGGAAAAACTACACACATTACTTCTGTTTCTGTAATTCAGGAAGATGGAATAATGTCATTAGACACATTTACCGTTCGAAATTTGGAATTGTTCAAATCGCTTGCCACTCAAGGGATTCACGGTACTCTCATAAGCGTTATAGACAAAACTGTTACATCATCTGGGAGTCGGTTGCTAAAGCAATGGCTTCGCAGACCATTAACCGACAAAACTGAAATTGAAAAGAGATTAGAGAGAGTCCAAACTTTTGTTAATGACCATCATTTATGTAAAGAAATTAAACAAACTCTCAAAGAAGTTTCCGATATCGAGCGAATTTTGGTGAGATTATCAACCCAAAAAGCAACTCCAAGAGATGTAGTTCAGTTAGGAATATCGTTGTCTAAAATTCCAGTATTTCAGCAAGTGTTTGGTAAAAATGAACAGTGTATTGTCAATCTGCTAAAACAAGCAGAAAATACAGATGTTGTAGTAAAAACTATTCAGAATACTCTCTCGGATGAACCTCCTGTAAATACTGCAAAAGGTGGATATATTCGTGAGGGATTTTCTAAAGAACTTGATGAATATCGTGAGTTATCGCAAAATGCGACTGATTGGCTAATAAAATATCAGGCGGAAGAGCAACAAAAAACTAGTATTCCGAGTTTAAAAGTTGGTTACAATCGTGTTTTTGGGTATTATATTGAAGTAACAAAAACTCATCAGAATAAAGTCCCTGAGAATTATATTCGCAAACAAACATTGACCAATGCTGAAAGATATTTCACTCCCGAACTCAAAGAATATGAGAACAAGATTTTATCTGCAGAAGAAAAAATAATTTCGTTGGAAGCTAAGTATTTCCAACAACTAAGAGATGATGTTTTGAAGTTTGCTAAACCTATTCAACAAAATGCCGAAATTTTGGCAAAACTTGATATTGCATCAGCACTCGGTGAAATTGCACTTCAAAATGAATATATCCGACCTAAGATAAATGATGACACTGAATTGTTACTTAAAGAATCTCGCCATCCTGTAGTGGAAAAATTATTACCAATTGGAGATAGTTTTATTCCTAACGACCTTGAATTGGAAAATGAGAATAAGCAAATTGCTATTTTAACAGGACCGAATATGGCTGGTAAAAGCACATATTTACGACAAATTGGTTTAGTTGTGATTATGGCTCAAATAGGTTGTTTTGTCCCAGCACAAACTGTCAAAATTGGAATTGTAGATAAATTATTTACTCGGGTGGGAGCAAGTGATAATTTAGCTGGAGGAGAATCAACTTTTTTGGTAGAGATGAACGAAACAGCTAATATTCTAAATAATGCAACTCCTAAAAGTTTGATATTATTGGATGAAATCGGCAGAGGAACTTCCACTTATGATGGTCTTGCAATTGCGTGGGCTGTTACCGAATACTTGCATAACTTTTCTGATGTATCAGCTAAAACTGTGTTTGCGACGCATTACCACGAACTCGTTGAACTTGCCGACGAATTGCCAAGAGCGTTTAATCTGAATGTTGCTGTAAAAGAATATGGGAATCGAGTAATTTTCTTGCGAAAAATTATAGATGGTGGAGCTGATAAAAGTTACGGAGTGCATGTTGCAGAAATGGCTGGATTACCCAAATCGGTAATTCAGCGTTCAAGCGAGATATTGAATCAACTGATGAGCACTGAAAACTCGAAACCTTCTGCGTCTTTGGAAGTAAAAAACATTTCACAGATTGGACTTTTTGAAGAAGAAGAAAATAAATTGAAACAAGAATTAGAAGAATTGGATGTGAATCAATTGACTCCATTGGAAGCGTTGACAGAACTTGATAAATTAAAGAAAAAACACGGACTGAGTTAATGAGAAAATTTGCGTTAATAATTTTGCTATTTATTGGACAAATATTTTCTGCCGAAGTAGTAAAATATGGTGGAGAGATTTTTGAATTTGCAAAAGATTCTCGGCTAAATGCTATGGGGCAAACTGGAGTAAGTTTTGGAGTGGGACCTCAAGCAATTTTTACCAATCCCGCAAATTTAGACGAAAATGCAACAAATACAATTTTCTTTTCTCATCAAGATTTATTTTCTGGACTAGTAAAAGTAAATTTACTTGCTAAGTCTTTTCTGTTAAAATTCGGCAATAGTTTGTCATTTGGTTTCATTCGTAGAGCGGTGGAAGATATTCCAAATACTGCCGATGCAATTCCGAACTATGTTTCTGACATCCCGATTGATTACAGCCAAATTACATATTTTGACCATCAGGAAATCGGATTTATAACTTCCTATTCAAATAAATTTTTTAAGAAACACAAAATTGGTGTGAATCTAAAAACTTATTATAGTTCAATAGATTCTTACTACGGATATGGGATTGGTTTAGATATTGGTTCCCAGAGTGAATTATCTTCAAATTTGGCTTTGGGGGTGTTCATACAAGATGTAACCTCAACGGTTATCCACTGGAATACAGGCACTACAGAAATCATACCACCAAGGGTTGTTATTGGTCAACATTATTCAAATGGTAATTTAACTTTATCTGCAGATTTTGGAACTCGTTTTTTAGGTGAATATTCTAATAGTGGATTGAACATTCTTTGGCACACAGTAGAATACCATTTTGGATTTGAATATACGATATTTGAGATGATAAGCATACGAGCAGGATCATCTAGTTTATATCCGTATTCATTAGGATTTGGAATAAAACACAATCTGTTAGATTTTGACTATGCGTTTGTTTCTTCACCTTTAGAAACTCCGTTTAATGCATCGCATCAGATAAGTGTTGGATTACATTTTAATAATTTGAAAGAACTAAATGATATTTTTGAACCGTAATTCAGAGACTGGAGATAGGAGACTGGAGACTGACAGCTCTTTAATTCCCATCAGAAGGGTGTCTCGAAGGGACGGTATTTGAGATAAGCAGTTAATATTTTGTAGGTAAGGGAATTTATTATTTTCAACATTTTTTGCAGATGTAAATTTTTCTATCTGTTTGTAAATGATAAAGTTATTATATTTTCACCCATTTTGGAGTGCAATTAATGGTAGTTAGTATGACAGGTTATGGAAAGAGTGAAGTCAAAACGGACTTAATCACTTTAACCATAGAGATAAAATCGGTAAATAATAGGTATTTTGATTTGAATATGCGAATGCCTAAATTGTTTTATCAATTTGAAGATGAAATTTCTAAAGTTGTGAAGAATTTGTGTATCCGTGGTTCTGTTAATATTTCTATTGATAAAGATTCTTTTGTTAATTTGGATGCAACTCCAAAACTAAATAAAGAAAAGTTGTATCAGTATCAGGAGATTGTTAAAGAATTGCAAGCTACTGTCGATACAAACAGAGATTTTCCTTTAGAACAATTTCTTTCGCTACCAAATGTTCTTGAGAATAAATCTGTTGTTGATGAGGAAAGCCTTAAAAAAGTTTTTTTTGATGGATTAAAAATTGCGTTGGAAGAATTGATAAAAATGCGCAATATTGAGGGTGTAAATCTGCAAAAAGATATTGAAAACAGGGTAGATTCTGTGGATAATATCCTCGCAGAGGTAAAGAAAAATGATAAAGAATTCCGAGATGAATATCAGAATCGGTACAATGAAAAGATGAAACAACTTGTTTCGGATTTTAGTTTGGATGAAAATAGGTTATATCAAGAAGTTGCAATCATTGCTGAAAAACGAGATATTACTGAGGAACAAGTTCGTTTACAAAGTCATATAGATTTATTTAGAGATTACTTATCTGGAGAAGAATCTTCGGGTAAAAAGATGAATTTTCTTCTTCAAGAGATGGGTAGAGAGATCAACACAATTGGCTCTAAAACTGATAATGTAAAAATTAGCCATCTGGTTGTTGATATGAAAAGTGAATTAGAAAACATTAGAGAACAGGTTCAAAATATATTATGAGTAAAGGATTATTAGTTGTTTTATCTGCACCATCAGGTACTGGAAAAACTACCATTTGCAGGAAATTATCAGAACGGAATCCTGAGTGGAAATTCTCTGTATCAGCTACAACTCGCCAACCTCGAGAAGGCGAAGTAGATGGGGAAGATTACATTTTCATGGATGTTGACAAATTTGAGCATTATGTTAAATTTGGTGATTTCGTCGAGTGGGAATGGGTTCACGGCAGTAAATATGGAACATTAATTGGCCCACTTGAAGATGCTTTGGATAATGAGCAAATTCTGATGTTGGATATTGATGTTAAAGGTGGAACTACAATAATGGAAGAATTTCCTGATGAAACGCTATCCATTTTTATCGAACCACCTGGGGAAGAAATTGATGATCAATTAGAGGTTCTTGAAGATAGATTGGTTAAGAGAGGGAAAGAATCCCTAACCATCATAAAGCGTAGATTAAAAAGATTCCAAATTGAAATGGAATTTAAGGAGAAATTTAGTAAAGTTGTGGTCAATGAAGATTTAGACCAAACAGTCGATGAAGTAGAAAAAATGATTAAGGAGGCATCCAAATGAAATTAAAAACAGTTCCTTTTAGTAAATTATTAGCACAATCAGAAGATACTTACAGTAGTGTTATCGTGTCCGCAAAGCGCTCAAAACAGATTGTAGATTCAAGAGTTGTAAAATTAGATCCTGTTGAAGCTGTAAGTGACGATGAGTATTTTACAGGTGAAGTTTCTCTAAGAGAAGACTTTGTTGAACATGAAAAACCAATTGTTGTTGCTCTAGAAGAATTTGTAGATGGCAAATTAGAGTGGACTGATGGTAAAAAAATAGAAGATAAAACAGAGTAAATTTTGAAAAAAGTTTCCCCGACTATTTCGTCATATCTAGAACAAACCAAAGATTTACTTGGGGATAAACTATATTTGTCAAAGGATATTTCTGATATTGAAGCAGAATCAAATTCTAGTGAAGTTTCATCATCACTTGTTGAATATTCCAATCAAATAAGTGATTGTGAAAAGTGTTCACTTCATTCAATAAGGACAAACTTTGTTTTTGGAGTTGGGAATCCCTCTGCGGATATTGTGTTTGTTGGAGAAGCTCCCGGAAAACAGGAAGATCTGCTTGGAGAACCATTCGTAGGAAGAGCTGGGAAATTACTCGATAAAATTATCGCTGCAATAAATCTCACAAGAGACGATATTTACATTTGTAATGTTCTTAAATGTCGTCCACCTGATAATAGAAATCCAAACACATCAGAAGTTGAACAGTGCGAACCTTATCTTAAAACTCAATTGAAAATAATCGAGCCGAAACTTATTGTTGCTTTAGGTAGAGTTGCTGCAAAAACCTTACTAAAAGTTGATTTACCATTAGGTGAAATGCGTAAACAATCTTATTCATACGAGGGGATTGATGCGATAGTAACTTATCATCCTGCGGCATTGCTTAGAAATCCTGCGTTTAAACGACCTTGCTGGGAAGATTTCCAAAAAATCAGAGATAATTATTTGAATAAGGGGTAGTCATGCCAGCAAATAAAGAACAAAGTTTACGATTACCACCACAAGCTGTTGAAGCTGAACAAGCTACTATTGGATGTATGCTTATTGAAAAAGAAGCTGTACCCAAAGCTCTGCAGATTTTAAAATCGGATAGTTTTTATAAATCTGCCAATGGGAAAATATTCAATAGTATAATTGAGTTGTTTGATAAAAGTAAAGCTGTAGATACAATTAGTGTAATTGATCAATTAAAGAAAAATGGTGATTTGGAATCAGTTGGTGGAGCTTACTACATAACAGGATTATCTTCAGAAGCACCATCAGCAGAAAATGTAGAATACTATGCTAAAATTGTTCAAGAAAAACACATTCTTCGTAAAATTATAAAAACTTCTATTGATTTATCATCGCTAGCTTACGATGCTAAAGATGATGTAACCGAAATTTTGGATAAAGCTGAACAGGTGATATTTTCACTTTCACAAGGTGCTACTCGTGGAGGATTTCAACATGTTGAACCAATTTTACATGATGTACTGGATAAATTCGGCACAAATAAAGATGGAAGTTTAACAGGTATTCCATCCGGAATTTATGGTTTGGACGATATTTTATCTGGTTTTCAACAATCAGATATGGTGATTGTGGCCGCTCGTCCCTCAATGGGAAAAACGGCATTAGCATTAGGTATGGCGAGGAATGCTGCAGTAGAATATGGGCACTCCGTTGGATTCTTTAGTCTTGAAATGGCAAATCGTCAGTTAGTAGAACGATTAATTACCGCCGAAGCGAAAGTTGACAGTCATCTAGTTCGTACTGCAAGATTACCAAAAAAAGATTGGAAAAAATTGGCACAAGCTGCTGGTCCTTTATCTGAAGCAAAAATTTATGTGGATGATTCTCCGGGTTTGAGTATTATGGAAATTAGAGCAAAAGCTCGTCGGTTGAAAGCTGAAAAAGATATTGACATTTTATTTGTAGATTATCTACAATTAATAAATGCGTCTTCTCGTTCAGAAAATCGACAACAGGAAATCAGTTTAATATCACGGTCATTAAAAGCTTTAGCTAAGGAATTGAATATTCCAGTAGTTGTATTGTCCCAGCTTTCCCGAGAACCAGAGAAAAGAACAAACCATCGTCCTGTTATGTCAGATCTGCGTGAAAGTGGAGCAATTGAACAAGATGCAGATGTGGTTCTATTTATTTACAGAAAATTTGTATATTCCAAGAATGAAGAAGATAAAGGTATGGGTGAAATTATTATTGGTAAACATAGAAACGGCCCTACTGGAGTTATTCCAGTTGCGTTTGTTGATAAGTATGCTTGGTTTGGAGATTTAGATTTAACTCATGCACAGACCGTAGATTCTGAAATGCCAATGTAGTTATGGTCTTTAATCCATTACGACATATTTTCAGAGATTCATCGAAAGAATACCCCAAGAAATTTCAAAAAATATTAACCAATCTTGATAACAAGAATATAACTGACGATAATATTCAGTTTTTGTGGAAAGCTTTTCAATTTGGAGAAAAAGCCCATAAAAATCAACGCCGAAGATCAGGTGAACCCTATTTCAATCATTGTATCGAAACAGCAACAATTCTAGCCGAATGGAAATTAGATTGCGATACTGTAGTAGCAGGTTTGTTACACGATAGTATTGAAGATACAGATGTTAACAGGACTGATTTAGAAAACGAATTTAATCTCAATGTAGCAGAACTTGTTGAAGGAGTTTCAAAATTATCAGGAATCAAATTTCATAGCCGGAAGGAAAAGCAAGCAGAGAATTTTATGAAGATGTTCTTGTCTGTTGCTAAAGATATTCGTGTGATATTAATAAAATTCGCCGATAGATTACATAATATGCAAACAATCCACCATCTTCCACTGATAAAGCAAAGGCGAATTGCCATAGAAACTCGTGATGTATATGCAGCTTTAGCTCATAGATTAGGAATGGGAAAACTTAAGAGTGAACTTGAAGACTTGAGTCTTAGCGTGTTAGACCCAGATACAGCAAAACTCTTGCATAAAAAGATAAAAGCAACAAAATCTGAGCGAGAAAAGTACATAGAAGAATTTGCTAAACCAATTCATAGTACATTTAAAGAATTTCAAATTGAATCTAAGATATTTGGCCGACCAAAACATTTCTATTCCATTTACAAAAAGATGAAAAAAAGAGGAATAGAATTCGAGGAAATTTTTGATCTACTTGCTATTAGAGTTATAGTTGACAAAGTTGAAGAATGTTATGCTGCTTTAGGCATTATCCATCAAATTTATACTCCTCTTCAAGATAATTTTAAGGATTATATCGCAACACCAAAGAATAATGGGTACCAATCAATTCACACTACTGTATTTGGTAAAAATGGTAAAATGGTAGAAGTTCAAATTCGTACTGAAGAAATGGACAAAACTGCTGAAATTGGTGTTGCTGCTCACTGGGTTTACAAAGAATCAGGTTCAGTAATTGTTAAAGATGACGGTATAAATAGGCAGATGAGATGGCTTCGAGAATTAGTTGAAGCTTTACAGAGCGAAGAAAAAGATCCAGAAGAACTTTTAAATCTTTTAAAAATTGATTTATTCCAAGAAGAGATATTTGTTTTCACACCTCGTGGAGATGTAATGCAACTGAATGTGGATTCTACTCCCGTTGATTTTGCGTTTGCTGTTCATAGTCAAGTTGGGTTCAGATGTATAGGAGCAAAAATAAATAGTAAAATTGTTCCACTAAATACAAAATTGGTAAACGGTGATACTGTAGAAATAATTACATCTGAAAATCAGAAACCAAATCAAGCTTGGTTGAAATTTGTTAAAACAACAAAAGCCAAATCCCATATTAAAAGATGGGTAAAGAAAGCACAACACGAACACAGCATAAAACTCGGTCGCGAAATGACTGAAAAAACACTTCGTAGATTAAAACAATTAAAAATAATAGATGATATTAAAAAATCTCCCAAAACAATGGGATTTAATTCTGAAGATTTAATTTTCTCTGCGGTAGCTAAAGGTCAGATTACTGTCAGAGATATTATTCAAAAATATGCACCAGTTGATGAAGCTCAGGATGATGGAATAGGGTGGGACGAAGAATCTCTAACAACAAAGTTTTTAAGTAAAGCACGGGGTTTAGCTAAAGGAATTGTCATTGACGGGATAGATGATACAATGATAACTTTTGGTAATTGTTGTAGTCCTATCCCGGGAGATTCAATTATAGGTTATGTTACAAGAGGTCGAGGAGTTACAGTGCACCGAAATACTTGCCATAACATTCCGATGCTGGAAAATAAAGATAGGTTCATTAATGTTGAGTGGGATACAAAAAAGAATCAAGCATTTATTGTAAGATTGAAAATTGTAGGTGAAGATAGAAAACATTTTTTGAAAAATATAACTGAAGCAGTATCTACATTGAATGTAAATATTGTTAGTGTTGATATAAAATCTGAAGAGGGAATAGGAACGGGTATATTTATTTTACAAATTAGAGATACAAAACAACTTGCAAAAGTGAAAAATAAGATAAAATTAGTTCCCGGACTTATTTATTTGGAAAGAAGTTAAATGAAACCAATTACATATACAAAAAGAGATATTATAGTTAGAACTTCATCAAAACTGGGTATTCCTGAAAAGAATATGAAAGATATTGTTGAATCGGTAATCGAAACTATGACAGATATGTTAACGCAACCTAAAAGTAGATTACGAATTGAATTGAGGAATTTTGGAGTTTTTGAAATAAAACCAACTAAAGCAAAACCTCGAGCGAGAAATCCGCAAACTAATGAAGAAGTGTATGTACCACCTCGTCGGAAAGTTATGTTTAAACCGGGGAAAATTATTAGAGATAAAATCCATCAAGAATGGAATGAAAAAGATTAATGAGAATTTTGGGAATTGATTTTGGAGACCGCCGGATTGGATTGGCAATTTCTGACCCAATGGGAATTATTGCTTCTCCATATTCGACTATTGATAGAAAAATCGTTCCAGATATTTTTTCTGAAATTGATAAAATTATTCTCAAACATAATATATCAAAAATTGTTGTGGGATTACCTTTAACAATGAAAGGAACTGATTCTGAACAAACTAAAAAAGTTCGTGAATTTGTTGAAGAATTAAAAACTAAAATCAATCTACCAATAAAAGTAATTGATGAAAGATTGAGTTCATTATCTGCTCAAAAAGTATTGGTAGAACAAGGTATTAAAACAGGACATAATAAAGGCGAAATTGATAAAACTGCTGCCGCGATTCTATTACAAGAATATTTGGAAACCAAAAACTAGTTTCATTTTATGAATAAATATTTTTATAGCAAGTTATCAGTTTTACTCCTAATTATTTTTCAATTATCTTGGGGTAGTATAAAATTATCTAACGAAGCTGAAATCAGCATTTTAACTTGTAAGCCAGGCACAGAATTATATTCGTCATTCGGTCACAATGCAATTCGCATAAATGATCCAATTATTCGCATAGACAAGGTATTCAATTATGGAATATTTGATTTTAACACACCTAATTTTTACTCCAAATTTGTATTGGGAGAATTGAAATATCGCTTAGCTGTTTCTGATTATTTTCGATATAAACAGGAATATATTTTTGATGACAGAACAATGATCGAACAATCTCTTAATTTACCCCAAAATGTAAAACAGTCATTGTTTGATTTATTGAATATAAATTATCTTCCCGAGAATAGATATTACCTTTACAATTTCTTTTATGATAATTGTTCAACTCGATTACGAAATATCATTGAAAAAGCTACAGCAGGACAGTTGATAACTCCCAATGATAATGCACTAGGAAATCTTAGTTTTCGTAATTCGCTAAAACCATTTTTACAAGATAGACAATGGCTTAATTTTGGAATGGATTTGATTCTAGGTTTACCTTCAGATAAAATAATGTCAAATAGAGAATTCACCTTTTTACCAGATGAGTTGTATAAATCTTACGAGAACACTACTTGGTATAATACTGATGAAGATCTTATTGACAAGACTGAGATTATTTATCAGAGTTCAAGACAATCAGATTATGTTGAATATATCTTTTCACCAACTGTTATTTTGTGGGTTGTTTTCCTTCTTATTGGTGTTGTTTTGTGGTTTAACCATACAACAGAAAATGCCATAATGGAACTGATTCTGCTAGCGTTATCTAGTTTATTTGGTTTAATATTTTTATTTTTATGGTTTTTCACTAATCACAAAAGTATGGCGATTAATCTGAATATTTTGTGGGCAATTCCAACTCATCTTCCTGTAGTAATTCTTTACAAATGGTTATCGGATAAATTCAAAGTTTATTATTTTTTAGTTACCGGATTGTTGATGATTCTTGTCCTGATTGGGTGGAAATTTATTCCACAAGAATTTAGTGTTGCTACCATCCCAATTATTTTGATGTTGATAGTTAGCTCATTCAGTATTTATTACAAAATCAGAAATCGGTTGTTTGTAAACAAGGAACTTTCATAACATTTAATGGTATTGTTGATTAAATAAAGAAAAATTTCAAATGAAAAAAATAGTTTATATTATTCTGTTAGTTAGTTTTATTTATCCTCAAGATTTTATAAATCCAATTATGAAATCTGCTATTTTACCTGGTTGGGGTGAAAGTGCTCTTGGAGAAACTAAGCGATCACAAGGATATTTCCTTAGAGAAGGGTTGATTTGGTTGTCGTTTATTGGAGGGCAAACAATTCATAAATTGTATGAATCAGATTACACAGCTTTTGCAATCCTCCACGCAGGAACTGATCCATCTTCAAAAGATTATCAATATGCGGTGGACATTGGCAATTACGACAGTTTTGAAGAATATAATTTTGCTAAAGAACAATTGCGTCAAGGAGAGTTGATATACCCTGAAAATATTAATTATGAATGGAAATGGGACTCTAAAAAGAACCGATTAAAATTTGATGATATGAGAATAATTAGCGGAACTGCTAGTAAATTTGTATCATTTTCTATAGGTGGGTTGATTGTACACCGTTTAATTTCTGTGATAGATGTACTATATTTGAAACGAAAAAATAGTCCTTTTAGATTAGAATCGTCACTTTTGCCATCAGGAAAAGAACAGGTTAACTTATTGATTTCACTTAAGTTTTGATTTTATTGTGACCGATTTTTATGAGTACTTCATTTCTTTTTTGAGATGCTTCATCGGACCACCAGGCATCTAAAAATTGTTGCATCATAGGTTCGTGATTTTTGTTTAGAAACTCTGATATTGATTCATATCGTTTCTTTTTGTTTTCCAAAAACACATTATCTTTAGAGATAGTATTAATGCATTCAATTGCATCAGTCATAGGTTGATTCGATATCTTACAAAAGTAATTAAGTTGACTTATTGTTTTTGGTGAATAAAATTCATCTACATCGAGGATTGCGTCAATGTGATCTCCGAAAATATCAAATAGGATTGCTTGTGGAACTGGTGGAAGTGAAATCCCTAATTGTTTCTCGTTCATTCCTAACTTATAGTTTCCCAAATCCCCAAATCGAAAGTCGGTGCTACAACTTAGGAGGAATCCACCTGCTACAGTATGTCCATTGATTATTGATATTACAGGTCCATTTCTTTTAATAAGAGATAGAAGTAAATTTTGGAAGTTGCGGATAAATATTTCAAATTGATCCACATTCAATGATTCACAGAAGATGAGATCCAATCCACTTGAGAAAAACTGTCCGTTTCCAGCAATGATTAGAGGTGACTCTGATGGAATATTCCGTAAGCACGAAGTAAACTCATCTAAGAAGCAATTGTTAATGGCATTAGATTTGCTAATGTTCATCCATAAAGTAAAAATATCGGAGGTATTTGTTAAAGTGATTCCATTATTCATAGTCAAAATTTACAAGAACAAGTGTTGTTAGAAAAAGCTTAGAATATGTAAATTTAAAGATATTGTTGCAATATTATTATGGATAATTTGTGACGAAAATGCCCTCGTAGCTCAGCTGGATAGAGCAACGGACTTCTAATCCGTAGGTCACACGTTCGAATCGTGTCGAGGGTACACCACAAGGAAGCTCTTTTCTCAACAGAGATGGGAGCTTTTTTTGTACTCTTTCACTTGTTCATACTTTTTCAAATATGGTCAAATATTTCCAAAATTCAAGACACATCCTGTCTTTGCATATTTAAACTAAAAAATTTCAATGATAAGTTTGATAAACCCGATTTAATCCAATTTTATTACTCTGGTTTTATGTTTCATCAACTTCCAATATTTCTTCACTATCGTTCTTAACTGAATTGACAAGTCTCGATACTTGTTTTATGCTAAGTTCATCAAAAGTATAAGGTCTTAGCAAATCAAGTGCTTTAAATAATGGTGTATTTCCAATCCATATATTTTCTTCTTCAGGTGTTAGAATAACCGGCATTCGTTGGTGTATTCCTTTCACTTGCTCATTTGATTCAACCGTTATAATCGAAAATGAATTTATTCTTTGTCCTTCACTTGAGCTCCACACTTCCCAAATACCTGCAAATGCAAATAGTTCATCACCTTTTAGTGAGATTCTATATGGGATTTTACCTTCTTTAGTATTTTTCCACTCATAATATCCATCTGCGCAAACTAAGCATCTTCTCTCTTTTATTGCATTTCTGAACGATGGTTTTTGTGTTATCGTTTCTGCCTTAGCATTAATCAAACGATATCCGATATTTTTGTCTTTTGCCCAAAATGGGATTAATCCCCATTTGTAAAATTGGACTAATTTAGGTGCAGAATTTGTAATTACCGGTAACTCTTGCGATGGAGCAGCATTATACCGTTTTTGGTATTGATTTTTACTGACTTTAGCTCCAAATCGTTTTTCCAATTCTTCTTTACTTTTAATAACGGTAAATCTTCCGCACATAATTTATCCTGTGTTTATTGTGAGTAAATCATTCCATCGAGTTGTATAACAGGGAGATAGTTGTTCTTGCCTAAGTTTCCATTTTCGGTTAAATCCCTGAACAGCATAGCGAATCACATCTCGTCCCATTCGTGAATTAATAACATCAATTGTTTTGGTGATTTGTTGGTCTGTAGCTCTATCCATTTTATCAAACAAGCTTTGCTGAACCTGACTTGATGGCACAATATTGGTTACAATAACTCCGGCTTTTTTGTAGTTGTAACCTGGCTTGTAAATGGCTTCTAATCCTCTAACCGAATGATAAATAAGTTCTGATGTGCTATCACTTGGGACTTGCAACTTAATAATTTTGCCATTGTTATATTGAGGAAGTTCAGGTTTAAAACGATTTGTCTGAATAAATACATTGATAATACCTGCACAAGATTTTTGTTTGCGTAGTTTTTCAGCACATCGTGTAGCATACATTGATATAGATTCTCTAAGTTGAGCGATATCTTCAACCATCACACCAAATGACCTAGAAGTGCAAATAGCTTTTTTGCTCGGAGTAACAGACTCCATTGGGATACAAGATGTTCCATCAAGCTCTTTTATAATGCGAGTTCCCATTACTGTCAGATGTTTTCTGACCCAATTTTCGCTGGTATTTTTAAGTTCCAACGCTGTGTGGATATTGTGAGATTTTAGAAAATTTGCATACTGCCTGCCAATCCCCCAAATATCTTCAACAGGGAAGTGCTTTAGTACTCGTTCGATAGTTTTGTTCTCATTCATCAAAAATACTCCAATATCTCGCTTGTGTTTTTTGGCTATATGATTAGCAACTTTTGAAAGTGTTTTAGTTGACGCAACACCAACAGATACAGGTATTCCCGTGTGCTGTTTTATTGTATTTCGGATGGTTTGTCCAAACTCAAATAATTGCCTATCGTTAAATCCGGATAAATCTAAAAATGCTTCATCAATTGAATAAATCTCCATTTCTTGAGATAACTTCCACAGGATGTTCATAACTCTGCGTGACATATCGCCATAAAGTGCGTAATTGGATGAAAATACTGCTACATTATTGTCTTTTAGAAATTGCTTGATTTTGAAAGCTGGTTCCCCCATTTTAATTCCAAGTGCTTTGGCTTCATTGGAGCGAGCAATTACGCATCCATCGTTGTTGGATAAAACAATAATCGGTTTATGATTAAGTCTCGGGTGAAATACCCGCTCGCAGGAAGCGTAGAAATTATTGCAATCAACTAAGGCAAACATATCAATTTGGCTCGTGTATGGTGTAAGTAACAACCCCCCAAACTTGGAAATCCATTTCTTCGGATATTTGTGTTGGATTGTAGCGTGGATTTCGTGGAATCAAATATAATTTTTCACCTGACCTTTTCAATTTTTTAACGGTAAACTCACCGTTAATCACACAAACAACAATACTGTCATTTTTTGGCTCTAACGATTTATCTACAATCAACAAATCTCCATCATAAATTCCTGCGTTTACCATAGAGTCTCCTTTAACACGGACATAAAAAGTTGCCGATGGATGTTTGATTAGATATTGGTTCAAATCGAGAGATAATTCCAAATAATCATCAGCTGGAGATGGAAACCCAGCAGAAATCATTGAAGAATACAGTGGCATTTCAGTTGCTGTTTCTATGCTGGGAGAATAAAAATCCAGTTGAGTTGTATTTTTGATTTTATATAATTGCATCATTTAAGATATCGCCTAATAACACCAAGCACAATTCCGCCAATTCTAAATGAATCGTTTGCATCAACTTTGATAATAGAGTAATTCGGATTATTTGGATGGAGTTCAATTCCGGTTATTTTTGGATAATATCGTTTGAGTGTAGCTTCTTCATTGATGTATGCGATAACCATATCACCCATAACAGCTGTATTAGTCTTTCGGATAATTACATAATCACCATCTTGTATATTATCGCCAATCATAGAATCACCATTAACCCTAAGAGCGAAGTTCTCTGGATGTTCGTAAGAAGCAGGAATTTCAATGCGTTCCACAATCTCAAATGCTTCCATAGGATAACCGGCAGTAACTGTACCAAGCAATGGAAGTGTATTATTCACATTATGTTCGATAACCGATAGTGCTCGTTTATTCCTAAATCCTTTTGTGCGTTCAATAATGCCGTCTTCCTCGAGGGATTTGACATACCAATCAACTGTCCCTGGTGATGTAAATCCCAAAGCAGTCATAATCTCTAGATATGACGGAGGATATCCGTTATCCTGTGTGTAAGTTTTGACAAACTCTACAAATCGTTGTTTTTTTGGTGAAAGATGATTATTCATTTAATTAATACTCGTAATATGCCCGTAATAAATTACGACATCATCAGAAAGTATAAAAGTATTTTGTGAGTATTATCGCTGGATTATTGATAAAGTTCTCCTTATTATTTCTAATAAGTAATTTTTCCTAATTATAGGAATCGATTAAACCTGGATTCAACTACTAAGTGCAAAGTTGAAAGGACAATTAGCAACAAATCATACAAAAAACAAGATATTAAACTCGCAACATATTATTTTTTGAATATGGCTTGCATTAAGAATCAAGATGTCAATAAATTTCTCGCTGAAAATTTACGGGATATTTGTGTATCAGAACTTTGCACCGATTGTTGTTTTTATAGTTTTGTTAATTGCTCTCCTTGGAGTGCCGTTTATTCTACAGAGTTTATTATCACCAAAGCAAAATAAAGGTGGTCAAAAGCTCGATACTTACGAATGCGGTGAAGTCCCAGAAGGTAACGCTTGGATAAAATTCAATATCCGATTCTACATTATTGCTCTAATCTTTATCATATTCGATGTTGAGGTCGTATTTTTGTTTCCTTGGGCTGTCGTATTTAACGAACTTGGGATGTTAGCATTTGTAGAAATGATGATTTTTATTGCCATTCTACTTGTTGCATTTGCCTATGTGTGGGTAAAAGAAGATTTGAATTGGGTGAAAATGTCAGTGAAATACGGAAAAGGCAGATATGCCAATCTAAAAGGAGATAAGGAAGTTTAATGGATTACACCTTACTCAACAAATTTGATCAAGATAATATCGTAGTTGAAAAATTAGATAATCTAATCAATTGGGCAAGAACTGGTTCGCAATGGTATTTCCAGTTTGGATTAGCTTGTTGTGCAATAGAGATGATGTCCGCTGCTGGTCCTCGTCATGATTTAGAAAGATTTGGAGCGATGCCAAGAGCAACTCCAAGACAAGCAGATGTTATGCTTGTGGCTGGAACTGTATCAATAAAAATGGCAGAAAGAGTTAAAAGACTCTATGAACAAATGGCTGATCCAAAGTATGTAATTTCTATGGGAAGTTGCGCTAATAGTGGTGGCCCATATTGGCAGCACGGTTATCATGTTCTAAAGGGTGTTGACCAAATAATTCCGGTAGATATTTATATTCCCGGTTGCCCTCCAAGGCCGGAATCATTACTCCAAGGACTTTTAGAACTTCAGAAGAAAATTAAAGAAGAAACTCCATTAAGAAAGAAATCTGATAAGAAATGAAGTTTAAAGAAATTATAAAATTATTAGAAATCCGATGCCCAGGTGGTTCTGCGCCAATTGAAGAAAGAGAAGCAGTTTTAGTTCAACCAGATAAATGGTTAGAAATTGCTCAAATTTTAAAAGATGACCCAGATTTAACACTCGATTCCTTAATGTGTTTATCAGGTTACGATAAAGGTGATGGAGAAAATCTTGGAGTTGCTTATAATTTTCATTCAATGAGCAAGCTACATAAGTTGGAAATTAGGATTGAAGTTTCGATTGAAAATCCAATAATTCCATCAATATCACAAATTTGGAAAACAGCTGATTGGCACGAGCGCGAAGCTTATGATATGATAGGAATTCAATTTGACGGCCACCCAAATTTACAGAGAATGTTGCTTCCTGATGATTGGGTAGGACATCCACTACGAAAAGATTATGAAACACCGGAAAGTTATCACGATTTAACTATTCCGAAAGACAAAACTTATTGGGAATAATGAGCGAAGTAATTAAAGAATTCGGAGCAGTATCAGCGGAAGAAATGTCCATCAATATGGGACCGCAACACCCTAGCACTCACGGTGTTCTGCGATTGAAAATCCAAACTGATGGTGAAATAATCAGCAAAATAGAACCGGTTATCGGTTATCTGCATCGTTGTTTTGAAAAACACTGCGAAAATTTAACTTACGAACAAATTATTCCATTTACCGACCGATGTGATTACATTGCCGCTATGCATATGAATCACGCTTATGTGCTTGGCGTTGAAAAACTGATGGAAATCGAAATTCCTGAGAGAGTTGAGTATATCCGTGTTATCGTCGGAGAATTGCAACGAATTGCCAGTCACCTGTTAGCTCTAGGGACATTTGGTCTTGATTTGGGAGCAATAACTCCATTTACTTGGATGTTCCGTGATAGAGAAAGAATTTTAGATTTATTCGAAAGTCTTTGTGGTGCTCGTCTTTTATACAATTATATTTGGGTTGGTGGGATTTCTCACGATTTACCAAAAGATTTTATCAAGCGAACTAAGGAATTTGTAGATTATTTTGAACCTCAAATTGATGAGTATAACGGACTTCTAACTGAAAACAAAATTTTCATAGAAAGAACAGCTGATGTTGGTGTAATTCCACCAGAAGTTGCAATCAATTTCGGATTAACCGGCCCACAATTGCGAGGTTCTGGAGTAAACTGGGATTTACGCAAAAATGAACCTTATTCTGTTTATGATAAGTTTGATTTTGATGTTGCTGTTGGTGATGGTAGAATGGGAACTGTTGGCGATTGTTGGGACAGATATTATGTAAAAGTCATCGAAATGTGGGAAAGTATTAAAATTTTACGACAGGCATTAGCGAATATCCCTGATGGCGATGTTAAGGAAGGAATTCCTAAGAAAATCCGACCAGCAGCTGGAGAAGTTTATTCTCGTTTTGAATCTGCTCGTGGAGAAGTTGGATATTATATTATGAGTAATGGGAAACCAAAGCCATTCCGAGTTAAAATGCGTTCCCCAGCGTTTTGCAATTTGTCAATTATTAGTGAAATTGGTGAGGGTTGGATGATTTCTGATGTTGTAGCAATTTTAGGAAGTCTTGATATTGTGCTTGGAGAAATTGACAGATGAACTCTATTGTTAATCAATTTATAAGTGCATTTTCTGCATCAGACATTCCAGGTGGATATTTTACACTTTTCGCTACTATTGTGATAATTTCAGGATTAGCTGTGTTCGGAGTTATGGCTGTAACGGCACTCGTTGCAGTTTATTTTGAAAGGAAAGTTTCTGCATTTATGCAAGATAGAATCGGACCGATGGAAGTTGGAATTTTCGGATTCAAAGGTGGAAAAAAGTTTTGGGGTGGTATTGGGCAAACTATTGCTGACGCTCTAAAATTATTGACTAAAGAAGATATAATTCCACGACTCGCTGATAGAAAATTGATGATGCTTGCACCATTCATTATTTTCGGGGGTGCTTTTATCACATTTGTAGGTGTTCCATTTTCGGAAGGCATTGTAATATCAGATTTCAATATTGGTTTATTTTACATTATGGCAGCGAGCTCAATTGGTGTAATTGGAGTGATTCTAGCAGGTTGGTCGTCTAACAATAAATGGTCGTTATATGGTGGAATGCGTTCAGCTGCACAAATCATCAGTTACGAAATTCCAATTGCGTTATCATTAATTTTGGTTGTAATTGTAGTTGGTAGTCTGCGAATGACCGATATTGTTGTTTGGCAAGCAGACCATCGGTGGTTCATTTTTCATAGTCCATTTGCATTTTTAGCATTTTTCATTTACTTTATTTCGGCTGTTGCGGAAACAAACAGAACACCTTTTGATATTCCAGAAGCTGAATCTGAACTAGTAGCAGGTTGGATGACAGAATATTCAGGATTTAGATGGGCTGTGTTTTTCTTGAGTGAATATGCGAATATGCTGATTGTTAGCATCGTAGCTTCGGTTGTTTTCCTCGGGGGGTGGTTATCTCCATTTCAAATGTTCGATTTTGGATTATTCCCGGAAAGTTGGATGCTACTAGATGGACCAATTTGGGGATTGTTTTGGATTGTTGTAAAAGCAATGATTCTAATTTTTGTGATGATGTGGTTTAGATGGACATTCCCGAGATTAAGAGTTGACCAGTTAATGACAGTTTGCTGGAAATATCTTATTCCGTTTGCACTTGCGAATGTTATTCTTGTGAGCATTTGGGAGTTGATATTCTGATATGAGCACTTATTTTAAAGAAATATTCGATGGGTTGAAAACTTTTATTGGTGGATTGAAATTGACGATGCACCATTTCAGAAACCGTAAAGATTTAGTTTGCACGCTTCAATATCCACACGAAAAGTGGCCTGTCCCTGAACGCCATATCGGGTTTGACCTTGAAGATTACAATGTAATTCGTTCTCGTTTGAATGTGGATTTAGATGATTGTATCGGATGTTTGTCTTGTCAAAGAGCGTGCCCAGTTGATTGTATTAAAATTGAAACTTTCAAAGTTCCTAAAGATTCAGACTTTGACGCAGGAGTTACATCAAACGGAACTCAGAAAAAAATGTATGTTGCTCGTTTTTCGATAGATATGACTGAGTGTATGTTTTGTAATCTGTGCACTTATCCTTGCCCTGAAGATTGTATTTATATGGCTGGTGGTCCAAATTCTCATCGCCACGAAGTTGAGTATGAATTCAGTAAACGAACTCGCGAAGAATTGATATTCAATTTTGCAGAACGAACTGAAGAAGAAATTTTAGAAGCAGGTGGCGAAAAGTATTTAGCTAAGAAAAAAGGGTTACCACTACCAGAACCTAAAGCCCAGAACCCAGAAAAAAAGGAAACCAAATGAGCGAAATACTATTTTACGCAATCGCTGCGATAACCATTGGCTCCGCTTTTTGGGTAGTAACATCCAAAAACTTAGTTTACTCTGCAGTTTGGCTGTTTGTTACTTTATTTGGAGTTGCAGGACTATTTATTTTCTTATATGCAGATTTTATCGCTGCAACTCAAGTATTGATTTATGTTGGGGGAGTGTTAGTTTTGATCATTTTCGGTGTTATGCTCACATCTAAAATCGACACTGCTAAAATTTCTCAAAGTAGTAAAGGAAAATTTATCGGTGCGGTTCTTAGTTTGTTGATTTTCGGAATGATGTTAACTGTAATCCTCACAACAAATTGGAAAGTTGGAGAATTGCAATCTGTTGATTCAACTGTAAACACCATAGGGAATATGATTCTCAACGAATACTTACTCCCATTTGAAGCAGTTTCAATTTTGTTATTGGGAGCATTGATTGGTTCAGCAATGTTATCGAGGAAGAAATAATGGATAGTTTGAATTCATATCTAATCATCAGTGCAGTTTTGTTTACGCTTGGATTGTATGGCGTAATGACTCGTCGGAACGGTATCGCTATTTTAATGGGAATTGAACTGATTTTGAATTCTGCAAATTTGAATTTCATTGCGTTTAACCGCTTCGGTGGAATGGAAAAATTGGATGGACATATTTTCAGCATTTTTGTAATGGTTCTCGCAGCCGCAGAAGCTGTTGTTGCACTTGCAATTATCATCAATCTGTTCAAAAACCTTGATACCGTGAATATTGATAACGCGGATACTTTAAAGGGCTAGTCAAAGTGAATATATTAACATTAGCATTCATTGTTTTATTTTTACCTTTAGCATCATTCTTTTTTCAGATATTCTTTGGAAAACGAATCGGACGAAATGCGCATTGGTTTTCACTAATTGCTATTGGGATTACGCTTGGAATTGCCATCAGTTTCGTAGCCAATATTTTCTTGGGTATTCAAGGACCGATGCTCGAAGTTTCAGGTGAATGGTTTACTACTGGTGATTTTACTGTAAATCTCGGATTTTATATTGATAATGTTGCAGCAATAATGATGCTCGTAGTTGCAATTATTTCGTTTTTAGTGCATCTGTATTCAACAGAATATCTGAGAGATGACATCCGTTATACTCGATATTTTGGTTATCTCGGACTTTTCACTTTTTCGATGAATGGAATAGTTTTAGCTGATAGTTTGATTATGATGTATGTTTTTTGGGAATTAGTTGGATTAAGTTCATATTTGCTCATTGGGCATTGGTTTGAGAAGGATTCAGCTGCAAACGCAAACAAGAAAGCGTTTTTAACCAATCGAGTTGGTGATATTGGAATGTTCATCGGAATTATGATTTTATTCTTCCAATTAGGAACTTTCAATATTCAGGGATTGGCAGAAGGTGTTTACTTCGGTGGATTTGATGGTAATATGACTTTACTAGCGATTGCCGGAGTTTTAGTATTTATGGGAGCAGTTGGAAAATCTGCACAATTTCCATTACACATTTGGCTTCCGGATGCGATGGAAGGTCCAACTCCAGTAAGCGCACTCATTCACGCTGCAACGATGGTAGCTGCCGGTGTGTATATGACAGTAAGAATATTCCCAATTTTACCACCATCTGCATTGGAGGTGATAGCAGTTGTCGGTGGAATTACGGCAATATTTGCTGCAATTATAGCAATTACTCAAACTGATATCAAACGAGTTTTAGCTTATTCAACAGTAAGTCAGTTAGGTTATATGATAATGGCTCTCGGTGTTGGAGCATATCAAGCTGGGTTCTTTCACTTGGTTACTCACGCAATGTTTAAAGGATGTTTATTTTTAGCAAGTGGTTCTGTGATTCACGCAATGCACCACGGATTACACAAAATAAATGACCATCATACCGACCCTCAAGATATGAGAAATATGGGGGGAATGAAGTCCAAATTACCTATAACTTATTGGACTATGTTAGTTGCTACTTTGGCGATTTCTGGAGTTCCGTTATTCTCGGGATTCCTTTCTAAAGATGCAATATTAGCTGGAACTTTGGCATATTTCAATACTCATCACGGTTGGACGATTTTCCTACCGATAGCAGGATTTGGCGCAGCGATAATTACTGCATTCTATATGTTCAGATTGATTTTCTTGACTTTCCATAATGAGCCAAAGAAACCAGAAATTTATGAACATTTGCACGAATCACCAATGGCAATGACAACACCTCTAGTTATTTTATCTATTTTGAGTTTTGCTTTTATTTTCACACTTCCTCATCTTAACCCGATTCATTCTGAAGGTTGGTTTACACATAATGTTCCAATGGTAGAGAATGTTGGTTTGGATATTAAGTCTGTAAAAGAAGAAATTGACCACGCACACGGAAGTGCTATGACAATTTCTCTCATTGTTGCATCATTAGGAATTGCCTTATCATTTTTGTTTTACTATTTCCGTAAAGTTAATGTTAAAAAACTGACGACAACTTTAGACAAAGTCGGATTATACCGATTATCATTAAACAAATTTTATATTGATGAAATTTATGATGCGTTGATTTATCGTCCATTCCTTTGGCTAACCAAGATGATTTCACATATCGATTGGGATTTATTCGACCAGAAATTTATTGATGGATGGGGATGGCTTACATTAAAAGCATCAGAGGGTTCGGGATATTCTGATTACAATTGGTTAGACCAAAAAGTTGTAGATGGATTTGGGAAATTGACCAAATTCTTTGGGCGAAAATTCCGTTTAGCTCAAACAGGTGTTATACAAAATTATTTGATGGGTGGTGTTGTAGGAATTATCCTCATCTTTGTTATAATTCAATCATTTTAAGGTGGAAGGTATATGAGTTCACACATTCTTTCGTTATTAGTTTTTACTCCGGTTGTTGGTGCAGTATTGATGTTGATTGCATCGCAAGTTGTCAAAAAAGACAAGGCAAATGTTTATAAATGGATTGCTGCGATTATTACCGGTATTCAGTTATTGATGGCAATTTGGCTATACGGTGCATTTGATCCTGCTGGCGGAATACAATTTATAGAAAAAGCATCTTGGATTCCTACATTCAACATTGAATATTTTATGGGTGTTGACGGATTATCAATGCCGATGGTAATATTAACAGCTTTGTTATCTTTTATTGGTGTTATTTCCAGTTGGAAAATTAATAAATCGGTGCTTGGGTATTTTGCATTATTCCTTTTATTGGATGCAGGGATGATGGGAGTTTTTGTTTCACTCGATTTCTTTTTATTTTACATTTTCTGGGAAGTGATGTTGCTTCCGATGTATTTCTTAATTGGAATATGGGGTGGACCTCAACGCCAATATGCAGCGATAAAGTTCTTTTTATACACATTGTTTGGTTCGTTGTTTATGTTACTCGCAATGCTGGCTTTATACTTTAACACCGAACCACATACATTTAATTTGATTTTAATGATTCAGTCGGCATCTACTATTGATGCAACTGTTTGGGGCATTAGCTTGAAGTTGTTGATTTGGATATCATTGTTTATCGGATTTGCAATCAAAGTTCCGATTTTCCCATTCCATACTTGGTTACCCTTAGCTCATGTAGAAGCACCAACTGCAGTATCTGTGATTCTTGCTGGTGTTTTGTTGAAAATGGGAACTTACGGTTTACTTAGAATAAATTATCCACTTTTCCCAGATCAAGTTGTAGCTTTTGCTACATTTTTAGCAACTCTCGGTGTAATAAATATTATTTGGGGAGCAGCAAACGCAATTGCACAAATTGATTTGAAGAAAATGGTGGCGTATTCTTCTGTGAGTCATATGGGATATGTTCTGCTTGGAATGGCCGCTGTAATTGCTATGAATCCTGCGGGAGCACAAGCTGGAATGAACGGTGCCTTGATGCAAATGTTCAATCACGGAACGATTACAGCAATGCTCTTCTTGTTAGTTGGTGTGATTTATGATAAAGTCCATCACAGATACATTTTTTTCCCAAAAGATTATCACGATAAAGAATTAGCTGGAAAACAAGGTTTTGGAGGACTTGCTTCTAGAGTTCCTGTGTATGCTGGATTTGTTGCAGTTGCGTTTTTTGCAGGGCTTGGTCTTCCAGCTCTATCAGGTTTTATCAGCGAAGCGTTGTGTTTCCTTGGTGGATTTAGTGTAAATGAGACATTCCTTGGCGAAGGAAGTATTATAAGGACTTTGGCGATTATCGGCACACTCGGAATTTTGTTGAATGCGATTTACTTTTTGCGTGCATATCAGCACATATTCTTTGGCAAGTTGAACGAAAAATATGCCGATTTATCTGATATGACTAAGCGAGAGTTATTTACAGTTATTCCGTTAGCAATTTTAGTTTTATGGTTGGGAGTATATCCCGCACCATTGCTTGATTTAATTGCTCCAACTATGGAAGCACTTATCAATACAATCCAAAGTGCATTTTAAGTGAGGTTGAATTAGCGTGATTTCAAATCTGCAAAGTATAAATTATTATATTCCGGAATTAATTCTAGTTGGTTCCATTCTTTTGGCAATTCTGTTCGATTTAATTCCACCGCTTAAAAAATGGAATTATTACATTGCACTCATTGGGATAGTCGCTACTGGATTATTTTTAAGTATGAGTTTTGGAAGTGACAAATCGTTGTTTATGGGAATGATTGCGATTGATTCATTTTCACATTATTTTAAATGGTTATTTTTGATTTCTACCTTTGCAGTTCTGCTGGTTTCTCACTACACAAAAGAATTAGATGGCACACATCGAGCTGAATACAATACGCTATTATTAATTGTGTTGTTCGGACTATTTTTGATGTCATCAGCTACAAATTTAATAATGGTTTATCTATCGATTGAAACTGTTAGTATTGCGTCATATATTTTAGCCGGAATGCTAAAGGGAAATCGTGCTTCAAATGAGGCATCACTGAAATATGTGATATTCGGTGCGTTTTCTTCAGGATTGATGCTCTATGGTTTGAGTTGGCTATACGGAATTTCGGGGACAACAAGTTTTGAAGGAGTTCGACAAGCGTTGGTATCTAATGGAAATCCGTTAACAATCTATATGTCAATTTTGATGATGCTCGCTGGAATTGGCTACAAACTGTCAATGGTTCCATTTCATTTTTGGACACCGGATGTTTACGAAGGAGCACCAACTCCGATTACTGCATTTTTATCAGTAGCGCCAAAAGCTGCAGGTTTTGCAATTTTGATTAGATTTTTCGGAAGTGTGTTTTCAAATTCAGATTTAACACCAATTCTTGGATTAGAGTGGCCAGTATTGATTGCAATTTTATCAGCAGCAACTATGACTTTAGGTAATTTTGTTGCGGTTTATCAGAATAATGTGAAACGGATGTTGGCTTACTCCAGTATTGCACACGCAGGTTATATGTTAATGGCGATTACAGTATTGTCAAATACAGCTATAATATCCGTAGTATTTTACTTAACCATTTATTTGTTTATGAATCTCGGTGCATTCTTTATTGCTATTTTTGTAGAAAATAAGCTAAAAGCCAAAACTATTGAAGAATGGAAAGGTTTGGGATTTCGTTCTCCGTTAGTTGCTGGAGCAATGGTATTATTACTAATGTCTCTTACTGGTTTACCTCCAACTGCAGGTTTTATCGGGAAAGTTTATGTATTTTCTGCACTTATTGAAAATGACCAATTCTATTGGTTATTAGTAGTTGCAATTTTAAATAGCGTAGTTTCGTTGTTCTACTATTTCCGAATTGTGAAAAGTATGTATCTCGTCGGGACAGATGAAACCGCAAAAGTTACTCCACATCCAGTTATTCTTGGATGTATTCTAGTTCTTTCATTTCCAGTTATCTTATTGGGAATTTATTGGTCTCCTCTCATTACTTTTATTCAAAGTATTTTATAATAAAAGTTAGTATAAGGATTTGCGGGATTTTTTGTACAAGGGGGATTGCCCCCTTGTTTCGTATATGTGGGATTTTATATTGATTAACCATTCTTGATTTTGGATATTAGATATGGATGTTTGGGAAAAAAAACAACGAACTGACGAACAAACGAAATAAAACAAGTTCGTAACTTCGGCTTGTCCGCCAACATTTTTCAGGTGGGCGTTTTCGTTGCGGGTCTTAAAACAATTCGTGCAATTAGCGGTTATTTTTAACTTCGTTTATTCGGTGTTTTCGTTGTGAATAAAAACAATATCAGAATCCCTGTACAGTCGCAAGCTCCTTACAGGGCAGGCAGGATGAAAAGCTTTTTGATAATCCCCGCCTGCATGGTGTTAATTCAAATGGCGGGCAGGCTGAAAATCAACTCATCCTGCAAATCCAGATTCAGACATTTTTGTGTAATTGACAATTAATAATTTATAATCGCTCCCTGCTAATAAATCTAAGATTTCAAATAGAAAGATAATGGGATTTATCCCAATATTAGTTTTAATTTTAATGTCAGTACCACATGTTAAAACAGAAATTATAATTGAAAAATAAATACAAAGTATTGGGGCTAATGTCTGGCACATCTATGGATGGGCTAGATTGTCTCCTATGTGATATTTATTTAGATGAATTTTATAATTTTGAATATGAGATTATTGATTTTCAAACAGTTCCATATTCTGAATATATTCGCCAACAGATTGAGACTTCGCTTGTCGGTGATAATAAAACCATAACGGAAACAGATGAATTACTGGGTAAACTATTTGCAGAAATAAGCATCAAATATCTCAATGGAAGAAAAATTGATGTAGTTGGTTCACACGGTCAAACAATTGCACATATTGATGGAGTTTCATCAACGCAAATCGGGAATCCGAAATATTTAGCTCAATCATTAGAAGTGCCTGTGATTTACGATTTCAGGACTGCGGACATTTATGGAGGAGGGAATGGAGCACCACTCGTGCCTTTCCTCGACTGGCTACTATACAAAAATTCACAAAAAGATGTTATCACATTGAATATTGGAGGAATTTCAAATCTCACTCATATCCCAAAATCTGGAAATCGGAATGAGGTTGTAGGATTTGATACTGGTCCCGGTATGTCGCTGATTGACGAATGCGCAAAGTTATTTTGGAATGTCAATTACGATGAGAATGGGAGTTACTCTGCAAATGGAGTAGTGATAGACGATTTGCTAAAAAAGTTGCTAAATCACCCGTTTATCTCGCAAATACCGCCAAAATCAACAGGCCGTGATGCTTTTGGAATTGAATTATTGAAACAAGTAATTTCAGAAAATCCAAAACAATCTTCTAATAATATTATAAGAACTATGGTTGAATTCACTGCGAAAAGCATTTCTGTTAACATACAAAACTTTCTTAACTTTCAGCAGTCGGATATCCAATTAATTGTAAACGGTGGTGGAGTTCATCATCCGATTTTGATGAAAAGATTAAAAGAACTTTTAGAAATTGAAGTTTTAGAAGGATTCCGAACAGCAGTTAACCCAGATAGCAAGGAAGCATTGTTGATGGCGGTTCTTGCAGTTGCGAAAATAAAAAATATTTCAGCAAATATGCCATCAGTAACTGGAGCAAAGGAATTTATAATATTGGGAAAGATGAAAATAAGTTAACTGTTATTAAGTTATTAGGTGGGATATAAGAAATAACCACCGTGTTACGAGCTCCAAGCTCACTGCTAAAATAGAGAAAGATTAACAAATAAATGAACCATTACATTTTTAGAAAATATGATATTAGAGGAATAGTAAAAGAAGATTTTACCGATGATGTAGTCTTAGATTTAGGTAGAGCATTTGGCACATTCGTTAAAAGAGACGGGCGAAGTAAAATTGCAGTTAGCGGTGATGTAAGAGACACAACACCAAGACTTAAGGAGTTGTTATCTAAAGGAATACTTGAAGCAGGAATTGATGTAGTTGATATTGGAATAATTCCAACTCCAGCGAATTATTTTAGTATGTTTTATTTAGAAATTGATGGAGCTGTTCAAATTACAGGAAGTCACAATCCACCTGAATTTAACGGATTTAAACTCTCGTATCAGCAACGAGCATTTTATGATAAAGATATTCAAAAGTTACGGCAATTAATTGAGACTCAAGATTTTGAATGTGGAAGCGGAACATATACGAAGCAAGATATTCTAACACCTTATATGGAAATGCTCGCAAACAAAATAACCATTGATAAACCACTAAATATCGTGATGGATTGTGGAAATGCGGCTGGGTGTCTCTCAGCTCCTGAAGTATTCGAGAAGCTGGGGATTTCGTTCAAAAAACTCTACTGCGATGTGGATGGAACATTTCCAAATCACCACCCAGACCCAACCGAAGATAAAAATTTAGTGGATATGGTCAAAGAAATTAAATCTAGGAATTATGATTTTGGCGTTGCTTACGATGGAGATGCTGACCGTGTGGTTGCAGTTGATGAAAAAGGTGGTATCATTCGTTCTGATAATCTGATGGCATTGTTTCTACCTGAAATCTTATCCGAAGGCGATGAAGTCGTTTTTGATGTGAAATGTTCTCAGGCACTCGAAGATATGATTATCCGAAATGGCGGGAAACCGTTAATGTGGAAGACTGGGCATTCACTCATCAAAGACAAGATGAAAGAAAGAAATGTGAAATTTGCCGGAGAAATGAGCGGTCATATTTTTTTCGCAGATGATTTTTACGGATTTGATGATGCAATTTATGTTTCTCTTCGTTTATGTCAGTTGATTTCGAGAAGTTCTAAAACACTATCAGAACTTACGGAAGAAATTCCAAAATACTATTCCACGCCGGAATTGCGATTGGAGTGTCCAACAGACAAAGAGAAATTTGTAATAACTGAAAAAGCAGAAAATTATTTCAAAGAAAACTATGATTGTATTGATGTTGATGGAGTTAGAATAAAATTTGGTGATGGATGGGGATTAGTGCGAGCATCGAACACTCAACCGGTGATTGTCTGTCGGTTTGAGGCAAAAACATCAGAACGAATGGAAGAAATAAAAGAAATTGTGCTTTCAAAATTATTAGAATTTGGGAAGATTGAAATCAGTGGATAATTTAAAAATTAATGAATATCGTGATTTGATAAATAATAGTTTATCTGATATTTATACATCTGGACCAGAATCTTTAACCAAACCTATTGATTATGTATTAAAAGGTGGAGGCAAACGACTGCGTCCAATTTTGACTTTAATTACAGCTGAATCTTGCGGGGCTAAAGTTAAGGCGTCACTCCCTGCGGCACTTTCTGTTGAAATACTTCATAATTTCACACTTGTTCACGATGACATTATGGACGAAGATGATGTTAGACATAATCAACCGACTGTCCACGAAAAATGGGATGTTGGTGTTGCAATATTAACGGGTGATGCAATGCTGTCTATCGCTCTTAAAATGCTTCAGAAGATGAATCCTAATTCTCTTGAAGCTATGGCTGTTTTTGTAGAAGGACTTCTCGCAGTTTGTGAAGGACAAGCACTTGATAAAGAATTTGAATCTGATAACTTTGTAACAATTGACCAATATATTAAAATGATTGATTTGAAAACTGGCTATTTGCTTGGACTTTCTGCAGAACTTGGTGCGTTAGTGGCAGATGTGGACAAACAGATTAGAATTGCACTTAGAGATTTTGCACGATTGATTGGCAGAGCATTTCAGGTTCAAGATGATATGTTGGAGATATTTTCAGATTCACAAAATATGGGTAAAAGTCTGAAAAGTGATATTATTTTAGAAAAAAAAACATATTTGATGATTCAAGCAAAATCGAAATTCCCAAAAGAAATTGAATCAGCAATTGAAATTGCAAAAAATGATTTTACTGATGGAATACAAATAATTAGAAAATTAATGTTAGAAACAGGCATCAAACAAGATGCTGAAAAATTTATTGAAAATACAATCAACCAAGCCAATAGTTGTTTAATGAATTTAGCTGTTGATCACAGAAATTTAATGTGTTTTAGCGATTTGATAATGAAAAGGAATAACTAAATGGAAATAGATATTCGAAATCTTAAATCTCTGTTTGATTCATCTAGTATGCACGATGCAATTTGTAGTTTCCCACAGCAAATCCAACAATCGTTTGATATAATGAAAGATTACGAACCAATAAATTCATATCCAGATATTCGAAATGTATTAATTTTAGGAATGGGTGGATCTGCAATTGGTGGAGATGTTGTCCGGGTTCTTATGCAAGATTTTTGTAAAATTCCTATTTTGGTCAATCGTTCGTATGATATTCCCGGTTGGGTTAATGAATCAACTTTGGTTATTGCTTCGTCATATTCCGGTGGAACTGAAGAAACTCTTTCTGCATTTCATCAATGTTTATCTGCAAAAGCGAAAATTATTGTGATTTCTACTGGAGGAGAAATTACTAAATTAGCAGAAAACCATAATTTGGATATAGTAAAGATTCCTGCAGGATTTCAACCTCGTGCTGCTTTAGGATTGTCATTTTCAACTTTATTATTAGTATTAAATAAACTCAGAATAGCTAATAGTGACTTAGTCCAAGATTTAAAAAATTCTATAGAACAATTGGATGCCTATTCAAAAAATTTCGTCGTTGATTCTGTCGAGAATGAAGCGATTATGATTGCTAAGAAAATTTTCAAAACAATTCCTGTTATCTACGGTAGCGAAGACTTAACTTGGGTAGCTGCCTACCGGTTCCGATGTCAATTGGAAGAAAATGCAAAAATGATGGCTTTTCATCATCATATTCCAGAGCAAAATCACAATGAAATTGAAGGTTGGAATCAAAATCCAGAACTATTGAAAAAATTTACAATTATTTGGTTATCAGATGAAGATGATCACGAACGCTCATTAAAGAGGATGAAAGTTACTAAACAATTATTGAATAAAACTGTAGAAAATCAAATTACAATTTCAGAAACTGGGAATAACCGAATTGTCAGATTGCTAAAAATGATTCATTTTACGGATTGGATTAGCTATTACTCGGCATTATTGCACAATGTTGATCCGACACCAGTAGAACGAATACAATTATTGAAACGAAAAATGAATGAGTAGAATTAACGAAAATCAAATGATACCTGTTGATGTGTTGAGTATTTCCTATCATCCTACTAACAAAGGGTATGCAGTACTTTTAAAAGAGCAAAATGGTGAACGACATTTACCAATAATTGTAGGAGAACGAGAAGCACATTCTATTGCTGTAACCCTCGAAGGAAGAAAACTTAGAAGACCTCTTACTCACGATTTAATGATCGATACAATTGAAGCGATTGGTGGGAAAATTACAAAAGTTTCAATTTCTGATTTAAGAGAAGGTACATTTTATGCTCAGATATTTATTCAAAATCCTTATAAAGATGAGTTAGTTTTCGATTCTCGTCCGAGTGATGCTATATCTCTTTCTCTTAGGACAGTCGTACCAATATTTGTTTCAGAATCAATTCTGCAAAATGCTAGTCTAGAAAATATGGCTAGAGAATTTCACTACGAAGTACCTGACAATGTTGACGATGGTAATTTTTCCTTTACGGAAATTTTAACTAATCTAAAAACAGCAATGGAACAAGCTGTTGAAGAAGAGAATTATGAGACTGCCGCAAAATTGCGGAATAGGATTAAACAATTAGAATGTTAAATTAAAATAAGTAGGATGTAGAATATTTGAAATAGTAGTAATTAACTAAGAACCGAATATTTCAAAATTACACTGTTTCCTTGTTCATAGAATCTAAAGCGTTTTTGGCAGCATTTTGCTCTGCACCTCTTTTACTTCTTCCTTTTCCATTAAATGATAGATTATCATTTACAATAGCAACAACAGTAAATACTTTATTATGTTCTGGTCCATCGTATGAAAGAGTTTTGAAAACAGGTCCCAAATAATTGTTTTGATGACAAAATTCAATTAGTAAACCTTTGAAATTAGTTTCTATATTTGCATTCTTTGAATGTTTTATTACTGTCCGTTTGATAAATTTCGAAACAGGTTCAATACCACCATCAATATACATCGCTCCGATAATAGATTCGAAAATATCTCCTGATAAATTTCTTGCAACTCTTTTTTCTTTTAAATCAACTCCTTGCTGAACTTGAATATAGTCGAGTAGTTCATATCGCAAACTTAGGTTTGAAAGAAATACTTTATTAACCAGCCGTGAACGAGTCTTTGTTAGAAATCCTTCATCCGCTTTTGGATATTTTATATACAACCATTCAGAAATTACATGATCTAGAACAGCATCTCCAAGAAATTCTAGTCGTTCATAATTATGAGGAGAATCTTGAACAAGTGAGCGATGAGTAAGTGCAGTTAGAAGCAGGGAAGGGTCTTTAAATTTATATTTTAGGAAAGATTCCAGAGGACGGAGAAAAGATAATTTATTATCTACCCTCCGTCTCCGAAAAATCGAAAATAGTTTCAAAACTAGTATTTTTTAAATAGCAACACAGCGTTATGTCCGCCAAATCCAAATGTGTTTGACATTGCATATTTAAGATCAGCATCTATAGCATTATTTGGCACATAGTTCAAATCACATTCAGGGTCAGGAGTATCATAATTGATTGTTGGAGGAACAAATGAATGTTCGATGGCAAGAATAGAAGCAATAGCTTCAATTCCTCCAGCTGCCCCCAACAAGTGTCCAGTCATTGATTTTGTTGATGATACGAACATGTCTTTTGCGTGCTCACCAAATGTGGTTTTAATTGCAAGTGTTTCTGTTTTGTCGTTAAATGGAGTAGAAGTCCCGTGTGCATTGATATAACCTACATCTTCAGGTTTTGCACCAGCATCTTCCATAGCACGGTTCATTGCCCTTACAGCACCATCGCCATCCTGTGAGGGAGCTGTAAGATGATAAGCATCTCCAGTTGCTCCGTACCCAGCAAGTTCTCCAACGATATTTGCACCTCTTGCTAAAGCATGCTCAAGTTCTTCTAAAACTACAATTCCTGCACCTTCGCCCATTACAAATCCATCACGGTTTGCGTCAAAAGGACGGCTAGCAGTACTTGGATCAGTATTCTTAGTGAGTGCTTTCATATTGGAAAATCCTGCAACAGAAACTGGAACAATTGAAGCATCAGCACCACCGGTAATCATTGCATCGGCATCACCGTATTTAATTAAACGAAATGCATCTCCAATTGAGTGAGATGCTGTTGCGCAAGCCGAAACCACACAATAATTTGGGCCTTTAAATCCGTGTTTAATTGATACATGCCCCGCAGCAATATCAGAAATCATTGATGGAACAAAATATGGACTTACTCGCCTTGGACTTTTTAGAAGCCGTGCTTGTTGCTCAATAAGAGTATTTATTCCGCCGATTCCAGAACCAATGATAACTCCAATTTTATTTTTATCTAAAGAATCATTAGCTATACCAGACGCTTTTACTGCTTCATCAGCTGCAATAATTGCAAAAGCAGTAAATCTATCAATAATATTTAGTTCTTTTCGGTTGAAATAGTCCTCAAATTCCAGATTTTTAATTAAACCCGATAGTTTTGCAGAAAAGTCAGATGTATCAAAAAGAGTATTTTCTCCAATACCATTTCTACCGGATTTCAAACCTTCGTGAAATTCAGAAACAGAATTACCGATAGGGGATAGGAGTCCCATCCCCGTAACAACAACTCGTCGATTTGTCATAGCAAAAACTAAGCTAATTGTGTGTCGATATAATCGATAGCTTCTTTAACTGTAGTAAGTTTTTCAGCATCTTCATCAGGAATTTCAATGTTGAATTCTTCTTCGAACTGCATAATTAATTCAACTGTATCTAATGAATCAGCACCTAAATCATCAATGAATTTAGCTTCCACTGTGATTTTGCTTTCTTCTACACCAAGTTTATCGATGATGATTTCTTTAACTTTATCGAAGTATTGTGACATTTTTTCTCTCCGTTCTTTTATTGTGATTACATTATCATTCCACCGTCGACATTAATTGTCTGACCGGTGATGTAGGATGCCTGTTCTGAAGCTAAAAATAGCAACAGATTTGCTACATCCTTTGTACTACCAAGTTTTTTTAATGGAATAACTGTTTTATATTTATTGATGACATCTTCGGGTAATTTTGCAGTCATTTCTGTTTCTATAAATCCAGGAGCAATCGCATTTACACGAATGTTTCTAGACGCAAACTCTTTTGCGGAAGATTTTGTAAATGCAATAACACCGCCTTTAGATGCCGCATAATTTGACTGTCCTGCATTACCCATTATACCTATAACTGATGCGATATTTAGAATCACACCTTCTCGTTGCCTTAACATATATCGGCTGATTATTTGTGTGCAAATAAATGTGCCTTTAAGGTTAACATTTAAAACAGCATCCCAATCAGATTCTTTCATTTTCATGATAAGACCATCTTTTGTTATTCCAGCATTGTTGATTAAAATATCAATTTTTCCAAATTTTTGGTGAATCTCTTTAAATATTGAATCAACATTTTCTGAATCCGTTACATCTACTGCATATCCATAAGCAGATTTTCCGTTAGATGTCAAATTTGTTACTGCTTCATCCACAGCATCCTGAAATAAATCGAGGATTACTACAGTTGCTCCACTATCTGCAAAAGTTTCCGCAATTGAGAATCCGATTCCCCGTGCTGATCCTGTGATAATTGCAATTTTGTTTTCTAAATTATTCAACATATCTCCAAATTTATGCGATTAAATTTTGTATTTGTTCAAAAGTACCAATCGGAGTGGAATTTACATCTCTGTTAATTCTACGATTTAGTCCTGATAGAACTTTATTTGGACCGACTTCAATAAAATCTGTAAATCCATCGGAAATCATATTTGTAATGATATCAGCCCAACGAACTGGATTTTCCAACTGCTTTAGTATATTATCTTTAATGATTTCTGCATCTGTCTCAGGGCTCGCTGTAACATTTTGATAAACAGGAATATCTGTATTGTTGAATTTTACAGATTCCAATATTTTTGATAAAGGTTCTCTGGCAGGAACCATCAATGGGGAATGAAATGCGCCAGAAACATTAAGTGGTATTGCTTTGCGAATCCCAAGAGATTTTGCAGTTTCTACAGCAGATGCAACTGCATCAACTTCTCCTGATATTACAATCTGTCCCAGTGCATTGATATTAGCAGGAACAACCACACCATCTTGATTGCATATCTGTTCGATTTGCTCATCATCTGCTCCCAAGATTGCCGCCATACTTCCGGGTTGAATACTGCCTGCTTTTGCCATTTCAGAACTTCTTACTTTTACAATATTTAAAGCGTCTTCAAATGTTAGAACATTGGCAGCGACTAATGCAGAGAATTCACCCAAACTATGTCCAGCAACTGCTGAAGGGAAGAGATTGTGCTCTTTTAATAAATTATACACTGCAACACTATGCACAAAAATAGCCGGCTGAGTAAACTGAGTTTGTCTTAACTTATCTTCTGGTCCATTAAAAGAAATATCGACCAAATCAAATCCTAAAATATCAGAAGCACTTTGATAAATTTGTTTTGCAATATCAGATTGCTCAAAAATATCTTTGCCCATTCCAACAAATTGTGAACCCTGACCTGGAAATAGGTAAACTTTATTCATCAAATGTTAATCCCCATTTAATGTATGTTGCTCCCCAAGTAAATCCAGTGCCAAATGCTGAGATAATCAAATTATCACCTTTTTTTAATCTTCCATTTTTAGTAGCTTCAACCATTCCAATTGGAATAGTAGCAGCTGTTGTATTGGCATATCTGTCAATATTACTTAGGACTTGTTCTTCTTTTAATTTTAATCTTCTTGCAGCTGCGTCAATAATCCGTTTATTTGCCTGGTGCGGAATGAATAGTTTAATGTCATCGCCTTGCAAATTGTTTCTTTGAGCAATCTCATAAGAAATATCTGCCATTCCTTTCACTGCAAATTTAAAAACTGTTTTGCCATCTTGATAGATATAGTGCATTTTTTTGTCAATAGTCTCGTGAGATGGTGGATTTAAACTTCCGCCGGCCGGCATTTTAAGGAACTTTCCACCGCTTCCGTCGAGTTTCATTTTTGAATCTATAAGTCCGAACCCATTTGTAGATGGTTCTAGAAGAACTGCACCAGCTCCATCTCCAAACAAAATACAAGTGTTTCGATCGGTATAGTCAACTATCGAACTCATTGTATCAGCACCTATAACCATAACTTTCTTATGAGTTCCAGATTCAATGAATTGTGCTCCAGTTTGTAGTGCAAATAAAAAACCAGAACATCCAGCTGATAAATCAAATCCCCAAGCATTTGTAGCACCTATTTTGTCTTGAACTTGCGATGCTGAGCAAGGAAACATCATATCCGGAGTTACAGTTGCTAAAATTATAATATCAATTTCTTCAGCAGAAATATTTCTTGTTTGTAACAATCGTTCAGCTGCCCGAGATGCCATATCAACAGTTGCTTGACCATCGGTAGTTATTCGTCGCTCTTTTATTCCTGTTCGTTCCTGAATCCACTCATCTTTAGTATCAACCATTTTTTCAAGATCAAAATTAGACAGTATTTTATCAGGAACATACATTCCCAAAGCAGAAATGTTAGCTGTTATTGTTTTATTAATTTTCGTCATCATTGTTTGAATGATTTTCAATAATATCTAAGTGTTCAGAGATTCTATAAGCAATATCTGTTATCAGATTCTCATCAAATGCCTTTTTGGCTGCAATAAGAGAACTTTTAATTCCTCTAAAAGTAGATGAACCGTGGCATTTCATAGCGATTCCATTTACACCTAGAAGTGGTGTTGCACCGTGTTCTTCATAATCCATAGATTTCTTTAAATCTTTGATAGCAGGAGCCATTAAAGGAGCAGATAATCGACAAATAGGATGGGATTTAATGCTCTCATGAAACCAATCCATCATATGGCTTAGAGCCCCCTCAATAGTTTTTAGAAGAATATTTCCAGTAAATCCATCAGTTACAACAACATCAGCCTTTCCGTTTAAAACATATCGAGCTTCAATATTTCCGATAAAGTTGGAAACATGTGATTTCATTAGTGGAAATGTGGAACGAGTCAGCTCGTTGCCTTTGGTTTCTTCAGAACCAATATTAAGCAATGCAACAGAAGGATTTTTCCAACCTTCAAGGTGTTCGATGTAAGCTTGAGCCATAATTGCAAATTGTACGAGATTGTGTGGTTTTACATCAGTATTTGCTCCTGCATCGCACAAGATAAACCCACCTGTTTTAGTAGGTATAAATGGCGCTAATGTTGGTCTTCGAATGCCCTTAATTTTTCCAAGGAGGAAAAGAGAAGAAACCATCAAAGCACCTGTATTCCCACTACTGACTACCGCATCTGCTTCACCAATTTTGACTAATTCCACTGCTTTTACTAGTGATGAATCCGGTTTGGTTTTGAAAATTTTGGATGGTATTTCATCCGTATCTACGACTTGCGGAGCGTGTATGATAGATACCTTTTTAAAGGGATCATTATATTCCTTAATAAGTCTGTCTAATCTGTCCTGATGCCCTAATAGCAAAATTTCGGCAGAATCACTTCCGAATTCTTTTATATACTCAAACGCACCTTGTACGGTTGAATGGGGAGCATGGTCGCCACCCATGGCATCTAATGCAATTTTCATAAGAGAGGAGTTATGCTCCTTTAGCGATAACTACTGGTCGTCCTTTATAATATCCGCATTCAGGGCAAGCACGATGAGGACGCTTAGGTTGGTTGCACTGAGGACAAACACCAACTTGTGGTGCAGAAGCTTTCCAGTGTGTGCGACGCTTTCTTCCACGAGTCTTTGATATTTTTTTCTTTGGTACTGCCATCGATGTTCTTCCTTTTTAATTCTGTTTAAAGTTAAATTCTTAAATATTTACATTAAAATATAGACATTTAATTTAGAGATATTTTACCTTATGATACAACATGAGAATGATGAGCTAAATTACTATTTCTGTCTAAAACTATTTGTTTTGTTCTTGACGAACATAATCTATCCAAATATCTTTACCTCTAAGTTGAATAAGTTGTTTATGAACTGCAATAGCGATGGAATAATCTGAGAATGCTCCGACTCGAACTCTCCACCAAACTTCATCTTTTTCAGTTATAAAAACTCGTTGAAGATAGGAATCATATCCTGCATCTATCAAAGATAACTGGTCATTACGAGCTTCCTCCAAAGATGGCCAAGATGCCACTTGAATTGTATATTTGCCAGCAACAGCCGGGATATCCAACTTTGGACTTGAAGGTTTAGGTATCACTTTCTTTTTGACTTTAGGGGGAATTACCTTTTTGGACTTAAAGGGTTTAGTGGGTTTAGGTTCAGAATTATCAATAATATCTGCAGTTTGTGTTTGTTTCTTTATTGAGCGAGAAACAGTATCTTTTATTACAGAAAAATAATAAAATTCCGAAGCTATCTCATCATTTGATTCAGAACGAACAGAAAGCAAAATATCATAATCACCAACAATATCGGGAGTAAACAAAGCTTTGTTATTATCAATCAACAATTTCGGTGTACTGTTTGTAGGAATATTTTGATAACTCCATTGAAAAGTCAGTTTTGCTTTGGACTTAATGTCAGGAGAATACTGTATTTTTACAGTTTTACCAATAGATATAACCTCCCTTTCAGTTGTTGAAGTACACGCTATAAATAAAAGTAAAATAGTGAATAACTGAATCGAAAAAAACCTCAAATTGTGCATAATATACCCCTAAAGATTGGCTATAAGTTCACTCTCTGTGAAGAAAAAGGCAATCTCTTTTTGTGCATTTTCATCTGAATCTGAGCCGTGAACCGCATTTTCACCCAAGCTTGTAGCAAAATCTTTACGGATAGTACCTGCTTCTGCATCTGCGGGATTGGTTGCACCTATGGTTTTTCGCCATTCAGAAACAGCGTTGTCTTTTTCGAGTGCTAAAACCATACAAATATCCGATGACATAAAATCCGTTAATTCTTTAAAAAATGGTTTTCCTCTGTGGATGTCATAAAATCCTTCAGCTTGTTTCTTAGACATTTTGACTAATTTTGCAGCAAGGATTTTGAAATTAGCTTTTAGTATTCTGTCATATATTAGACCAGTATTAGCATTACGAGTTGCATCTGGTTTAATAATTGCAAAAGTTCTATTTGTCATTATTTTATTCCTTTATAAAAATATTATTAGATTTCGTGGCGGCACAGGGACTCGAACCCCGGACACTCGGATTATGATTCCGATGCTCTAACCAACTGAGCTATGCCGCCACTATTTTAGGATATTTATGTCATAAAAAAGCTAGCAAATTTAAATCACTGTTTTAATATCAACCAAATTTTATTTAATACGATTTTCTAATAAATTATAAACTAATCTAACTGCTACTCCAGTTGCACCAACTTTTGGCTGATAAGATGGCTCCTTTGGTCCCCAAGCAGTTCCGGCAATATCTAAATGACACCACGGAGTTTCACCAACGAATTCTTTGAGAAATATTCCAGCCGCAATGGTTCCAGCTAGTCTGCCTTCTCCCATATTCTTCAAATCAGCATATTTACCTTTAATTTCTTTTGAGTATTCATCCCAAAGTGGAAGTTCCCAAACCTTTTCGCCAGTTGTCTCAGAAGATTTTTTTACATCCTTAATCAACTTGGTGTCATTTCCCATTAATCCTGATGCACGATTTCCTAGAGCAATCAAAACTGCACCAGTAAGGGTGGCAAAATCCAACATCCCAACAGGTTTATATTTGTCTGTAACATACGCTAAAACATCTGCAAGAACCAAGCGACCTTCTGCATCTGTATTAAGAATTTCGATAGTCTTCCCGTTATAAGCAGTTACAATATCTCCCGGTCTTTGAGCATCTCCGTCCGGCATATTTTCCGTTGAGCCAATTGCAAAAATAATATTGATTTTCGGTTGGAGTTTGGCTACAGCTTTCAGAACGCCAATTACAACAGCACTACCGCACATATCGAATTTCATCTCATCCATATTTGCACCGGGTTTAAGTGAAATTCCACCGGAATCGAATGTTAATCCCTTACCCACTAACGCAAAAGGTTTTTCAGCTTTTTTTCCGCCATTGTATTCAACAATAATCATCTTGGCTGGAGTTGTAGCACCGCGAGCAACACCGTAAAACGCACCCATTCCCATCTTTTCAAATTCGCTACCATCAAACACTTTATATTTCATATTATCGGCTTTAGCAATATCTTTTACTGTATTTGCTAAATAAGTCGGATTTGCAATATTCGCCGGATGATTAGAAACATCTCTTGCAATCGCAACGCCTTCAGCAAGGACAAACGCTTTTTGTAAAACAGATGAATTTGCACCTATAAATTCTGCTTTAACAATCGTATTCGATGACTTTGCAACCTCTTTTTTATCGGATTTATAATCGAGAAATTCATAAGAACCTATAACCAAACCCTCAGCAAATGCACCAAGATCATCATCCGAAGATAATCCCATTGAACTCGTGTCAATCGTTAGCATTTTTGTTTCCAATGAATTAGCATATTTGATAATCTTTGCTCCTAAATCTCGTGCTGTATGACTATCATATTTCTTTGTCTCGCCAAGCCCAAAAACAGCGATTCGTTTAATTTTGTCATCTCCATAAATCTTTACGGATTTACCTAATTTACCGGTAAACTTTTCTACTTTAATTGCATTACTTAGTGTTTTACCAAGCGAAGATTTTAATGGGTTGCTAAACTTTTTAGTTTTAACTGAACCGACAATCAATAAATCAGTATGGACTTCGTTAATATCCTTTCTGATATTTTTTAATTCTTTAATTTGTGCCATTTGAGCTCCTTTGTTTAAAAGATATAAATATTACTATATTATAGTGCTGAAGTTTACCCTTTTTTTCTTTCATCAATCAAGCTAAACCATTTACTTTACACACTATTATTTGGAGCAATTTCGATGACAAACTTAAATATGCTGAAAGAAAATTCACTAAAAGGTAAAACAATTCTAATAACCGGTGGTGGAACTGGTTTAGGAAAATCAATGGGAAAGTCGTTCCTCGAGCTTGGAGCAAATCTCATAATTGCCAGTCGTAAAATGGATGTTTTAGAGCAAACAGCCAGCGAATTGAAAAAAGAAACTGGTGGAACTATATTGCCAATCCAATGCGATGTGCGAAAATATTCAGAAGTCGAATCAGTTTTACAAAAAGGAATTGAAACTTTTGGCGAAGTAAATGTTCTGCTTAATAATGCGGCTGGAAATTTTATAAGTCCGACTGAACGACTATCACACAAAGCATTTGATATTATCGTGGACATCGTGCTCAAAGGTTCTTACAACACCACTTTAGCATTTGGTAAATACTGGATTGACAAACAAATACAGGGAACAATTTTGAACATTGTAACAACTTATGCGTGGACCGGTTCTGGATTTGTAGTGCCTTCTGCAACTGCCAAAGCCGGAGTTTTAGCTCTCACACGCTCATTGGCTTCTGAATGGGGGAAATATGGAATTCGCTCAAATGCTATTGCACCAGGACCATTCCCCACAAAAGGTGCGTGGTCTCGATTGTTTCCTGAAAATCTTTCAAAAAAACTCGATCCCAAACAAAGAATTCCTTTAAAACGATTTGGAGAGCATCACGAACTCGCTAATTTGGCATCATATTTAGTTTCGGATTATTCAGGATATGTTAACGGAGAAGTGGTAACTATTGATGGCGGTGAATGGCTCTATGGTGCAGGTGAATTTAATGGATTGGATCAAGTCCCTACTGAAATGTGGGATGAAATAGAGAAAATGACGAGAGGGAAAAAGTAATTATTATATCTAGTAGAGAATTCGTCTCCTTTTCTACAATTCTAACTTTACTATTTCTCATAAACAGCATAACTCGTTGGGGTTTCCCAAAGTTTTACTGAACAGAGTTTGAGTCCAGTGCTATATTTATCTTCAAATTTCTTGTCGAGAGTTTCAAAGATAAATTTGGCAATGTTTTCGGCAGTTGGAGTAAATGGAACAATTATAGGTTTATGCCCTGTTGTGTTATTAAAAAAATCAATTAATTCAGAATCTTTATCCCAAACCATAAAGCCGTGATCAAGTTTATTGTTTATGAAATCTAGGGCAATGTTTTTTACATCCCCAAAATCAATTACCATACCCTCTTCGGATGCACCGGATTTTGTAACAATGTCACCCTCTACGCAAATTTCTGCTTTGTAACGATGTCCGTGTAAACCTTTGCAAGCAGACCGGTGATTCATCACACGATGCCCCATATCCCACTGAATTATTTTAACAATTTTCATATCTATAATTTAAAAAGGGTTCTTCACAATAAACGATACTTTTTGTTGTGAAGGCCACAATCATTATCAACAGTTCCCTAACATTCCAACCTCCCAAATCAGAAGAGGATCCAAAAACTCATTTTGTTTCAATATCTTGTCTTTTCAGTAAAATCACATTTCTAACCGATAAGTGATTTAGCACAGAATCTACTAAATTTCTATTTTTACCAAGACTTTCCATTGCAAACACACCTTTTGAGGTAAATTTTTCTGAGATAAGTAAATCCGCAACTGCTGTACAAGTATAACCTGTTGTTCTGGCCATTGACGAAATCCCTTTTTCCCTGTCAAAATAATCGATGAGATCTGTAGTATCAGTGATTTGCTTATTATCTTTAATCCCTCGAAATTCCAATCGCATTATAGTTTGATCATAATCATCTTTTTCAGGTTTCCAATCTTGTATTAAGGATTCAGATGTTTCTTTGATTTTGTCATCTTCAAATAATCCTTGATTTTTCATTTCAATAATTTTCTGTATATGTCCTTGAAATCTCATTGTTTTTTCAACCATATTTGGAATTGGTAAATCTAACAAAGTTCGTAATCCATCAGAATTAAACGCATCGAGTGTTGCGATATTTTCAAATTCCACAGGTTCGATTTCAGTCATCGCAGGTTTTGTAACAATTTGCCCGTTTTCAACTAATCGTGCAGGACGAGTATATTCTTCCACAACATCAATTGGAGAAAATACAGATTTATACCACCACGGCGGTTTAGGGTTTTGCGGAAGTCCTCCAACAAAACACTTCGCAGAATCCAATTTATCAAATTCAGATAGTGCGTTCCCGAACATTAAATTTGATAATCCAGGTGCAACTCCAGCATCTGTGATAGCAGTAACTCCATTTTCAACTGCAATTTTATTGAGTCCTCGAGGATCTTCTGGCATAAAGGAAATATCCACGATATCCTTTTTGGCTTCCAAAACTGTCTGTAAAATTCTATATCCCAAAAAACCTGGAACAGCACCAATAACAAAGTCAAACTGTTGCACCGTTTTGTGGACTGAGTTAAAATCAGAGAAATCGAGTTTGACAAACTTAATATCAAATTGCATTATTCGATTTTGCACACCAATATCTCTGTCCGCAACTGTTACGGAATGTCCATTTTCTTTTAAATCTCTAGCAATTGCAGAACCAACCATTCCGCCACCCAATACAATTATTTTTTTGATCATAATCATCCTTTGTTATCATTTTTTGTGTAGATTCTATAATCAAAATTTAAGCAATATTTTTTATTGCATCGAATTCTTTAGAGGTGTTATACTATACCATAACACTAATAGAGTAAAATATGAATTTAGAATTTAATAATAAAACACCATTGTATTTACAAATTGCTAATATGATTCGTGACGCGATACTGTCGGGTGATTTAAAGGAAAATGAACCGATACCATCAGTTAGACAAATTTCTGTAGAATACAATATTAATCCACAAACTATTCTCAATGCAACTCAAATCCTAATTCAAGAAGAACTGATAGAAAAACGAAGAGGACTTGGTATGTATGTTAAGTCTGGGGCAAAAGAATTATTAACTAATTCTTCCAAAACTGAATTTATAAATGAAGATATTGAAAAATTGATAAACAAAGCTAAATTATTAGGATATACAAAAAATCAAACCATACAAATTATTGAAGATAGTTTTGAAAAAAATATTAGTAGTAAGAATGAGGGAGAAAATTAATGGAATCGCTGATTTCTATAAAAAATGTTAACAAACATTACGGCACAACTCAAGCTCTCTCTGATGTGAATATTGAAATTCCATCAGGGAAAATTGTTGGACTTGTTGGACCAAACGGTGCTGGCAAAACCACACTTCTTAGAGCAATGACCGGATTAATTCAATGCGAAGGGAGTATATCAATTTTAAATAATGACCCATACAAAAATCGCCCTGAATTGATGTTGAATACAGGAGTAATTCACGATATTTCGGTTTTGCCACCGTGGATGTCTGTCTCGCAAGTTATTAGATTTCAACAAGATGTTCATCCGCAATTCGATATCAAAAAATGCGACAAACTATTAGAGAAAACTGTCATAAAGAAAACTCAAAAAGTAAAGCAATTATCCAAAGGTATGAAAACTCAACTTCATCTTGCGTTGGTTTTGGCAACAGATTCTCGCTTGCTGATTTTAGATGAACCGACTCACGGATTGGACATTTTATTCAGAAAACAGTTATACGCATCAGTTTTAGAAGATTATTTTGAGCATAACAAATCCATTGTGATTTCTACGCATCAAGTAGAAGAAGTCGAACACATTTTAAGCGATGTAATTTTCATAAAAGATGGGAAAGTTTTGATGAAGGAGAGTATGGAAAATCTAGAAAAACGCTTTATGCAGATTTCTGTTCCAGAAGAATATGCAGAAGAAATGCGAAAATTTAATCCGTTGTTAGAACAATCATTTTTTGGTAAGAAATTATTTTTATTGGAGAAAGTAAATCGAGCAAATATAGAACAATATGGGGAGATAAAGACTCCTTCAATTGCAGATATATTTGTAGCAATGATGGGAGGTAACTAGTGAAACAGTTTTTAGCATTACTAAAAAGAGAGTATTGGGAATGGAAACGAGTAATATTTTGGACAATAGGTGTGTTTTCGTTTTTACTATTGTTGACACTAATTCCAATTCATCGACTGTCTATTTCATTCGAAAATTGGGGCAAAGAAGAAAAAGATATTGCCATTGGTTTTGGACATAACAACCAAACCAATGAAAATGGTTCTGATGTTTTTATCGTTTTTGAATCTGATAATTCTGAAATTCCAGACCGTGTTAAACAAAGAGCAATAAATGGTCTTGCGGGATCACCATTGAAGGTTATTAAATCATTCAGCTATGGAATTTTAGCAGGATTTTTAGCAATACAAATATTAATTATTTTCATTGCTTTATTCTATTTCTCCGATTCAGTATTTAAGGAGCGTTCAAATTCCAGTTCATATTTTTTTAGAAGTCAACCTTTAAACGACAATTGGATTTTACTCTCTAAATTAAAAGCAGGTGCAATTGGTATAATCGGCTTGACTTTAATTATGCTTGCAATTCTATTTGTGTATATTTGGATTGCAATGTTATCCATTAGTGGAGAAGCTTGGGATATTATTTCAGGTCCGTTAAGTCAAATCAATATGGTGGATTTGTTTTGCGATTTAATTTTATACCAGATTATTGTGCTGTTATGGTTAAGTCCGTTGGTTTTATTTATGGTATTTATTTCTTCAATGGTCAAAAATCGCCCATTGATTATAGGAATTGGAGCACCAATACTTTTTGGTATTACACTTCAAGTTATTTTTGGAGAAAATGAGTTTGTCAATCAAATTATCAACATATTTGAAGCAATACCAATAATGTTGAGTAATCAAAATTTAATTAACGGATTAGAAGTTATTATATCAGAACAAGTGAATGTTTTGGGTTCGTTTTGGGGTGATCTATTTTCACTTAGAACTTTAATTTCACTAATTATTAGTGGAGTGATTTATCTTGCGACTTTGCAAATGTATAGAAAAAATATAACAACGAATTAGGATTGAATAAAATACAACTCATAAAAAGTAGGATAAAAAATAAATATGTAATTGTAATAGAGACGCATTGCAATGTGTCTCTATCTATGAACAAAAAATTAATAGATGACAATTATTTTAAACTCTTTGAATTTAATATGCACCAAAGCGGAAACCTTGTGTGTAAATTTGACAGGTATCCTTTTGAATATTCACTCGTATTTATATCAAAACAATCTTGTATTATATAGCTTTGATATTAATTGGTTTTTGTCAAAACATCTATAACTTGTGAATTATTAAGGTGTTATGTGTTTTCGTGTTGCTTTGGCACGGAATTTGACATATTTTTGTTGAAAATTACTAAAAAAACAAGAGGAAATAAACATGAAAACAAACAACAAAACAAGAAAAGTAACAGGGATTAAGTGGCAAGTGATGCACATCTTAATCTTGATGTTAACATTAACAAGTAGTTCAATCATTGCACAAAATGTATGGGGTTTATCTTCAGTTGCAACAGCAGATAATCTTGATGCATTAAGCAGTAATCCAGCTGGACTTGGAATCCACAGATGTGCCCAATCGGGATTTTATATTGATCCAGATAATGATAATAAAATCTCCAAAGATTCTAAATTTTACTCAATGAATCGCTCAGATGGATTTGCTTATTCCTTAGGATATACAAATGGTGATAAATTATTTAATCCATCTGAATTTTCTATTGGTTTTGCAGGAGAATTGTTCAATAATGGTTATTTCGGATTTAACTGGAATAAACATCACACAATGAACTTTGGGTTACTCTATCGTCCATTCAACATTATATCTTTGGGTTTTACTGCAATGGCAGATGACAAATTTAAAGATGTTTTAGAATATCGTTCAGGAATTGCTATAAGGCCATTTTTGAAACATCGCTTAACTATCGGATTGGATTATATTTCTACCAAGGATGAAACTGGCACAAAATTTGAAGATAAATTTGCACCTTTTATTCAAACGGAAATTGTTGATGGAGTATATATTTCTGCAAATGCTATGTTTGATGATTTGAAAAGTAATCCAAATGAAATCAACTTGACTGTAGGATTCAATTTCGGTAAAAGTGGTGTTTATTCCTCAGGAACTCAAACTGAAGGTAATCCTTCTTTTGGGTATGGATTTACAATTGATACACAAAAAAGAAATTCCGTATTCAAGATTGAAGATAAAGACAAAGAAAAATATATAAGAATGGAATTGGACGGATTATTCATTGAAGAAAAACCTAAAACACCAAAGATAAATTTCAACTTGAACATAATTCCATTTGCAGGAAACACTCAAAAAGGTAAACAACTCAAAGCGTGGATTGATGACATAAATACTTTTGCAAAAGATGAAACTATTGATGGATTAATTTTTGATTTAGGATATGTGCAAGCTGGATTTGCAAAAAGAATTGAAATGCGAAATGCTCTACAAGAGTTCAAAGATGCCGGCAAAAAGATTATTGTTTATACTGACCACGGAATTGGTAATTCTGATTACTTCTTAATTTCAATGGCTGATGAAATCTATACTGCAGATTTAACTGATGTCAATCTAAAAGGACTCAGTATGGAAGTGCAATTTTTACGAGGTTTACTTGATACATTGAGTATTGTGCCTGAAGTGTTTAGAGTTAATTATGATGGGAAATCTTACAAAACTGCAGGTGACCCATTTCTTAATCGTAAAATGTCAGACGAAATGCGAGAGAATTATGGAGATTTACTGGACGATTTATACGAAATCTTTCTTAATGGAGTTGCCGACCGTTTTGATGGCGATTTAGCAAAAACTCAATCTGTAATAGATAATGGTCCATATTTTACAGTAGAAGATTCCAAAGAAGCTGGATTGATTGACAGCGTGATGTATCCTGACGAGTTTGATGACTATATCAACAGTTTGAATGAGGATAATGTAAAGATAGTCGAATACAAAAATATTGACAGAAGCGAGTCATACATTACAGAATGGACAACAGAAGAAAAACCGAAAATCGCAGTTATTTATGCAGTTGGTGGAATTGTCTCAGGTAAGAGTAATCCGGGACCATCTGGCTCTTCTCAAATGGGCGATGAAACTATCCGTGAAGCTATAAAATCTGCTCGTGAAGATAAGAGCATAGATGCAATTGTTCTCCGAATAGACAGCGGTGGTGGTTCTGCACTTGCATCTGATATGATGTGGCGAGAAATTATCAAAACTACTGAAGAAGATTCTTCAAATGTAAAACCATTTATAGCTTCAATGTCCGATGTAGCGGCATCTGGTGGATATTACATTGCGTGCCAAGCTGATAAAATTATTGCAGATACAGGCACTATAACCGGCTCTATTGGTGTTATAGGAATTCGATTGAACTTCTCTCAGCTATTAGAAAGAATCGGCATCAATACAGAAGGATTGAAACGCGGTGAACATTCAGATTTTCAGTCTGGTTCTAGACTTACCACAGAAGATGAATATGAAAAAATACAAGGTGCAATAAACGATGTTTACACAAAATTCAAACAAAGAGTTGTTGATGGTAGAGATGAGTTAAATGATATTAACGAATTAGACAACATTGCGATGGGTCGAGTTTGGAGTGGTAAAAAAGCGTTGGATACAAAATTAATTGATGAGCTTGGTGGACTACACGATGCTATTGAAATAGCTAAAGCTGAAGCAAATATTCCTGCTGATACTGAAGTCGAAATTGTAGAATATCCGAAGCACAAACAAATATATTTCCAAGGGTCAGAGTTATTCGATATGAAAACGGAAATTACTGAATTACTACCTAAAGAATTGGCAAAACAATTAGAAGTTTTGGATATTATTCCATTTATTGAAAATGATGAAATTCAGTTTATCTTACCTTATCAAATAGAAATAAAATAATCTCGAAAAACCTTTCTCGAGAAACCTTGCGAGGGTGTGAAATCCTCGCAAGGTTAAGATCGATGATTAGTATTGTAGATGTAAGAAGATAATGATTTATCCAAAGAACATTTTTACAAGTCTTCGATAGTAAGTCAATAGAATATCGATTTAAAAAAGGGCTGTTATAACAGCCCTTTTTCATAGTTGATGAAACATATATTATTCGAAAAATGGGTAATTTTGATGACATTCGTAGCATGATGTTATCTCACTATTATCTTCTTGATAAATAGTGTGGCATTCTAAGCAATGAGATACATCTTCATCAAAAGTATTTTGTGTAAATCCTAAAGCATGAAAATCATCACTATTTGGATCTATATGTGACCATATCTCTGGGTGCCCGCTAGGTCCTCCAGCGTGACATAAATAGCAAGACACATCTACTTTTCCGCCATCTAACATAGTACCGTGGCAAGAGCCACATTCTTCGTTAGCACCTTCTAATCCAGATTCTGAAACAATATTCCCGTGAAATTCTGTACTATCAGGCGTTAAATGAGATATAATGTTAGGGTGTCCGCTATAGCCACCTTCATGGCAATCAGAGCAAGAAATTGTGCTTGTTCCACCAGTATAATTTTCTCCGTGACAAGTTTTACAAGTCTCTAAAGCATCTAATCCTTTTAATGCAATTTGATTTCCGTGAAAATCATAGCTTTCAGGATCCATCCATTGTTTAGGATGTAACTCAGGTTGCACTGTTTCTGTACAAGTCCAAATAAACAAAATTGCAAAAATTGTGAAAATGGTAGTCTTAGTAAACATTATTGATGACACCTTTCACAAAAACTTACAGTATGGCAAACTTGACAAAGTTCAGGATTATCAAAAGCTGATTGTATATGTTCACCACCAATTATAAAATCGTTGCCTGTCCAATCCATATTGCTGTGGTCAAGTGGCATTACAAATTGATTAATATGGCAAGTTCTACAATCTTTGTCAATTTTGTGACAAGTTGAACATTCCATCAAACCTGCTTTGAATTCAAATCCGTGTAGCATAATGTAAGAAGTTGGATGTGTTTTCTGTTCAAACTGTTGAAGTGAATGGCAAGCATCACAACTCCTTTGCTCGTGGCACATATTACAATTAGATTCAGATTGTCCCATAACATTTCCACCGTGAGTACTTACCCAGTCCAAATTATGATTTTGTGGAAGTGTAATTGAATGGCAGTCTTTACAATTCTGTTCTGTCCAAGTATTTCTTACTTCTTCGCCTTCATCTTCATAAACTGCTGAGTGGCATTTCGAGCAATCAGAAAACTGATTTAAATGGAATAAGTGTGAAAAATCTTTACTGGAAGCGGAATTGCTTATTGGATAAGTATCGGCTTCTTCCGGATTTGCATGACACATTTCACAATCTTCTTCTAAGGCATCTTCGTGACATTCTCCGCAAAAATCCATTGAAGGTAAAAATGATTCATCAAATAAGAATGTTGATTCATTAACACCTTCGTGGCAGTAAGAGCATTCGAGCTCTACATCATCGATATGTGTAATGTGTGGGAAAATGATTCTATCTGCATCTTGAGAAAAAGCAAATGTAATAATTGCAAATAATAATAAAATTCTAGAAGACATAATTAATGTTTATCCCTCCTCTAAAGTCCATTTTATAATATGGATTTTGATAATATCTACTGAAGATTTGTGCAGAAAAATTATTAGAAATTGAATATTTTAACCAAAAATGTGAACCCAATGATTGTTCTTGATCCAAGTCGCCTGGGAAATAAGTAGTATTCAATGCTAGAGAACCACCAATAGAAATATTGTTATCTATACGAAATCTACCTGCAAGACTATTACTCAAAATGTGAGATTCTCCCTGTTTTGCGTACATCATAGAAGTTTGTAGCATTTTCCAATTGAAAGCCGTTTTGTAGAACCAGTTTTCAGATTCTGTAAATCGATATCCAAAAACATTTTGTAACGAAAATACATTATTAAAATTGGATGTCAGACCCATAGAGAGTGTAGGGGAGACCCACAATTCAGCAAGGTTTTCTACCCAAGGATAAAGCTCCGTTTTGTTAATTTCCTTAAATCTAACATTGATGCTGAATTTATGGTTACTAAAGTTTTTGTAAGCATTTAATCTATAATACGATATGTGATTATCAGTCAAATTCCATGCAAAATTTTCAACAAAGTGAATTCCCCAGTAAACTGGATATCTAATAAAAGCACCTATGAAGGATTTTTCATTTTGGTACCAATAATACAGAGCGGTGTTAAATTTCTTTGTTTTTAATGTCCACGATGATAAAAATATTTTATCTGAAAATAATGTAGTGTCTATTTCTTCGGATTCAAATCCAGATGTAACAGATAGTGTCCCTAATTTATTTAGATTTATAGAAGCCATCAATCCGTCAATAGTATTCATCATAAACGGATTCCAAATAGGGATTCTACCAGCTTTGACTTGATTATTTTTATATTTATAATCTGCGTAAAAATTGTGTATGCGAAATGGATTTGGATTAAAATCTGTTTCTGAACCATATTCTATGAACGAATTTAGTTTGAAATTATTGAATAATTCTTGGCGGTAATCAATTTGGGTCTGCCAATGGAAATTTTGATTGATGGCGGTTAAGTGATAAGTTTCCACAACTTGTTCATCAAACATATGGATTCTCGGTGAAATTAAACTTTGATGTACAGAAATCTGTGGAGAAGTTGCACTCAGCAATCCAAAAGTAAAAATTAGTATTATTTGGTATATTTGTTTCATTTACAGGTTGGATAATATAGGGGAATCAAGAGTGATTCCCCTATAAAAAGTATCATTAATATCTTTATTGAGCAGGTGTTGCTTCTAACTCATAAACACCAGGAGCGTTTTGACCTGGAGTTCCAGTAGTAGCATTCCATTTATGACTCTCTAAATTTGACCAAATCATGCCATTGGCACCTGTTATCAAACTTTGAGCATCATAGCCTAAAACAGTCAAATAAGCAGTAATTACACCAGATGTTTGACTTGTCCAGCAATAAGTAACAACAGTTGCATTCGGATCATATTTGTTTATACCACCATTTTCAAGATTGAAAGTTTCTCCATCATCAGCATTATTAACAATACGATGTGCACCAGCGATATGACCGTAGTGTTCGTAGTCTGTTTGAGCCCAGTAGTTATTGATGAAATATGCTTCACGGTCTGTAAGAATATCTGGAGTAGACGCATATCCATAACCATCAGTCAATAGAGCATCAACTCTTTCTGCGAGAAGTGCTGCACCATCTTCAACTTCCTCAGTAGCAATTACAGGGTAATCATACACTACATCTTCTGCAGGATCTGTGAAACTAGTAAGCCAATCTTCTGGGTAGTCAAGAGCAATATCTGAAGTTGCACCAGTCCATTTGTCATAGACAACTGTGGCGGAATCGGCATCAGCTAAACCCCAAGCACTCATTCCAAACTTCATACTCATTGCATCCGTATAACCGCTGAGTCTCAGAGCCACAAGCA